>JAADHW010000031.1 GCA_013151695.1 Gammaproteobacteria bacterium
GCAGTAAAACTACTCTCTCACCTAGGTTTTGAAGTTGCGGCTGTGACAGGCAAGCCTGACAAGGCTGAGTTTCTAAAAGAACTGGGCGCCAGTGAAATACTCTCCCGAGAAGACGCAAATCAAGGAAGTTCTAAAATGATGCTGGCTGAACGCTGGGGTGGAGTAGTAGACACTGTAGGCGGGGAAATGTTGTTTAATGCGGTCAAGAGCCTTCGCTATGGATGCAGCTTAGCCGCTTGTGGTCTGGTGGGTGGTGTCGAAATTCCAGCAACTGTCATACCTTTCTTATTACGTAACGTTAACTTATTAGGTATTGATTCGGTGCAGTTACCTATTGAGCAGAAACAAAGAATTTGGCAGAAGCTGGGTGGCGAATGGCGGGTAGATTTATCCAACCTAGAAGAGTCTTTAACTTTGGACACTCTGTCGCATGCGATTGATCGAATCTTGGCTGGGGCTATGGTCGGCAGAGGTGTCCTCCATCTAAAGTAGAACAATAGCTAGTCACGGCGAAGTCTGGCGCTGGGTGCGATCGGACTTGGATAACGAAAGATCACGAAATAGCTACTCACTACCAAGGTTAGAACAGTTGCAAACTGAATGACCAACGCTGCAGATTCACTGACCAGGGCATTGGTCAGTGCAATGTAACTCAGTAGCAGAGAAAACTCTGAAGCTTGCCCCAGTCGATAACCCACTTCCCAGGCCATATCGCTTTGCTCGCCGCGCAATTTGAGTAGACCAGCAAAGATCATCGGTTTGAACCCAACCAGTAGCGCGGCCAATAAAAGTGCAGGAAGCCAAACATCACCTATCAGGTCAAGGTTGAGGCCTGCTCCAACGGAAAAGAAAAACAATACAAGAAAGAAATCTCGTAAGGGACGAAGGCTCTCTGCGATATATTGCGCGATAGGACTGGTTGCCAATGACACTCCGGCGATAAAGGCACCAATTTCTAGTGACAAGCCGATGGCCGAGGCAAGGGTTGCAATACCGAGGCACCAGCCGATAGCGACTAAAAATATGTACTCGTGAAACGCATCGAATTTAGTGATCAGCGCAAGTAGTCCGAATCGAACACCTACATACGCAAAAACTGCAACTACTGGCAATCCTAAAAATATGGTCGCTAGGCTCTGCAACAAGGCTTGTCTGTCAATGCCAAGGCCGTTGAGGAGTAGGATGGCTAATATCGCAATGAAGTCTTGTATCAGCAGTATGCTAACTACTGCCTCACCAATATGCCGATGGTGCAGGGCCGTGGTAGGGAGTAGTTTTATACCGAGTATGGTACTCGAGAAGGTTACCGCCAGACCGGTAACAGTTGCCTCAACCAGGCTGAAGCCAAAGCCAAACATGACAAAGAAACCCAAGGCGAAAAACGCAACCGTGGTGCCTATGGCGGTAACTAAGGTCGCGCCGATCATGTTTTTTAGCTTTTTGGGTTGTAGGTCTAAGCCGACCAAGAACAGTAAAAATATGATGCCAAACTCGGCTATTTCCGACAGTAGGGCAGCATCGCTAACCATGCTGAAACCAAAGGGGCCCAATAGACAACCGAGCAAAATATAAGCCACCAGCAGCGGCTGGCGCGTGTATAGAGCAAAAGTTGCTAAGACCGCCGCACCTGCAAAGATGAAGAAGAAGGATTCAATAATGCCAGAGTGGGGCATGCATGCCCTCGATGAGGAGTTCGCCAGATTTTACGCGTTGTGTCCGCGATTCACACGTCTAAAAGCGGGCTCGGGGTTGACTACGGAAGCTTGGTAATGATCTGAGTATGGAGCGATTTGGGCAAGGGCGATGTTAGCGTCACGATCATCACCCAATTCGAAGCTGTCAAACCCGCAACGTACCATGTAGTGCAGGACGTCTTCATGCACAGCGCCCACCGCACGAAGTTCGCCGGTGAACTCAAAGCGACTGCGTAACAACACGCCCAAAGACAAACCGCGCCCATCACTGAATGCAGGAAACTCAATAGCAATGGCACTTGCTTCGACATATGCAGAAATGGGTTCTTCATCTACTTGTAATATTAAAGGCGTACCGGTAGACCACGTGTCGCTACTTTTCCAATTAGGTTGGTCCAGTGGTGCAATCGACCAGTCACCTTTGGCCTGATTTGTTTGTTTAATCAGAACTGGCATAGATGCTTTCCTTGAATGGCTCAAGCCCAATACGTTTGAAACAATTTAAAAAATGCTCCTCTTGCGTCCGGTTGGCTAAATACACGTCAAATATTTTGTTGATCACATCGTTGACATCACGACGCGCAAAAGAAGGGCCTACAATTTGACCAATCGTGGCATCTATACCGCTGTGGCCAGAATGCCCTCCTAGGGAGATTTGATAAAACTCTGCGCCTTTCTTATCTACTCCGAGGATACCAATATGCCCAACGTGATGATGGCCGCATGCGTTCATACAGCCGGAGATGTTGATGTCTAACTCGTGTAAATCATGTTGGTAGTCGTAGTCGTCGAAGCGGCGTTGAATCGATTCTGCCACTGGAATAGATTTAGCATTAGCCAGTGAACAATAGTCCCCTCCTGGGCAGCATATGACGTCAGTTAGAAGCCCTTTGTTGCTTGCACCCAGGCCGGCTGCTCGCGCAGCCTTCCATAGTTCTAGAAGCTTGTTTTGTGCAACATGGGGGATGACAAAATTCTGTTCATGGCTGATTCGCAATTCACTGAAGCTCCAGGTTTCTGCCCAGTCGGCCACACAATCCATTTGTTCATCGCTCACATCGCCGGGTGGGATTCCGGTCACCTTGGTGGACAAAGTAACTACGGCGTACCCCGGAGCTTTGTGGGGTGTCACATTATGTTTAATCCAACGGCCAAACTCGGGCTCGGCGAGCTTCTGTTGGGCTAGCGTGTCTGTAAAGTCCGGCACGGTGTCGAATTTTGGGGGTGTAAAATGCAAACACATTCTGTCGACTTCATCTTCAGTCAGAGTGCTTGGTCCAGATTTTAGATGTGTCCATTCTTCAGCAACTTGATCACGAAAGCCGTCTGCAGTCAGAGCGCGAACTAATATTTTGATTCTAGCGCGATATTTGTTGTCGCGCCTGCCGAAGCGATTGTATACCCGCATAATCGCTTCGACATAGGTGAGTAGATGTTCTACTGCTAGCCCGCTTATCATCAGCACACCCACAACCGGGGTGCGGCCAAGTCCACCGCCGACAAATATGTCAAATACAATCTGATCTTGATCGTCACGGTGGGCACGAATCCCTATGTCATGCACGGTTATTGCTGCTCGGTCTTCAGTTGCACCTGTGACTGCAATCTTAAATTTGCGTGGTAGCCAATCAAATTCTGGGTGTGAGGTAGACCACTGTCTAAGAATCTCGCAGTAGGGTCGCACATCAACTGACTCATCAAGTGCAGCACCTGAAAATTCATCAGTGGTTACATTTCTTATGCAGTTGCCACTAGTTTGAATGGCGTGCATTTCGACCGATGCAAGATCTTCCAAAATATCTGGCACTTCGGCTAGCTCAGGCCAATTGTATTGCATATTCTGACGTGTGCTGAGGTGGCCATAACCACGATCATATTTTCGCGCGATATGCGCCAACATGCGCAGTTGATCGCTGGAAAGGGTGCCATAAGGTACAGCTACTCGTAACATTGGGGCTAGGCGTTGTACATAAAGCCCATTGCGTAAACGGAGCTGCAAAAATTCATCTTCAGAAAGTTTGCCGTCAAGGTAGCGCAAAGTCTGCGCACGATAGTGTGCAACGCGCTCGGCGACAAAGGTATGATCGAATTTGTCGTACTGGTACATGTTAGATGGTCTCTTCGAGGCGACGCGACATTACCAGGGCACAACTGCCTTCTCAAGCGCGATGCGGCATAAGCTTAGAACCACATTGTAAGTTGATCTGACACCTAGTCTGCGAGAAGAGGTCTCAGTAAGCCAGTTGCGCACTCTATGCTGATGCCTTTGCGCTGGGCATAATCGGCCAGTTGCTCTTTGTCAATTTTACCAATTCCAAAGTAGCGGCTGTCTGGGTGCGAAAAATACCACCCACTCACGGAGGCAGCAGGCAACATGGCATAACTTTCGGTCAGCTCTATTTGTGTTTTAGCAGTTGCTTCTAAAAGCTGAAACAGTGTTTCTTTCTCGCTGTGCTCCGGGCACGCTGGGTAGCCTGGAGCGGGTCGAATTCCCTGGTATTGCTCACTGATTAGAGACGCGGAATCTAACGACTCATCTTTAGCGTAACCCCAGTCATTTTGTCTCACTTGTAAATGCAGGTATTCGGCAAAGGCTTCTGCCAGCCGGTCGGCGAGTGCCTTGATCATTATTTGTGAATAATCATCATCAACATACTCTTTTAGAATATCATCGATATTGATCCCAGCGGTTACAGCAAAACCACCTAAATAGTCGGACTTGCCTGGTTCTGCGATAAAATCTGCCAAACAAAAATTCGGCGCTGAATCATCCGCTTTGGGTGCTTGCTGTCGCAGGTGGTGGAGGGTTGCTATGACCTTGTTTCTACTTTCATCTGAATAAATTTCCAGGTCATCTGCGCCTTTACGATTGCAGGGCCAAATGCAATACACGCCTTTGGCTTGTAGTCGTCCATCCTCTATCAACCATGTGAGCATTTCTTGCGCATCAGCAAATAATTGTGTCGCCGCTTCCCCCACAACCTCATCTTCAAGCACCTTGGGGTATTTCCCCGCAAGCTCCTAGGTCATAAAAAATGGTGACCAGTCGATAAACGGGAGCAGTTCTGCCAGCTTAGGCGTGACCGTTTGAATACCCGTGTTTAATGGCTTCGGTGGTTGATAGTTCTTCCAATTTAAAGGTACGCTATTACTGCGTGCGTCGACTAGTTTGAGGAACGCCTGCTTACTTCGTCGAGCTTCAACACGAACACGCACTTTTTCATATTCTGCGCGTGTGTTGGCGGCGAACTCTGCATAACTTTTATCATCAGACAACAAAGAGGAGGCTGTGTTTACCGCTCTGGATGCGTCGGTCACATACACGGTGGCGGCATTTTGATACGCAGGCTCAATTTTTACTGCGGTGTGGGCCTTACTGGTTGTTGCTCCACCGATTAGCAGTGGGATGTTCATGTCCAAACGCTGCATTTCGCTGGCAACATTGACCATTTCGTCCAACGATGGGGTGATGAGCCCAGATAAGCCGATAGCGCTTGCTTGTTCTTCAAGGGCTGTGGCCAGGATCTTTTCAACCGGTACCATAACACCAAGGTCTATGATCTCATAGTTGTTACATTGAAGTACCACGCCAACAATATTCTTGCCAATGTCGTGCACATCACCTTTGACCGTCGCCATGACAATTTTGCCTTTAGAATTACTGTGCAACCCTTTCTCTTCATCGATGAAGGGTAGTAGGTGTGCAACGGCTTGTTTCATAACACGAGCACTTTTAACCACCTGAGGAAGAAACATTTTACCGCTACCGAACAAATCCCCGACAACACTCATGCCGTCCATGAGGGGGCCTTCGATAACGTCTAATGGACGCTCGGCTTGCAGACGAGCTTCTTCTGTGTCGTCAACAATGAAATCTGTTACGCCTTTGACCAAGGCATGAGAAAGCCGACTATGCACGTTTCCTTCTCGCCAAGACATATCTTGAGTGACGCTGGAGCTTGCGTTGCTGGTAAATGCTTGGGCAACTTCCAGCAGCCGTTCAGTTGCATCGTCGCGCCGGTTTAGCACCAAGTCTTCGACACGCTCACGAAGATTCTCTGCGATGTCAGCATATATACCCAGTTGGCCTGCGTTGACAATACCCATAGTCAGACCAGCTTGAACTGCGTGGTAGAGGAAAACCGTGTGGATTGCCTCGCGTACAGGGTTGTTTCCACGGAAGGCAAAGGACACATTACTTAACCCGCCAGAGGTGCTTGCGCCGGGAAGGTTTTGTTGAATCCAACTCACCGCTTGAATGAAATCGACGGCATAGTTGTTGTGCTCATCAATGCCGGTACCAATGGCAAATATATTGGCGTCAAAAATGATATCTGAGGGATGGAAACCCACCTGTTCAGTAAGAATCCGGTAGCTTCGCTCACAGATTTCTATCTTGCGCTGATAAGTATCTGCTTGCCCTTTTTCATCGAAAGCCATGACAATTACTGCAGCACCATACTTCAGACACTTCTGAGCATTTTCTATGAAGGCCACTTCACCTTCTTTCATGCTGATTGAATTGACGATCGCCTTGCCTTGGACAATTTTCAATCCGGCTTCAATGATTGACCACTTACTAGAATCGAGCATGATGGGAACACGAGATATGTCCGGTTCTGATGCGATAAGGTTGAGAAATTCAACCATTGCGGCTTCGCCATCTAACATGCCTTCGTCCATGTTGATGTCGATTATTTGGGCGCCGCTTTCTACTTGCTGGCGGGCAACTTTGAGGGCTTCATCAAAGTTGTTTTCTCTGATCAAGCGCGCAAACCGAGCAGAACCGGTGACGTTAGTTCGCTCTCCAACGTTAACGAACAATGACTCATCATCAACTTTGAGAGGTTCAAGCCCTGCTAAGGTGAGTTGGTTTGTGCGTTTGGGAACCTGTCTAGGCGGCAGTTTTTCCACCGCCTTTACAATGGCGCGGATGTGATCAGGCGTGGTGCCACAACATCCACCGATCACATTTATCCAGCCTGCTTGCGCAAACTGGGTAACGATATCAGCCATTTGTTCCGGTGTTTCATCATATTCTCCAAAAGCATTAGGCAGGCCTGCATTCGGGTGAACGCTCACGGGGAAACTACAGCGCGTGGCTAGGTCATTCACATAAGGGCGTAGTTGTTGTGCGCCTAAGGCGCAATTTAATCCGACGGCTAAGGGCTGAGCGTGTTGAATAGAGTACAAGAAGGCTTCGCAGGTTTGGCCAGATAAGGTACGACCACTGGCGTCGGTAATAGTGCCTGAAATAATCATAGGTAAATCTATGCCCTGCGCCTGACGAACGTCCAGCGCAGCATAGATTGCGGCTTTGGCGTTCAGCGTGTCGAAGATCGTCTCTATCATCAACAAATCAGCGCCACCTTCTACCAAACCTTCGATTGCTTCAATGTAACTGTTGACCAGTTCATCGAAAGTTATGTTGCGAAAACCTGGTCGATTAACGTCAGGAGATAAGCTTGCTGTACGATTAGTAGGGCCCACGCTGCCCGCCACAAACCTGGGCTTACCATCATTAAATTCATCTGCCACCTGGCGGGCAATACGTGCACCGGCGACATTGATTTCACGGGCCAAAGCCTGGGTACCGAAATCTGTTTGGGCGATACTGGTGCCGCTAAAAGTATTCGTTGATATAATGTCAGCCCCTGCTTCCAGATAGGATCTGTGAACTGCCTGCACAACCTCGGGTTTGGTAATACATAACAAGTCATGATTGCCTAATAATGGGGTAGGGTGTTCGCTTAGTATTTGGCTGCGATAATCTGACTCGACTAGGCCGTAGCCTTGTAATGCTGTGCCGTATGCCCCATCGAGAATGACTATCCTGCGTTTCATGAGGTCGGTTAGAAGTTGTAGTGCACTGGGCCCAGGCACTTTTGTAGAAGACACGTTTTCGGAAGGCACTGACATGGAATTTCACTGGGATTAGGTTGCAGTAAACTAACACCCCGCTTCATGAATACAATTGAAGTTTATGACAACTAACTTGAAACCATTTAATAGTAGTAATTTCTGCTATACCCTACTAAATTAGTCGGGTATAGCTACTACGCAGAGACCAATCTGAGACCGTTATGATAGAAATTTCCGCCAGCGCACAGACTTACTTGCAGGAGTTGCTTGAGAAGCAAGAATCCACCACCAGCATACGTGTATTCGTGGCGCAACCAGGCACACCTCAAGCGGAAACCTGCATTGCTTATTGTCAG
>JAADHW010000008.1 GCA_013151695.1 Gammaproteobacteria bacterium
GAAGCTTAGCTTTATGCCCAAACCTGTAAGCATGGTAATGCCGGTAACGAAACGAGGCGAAGACAGTGTTGACAGAATTCTGGATGCAACGCTTATTCTGTTAGAACGAAACGGCTTCTCACAATTGACAACCAACCATATAGCTGCGGAATCTGGCGTAAAGGTGGGTTCGTTTTACCGATTTTTCCCGAACAAAGAGGCAGTGATAGTGGCTTTGCTTGAAAGGTGGTTTAACAGCATTATGGATACGACCGAGCGTTATTTGGCGAATAACGCCCCGGGCTCGACATTCACCGAACTTATTCAGGGCCTGTTTCTGGTCAATCTGGAATCTGAGTATATCCATTCCGTCGCCTACCAGGAGATATTCCAGGGAGCCAGCACCGTCCCCGTATTGGGGCAACATTTCGCTCGTCACCAACAACGCATCGTGAAGAGTCTGGTCAAGGTCTATACCGGAGAGCACTCAGGAATTTCTGAGTTCTGCGTTTTTTTACACGAAATTATTTCCAGCGCATTAGCAACAGTGGCCAGCAAAAAAGGGGCCGTCAGGACCAGACAATCCGCGTGGGTTTGTAGAATGATAAAGGGAGCCGTAGAGGGCTTTGAGCAGTCTTAAGTACAAAGTTTACTTATCAGATTCCCGCAGAGCTCCGCACGAAACCTCAATGTCAATCTGCACATGCTCATGCCTGATGGGGTCTATGACTTTGATACAACCAAGCGTCGTTCGATTTTCCCTTTATAGATCTCTAAAAGTAAACGTAAAGTTACATTAGGGGGTGAAAAGTCTGCGGAAGGAGGCTTGATATTCCCAATAGTAACTATATAGTTACAATATGACTTCAGCGACGGTAACTCAAAAAGGGCGTGCAACTGCGGCAAAGATTCTTACCGCTGCAGTGGCGTATGTACTTGTGCATGGTCTGCAAGCGATACGAATGGACACCATTGCTGCTATGGCTGGGGTAAACAAACGAATGCTGTATCAGCATTTCGATGATCGAAGTGGCTTGATCTGTGCCGTTTTGCACTCGCAAGCACTACTAATTGCTGAACACGACGGTATTTCCGCCACAACGGGAGCTTTCATTCGCCAACAATTTGAGTTGCCCCCACAAGCACAAGAAACGCTGCTAGATGAAGGCCGTTCGCTCACCCAGGGTATATCCAAGGCAGCCAACATCATCTTACGAGAACTGCTGCGCATGTTTGGCCAATCAACTTCGGTTAGGGCGCATGAAGGCTGGCAACAGGCTGCTTCAGAGTTGCTGGAGATCTTTATACACAGTGACAAAAAAGAAAGTAAACACTCACTAACTATGCGCAAGCCCGTTTATCGGTTAACTTCGGAGTCTAGGCGGACGACAGATTCGTTGTAGGAGAGGGCACCAGTTGTTGCATAAACATGGATAGTGATGGAGCAACGACACGAATGGGTTGTTTGCCGGGTTGCTCTAACTGGACTTCGCCTGATTGATTGTTGACGGTTAAATACAAGTCCGAATCTTCGTCCGTACACGCAAAGAAGACAGAGAACGGTGTTTTGTTTTGTTTGCAGGCAAGCGCATGACCAATGAGGTTTTCGATCAATCGATCTACATCTTGTTGATTCCACAAGTACATTAAACTGACGTGCCCTTGGGGGGCTTCAGCGTGCAGGGTCGCTGACCAATACCGCGCGTAGTGGGTTTTGATATCAGGGTGGATACTTAGCTCTAGAGCGTTTTGTAAGCCAAAGAAATCCTCGACGCTGGAATGTCGTCTTACTGGCTGCCAGCAGATTCGTTGAATATTGTGTTCATCACGCCAAGGCTGGCCCACTTCACAAGGCGAAAGCCATTCCGGGTCATGTTCGGTGACGAGTTTTTCGTGGCTCTTGGTGTAACTGGTAAAAAATTCATCGATGTGATCGCCGAGACTGTGATCCGGTGTCTGCGCCATATTGGATTGCAAAGGGTAGTTAGTGGTTGTCCATTCTAAGCCGATCTGGCTTGTGATGGTGTCTTTGTGAGCGCTTGCCTAAATCAGTTGCCAATTGCTGTCGTTCGTCCGGCGTTAAACTTTGTACAAATAGCACAAAGGATTTATGCCCCAATTTTTGGGCGTTGAGATGTTCTTCACGCAGTTGTTGTAGCGTTTGTTCAAGTAGTTGTGGAGTAAAAGGCTCTGCGGCGACGGCGCGGCGAAGATTTTGTTGGCCCTCGCGTAAGTTATTTATGTGTGGGCGTATAGATGAAAAATGACCACGTATGATGGGTCGTAGGTCTGCGCGGCGAGACTCAGGCAGATGACTTGCCCAGCGTATGTATTGCCTGGTTGGGTCGAAGCCGCCAAAGGACTTATTGCGTGCTCCCAAGATATAACCTGCTAACGCAAGATTGAGCCCAAGAGAGAGGATAACAACGGTGGCAAGCCATTTAGATTTCATGGTCGCCAAACTCCTCTAGATTATCTGCGTACAACAAGGTTTCGACACTATAGTTTTGCGACTCCTGCGGAATGTAGGTGCCCACGCTAAAACCGATAGCGACGGGAATTAGCATAGCCACAGCGCCGCGCCAAAGAGAATTTTGAAGCCATGTGAACACCCCGAACCAATCGTTTAACGCGCCATGCGCCGGCAAATTAGTCAATATTCGTTGACGCAAGTAGGTTGGGGCTGGGAGACGTTGTTCCTCTAATTCATCGAGAAACCGATCAAACGCGTTTTCATGCGGATGTTTCATTTGAACTCCCGAGAACTTTGGAAGTAGTTTCTTAGGGTAAGCCTCGCCCTGGCCAGAAGTGATTCCGCTGCGCGAGTTCCCACCCCTAAAATAGTTGCGACTTCTTTGTTTGAAAAGCCTTGAGCGTGGGTGAGCAGCAGTGCTGCCCGCTGGTTTTGAGGTAGCTTGGCCAGCGTTTTATTCAATTCATCAAGGGTAACGCCAGTCGAATATTCGCTCTGCGGTGTGGTTGTCGCGTGAACACCAAGTGCTGCTTGGTTGTCTAACAACTCTGTGTGCTTACGTGTTTTGTCGATAAACTTGTTATGCAATATCCGGTGCAGCCAAGTGCTGGTTCTGACTTTCCCGGGTTTGAATGTATGGGCTTTTTCCCATAGCGTTAACCATGTTTCTTGCACTAGATCATCAGCCAAGGTAGTCGAGTGGCCAAGACGAAGGGCGTAGCTATAAAGTGCATCGACATGGCGGTTGAGTAGTGTTTCGAATGCCACTTGATCACCTTGTGTTATAGCAAATATCAACTCTTCATCCGACTGGCCACTCACTCAGGCAGCTATCGCGCAGCGCGGGCCGCATGAGCTGCGCGAATTTCTTCTCGACTGACCATTCCGTCTCCATCTGTATCTGCCTCGCGCAGATGTTTGATTCGAGCGGGTAACTCCTCAGCGGTCAAGTTGCCATCCCCATTGGCATCAAGGTGTTTGAATACCGCGCGTCGCATGGCTAGTTTTTTATTCTTCCGAGACTGTTGCAGAAACTCGTCCGCATCGATTTGGCCACTGTTGTCTTGGTCTAGAATGGCAAACAATTCAGTCGCGGCTGCGTCTTTCATTTTCCCTGTACCCATTTGCCCTCTATCCATTTTCCTTCTATCCATATTCCCGGCAGCGTGTTTACCGCGTCGGTGTTTGCGCTTATTTAAGTGGCGCGGAAGCTTGGCGTTTTCGAACTCGGCAAGATCGACCGCACCGTTGGCGTCTACGTCTATCTTCTCGAAGCGCTGATCTGCCTTTGCCTGAGCGTCGGCAATGGAAATTGGAAAGTGTTTACTGCCAGCGTGAGACTCGTCTGCCTGGGTTGCCATGGCGGATGATGCAAGTACAACACTGGTACCCACGATGCCTGCGATGCTTAAAGACTTTAGATGGTTTCGGAACTTGTTAGATGAAGGCATTTTGAATGGACTCCTGTAATTCAACGATGTTGTCGTTGTTTACTTATACGCGCAACGGTCATTAATCCGTTGGTGCTCATTCGTACTCCACATTCTCAATGGTGTAAGTAGTCTCGCTGAATGTTGGGTTAGGTTGCAGGATGAGGGGTGTTTTACCGTCACGCTGTTGGCTAATACTAACCTCGTCACCCAGTTGCTTGCCTATCAGTGCACGTGCCAAAGGTGCATCGATACTGATGTAGTCGGGTTGAATATCAAATTCGTCTGCACCAACGATACGGTACCGATGAACTTGGTTGTCATCTGCTTTGAGGGTCACCCATGCTGCAAAGAACACGCGGTTACCGTCGGGTGGTCGTTTATCGATAACTTGTAGTTTGTCGAGACGTTTGCTGAGGAATTGAATACGGGCATCGATTTCACGAAGCTGACGTTTGCCGTAAATATACTCAGCGTTTTCTGAACGATCGCCCATTGCGGCAGCCTCAGAAACTTTTTTTGTCACTGCAGGACGTTTTTCTTTCCACAAATAGGAAAGTTCGTGTTGTAAGCGGTCATGCCCAGGTTGCGTAATATAGGGTGATGCGGGTGGGCGAGGGGGTCGGTAGCGGCTCATTGTGGTGTATTGCACCACAGATTGGCTGCACTAGACAGCTACACTGCTCAAGACTACCAAGCACACTGATTTGGATCGAGCTCGCTCAGCAATTCATCCCCGGCAGGGGTATAAGTTTTTTCAAAACAATTCCCTTGTCGATCTTTATACAAGCGTCGTGACACCCTTCGGTTGTTGTCGGATACGACTGTTCTGCGGCCATTAAATTCGTTTGTTGTGTATAGAGTTGAGGGATGACGGTCAAATGTGTGTGTGAGCAAGGAGCCTAAGACTAACCCGCCTGCAATATAGGCGGCAGTATTGTCGTAGCGACGGTGATGTCGTCGGTATCCGTAATAATAATTGTCTCGATAGCTATGACTATAGTGACGGTTATAGTAGCCGCCGTGGTGTCCGCCATAGTAACCGCCGTGGTGTCCACCATAGTGCCCACTATAGGAGCCGCCGGCATGGGCAGGAAGGCTTAAACCCAAGGTCAACAACAGGGCGCTGGAAACGAGCGCCAGTTTTGTGAATATTTTTGCCCTGACGGCTGTTGCGATAATCACGTTGCTTACCTCAGGTGTATGATCTCAGGCTATAAGATAACAGCTGTGGGCTGAACAGAAGATGAATAAGACGGTGAAATTTTACTGGGATATCGGCAGCACTAATACCTATTTCGCCTTTCACCTGCTGCGACCCCTAGCGCAGAAATATGGTGCGGAGATTGACTATATACCTTTCAACCTAGGTTATGTCTTTCGACACCACGGATATGCATTGACGCACGAACCCAAGGCGAAAATGAAAAACCGTAAGGTCGATTTGATGCGCTGGGCGAAACGTCATGATCTTGCCTTCCAAGTGCCAAAAGAATTTCCGATAAAAACCAGTCGCATATTACGTGGCTCGTTGGTGATGAAGGCGCAGGGTTTACATGATGCCTACATGGAACAGATTTTTCACAAGTACTGGGAGTTGGGTGATGCATCGATTCAACACTACGCTTCGTTGGCGGGTATTGCTGGCAAACTTGGTGTCGACCCACAAACGTTTACTGAGCGTTGCGAATCTCAGGACATACGTGAAGAAATAATTAAGCTCACAGACAAAGCTTTAGCCGAAGGGGTTTTTGGTGCTCCCACCATGGTGGTCGACGGGGAGATATACTGGGGTAAAGATCGCTTTGAATTTATTGAAGATCATTTAAAAAGCGGCTGAGATTTTCAGCCGAAGTCACACCATGCTCAGTAATAATGCCGCTCACCAAGGCCGCTGGCGTGACGTCAAATGCGGGGTTGAAAGCGCGAACCCTTGCGGCGTGTGTTCCTAAAACTTCATCGTTCGGTCTGTGCTCAATATTCACGTCATTACCAGTAGGGGTGTTGGCATCGAATGTTGAGGACGGACAGGCGACATAAAAATCGACGCCAAAGTGGCGACACAATATGGCCAGATTTAAGGTGCCGATTTTGTTGATCACGTCGCCGTTTGCAGTCACACGATCAGTGCCAACCAGAACCAAATCGATTTGATTGTGCGCAAATAACGTCGCTGCCATGTTGTCGCATATCAATCTCACGTCGATGCCTGCGTAGTCGAGTTCCCACGCGGTCAGGCGCGCACCCTGATAGAGCGGGCGGGTTTCATCCACAACAACTTGGAATTTCACACCAGCGGCGTGCTGTTCATACATCGGTGCAGTTGCAGTCCCTAGGCGACTCGTTGCAAGAGAGCCAGCGTTGCAATGGGTGAGTACGCTATCACCCGATTGTATTAAATGAGCACCGTGTTTACCGATGGCTTGGCATATGGCGAGGTCTTCGTTGTGGATGCAAACCGCCTCTTCGATTAACGCTTGATAGGTAGGCTGTCTTAGACCAGCGACACACATCCGCCGCATTGCCCAAGATAGATTGACCGCTGTTGGGCGGCAGCTATTGAGATACTGGGCATTTTGGTTGAGTGTCATCATGAAGTCAGCTTTCCCAAGTTGCTCTTGCGCGCGCATGGAAAGAGCCAGTGCGTAGGCTGCCGCGATACCAATTGCGGGGGCCCCTCGTACCGTGAGGTTTTTGATTGCCAGCCAAGCGTCCTGCAACTGATCTACACGTTGGTAAACAATTTCTTCGGGTAATTTTCTTTGGTCGAGGAGGCTTAGCTCGTTGTTTTGCCATACCAAGGTTTCAGGCAGACTAAGTTCAACCATTGAGTAGAAGGCCTCTTGCCTTAGCCAAGTAGCTAACAAGTAACCCACCACATTCCCGCGCTTGGTTGGCGGCAGCGAAAATTCCGTCTTCGTGACCTTCGGTAGCAAATACTAATGGGCGTGATTGGTTGGCCTCAAATAGCTCATTTACGGCCATGGCCATGGCGGGAGAACCGTAGGGAATGTCTACCGGTGTCTGCGGTAGGCCCAGAAGGGTTCGCGCCTGCCATATTTCTGGGCTGTGAACATGGAACACGCAACGAATGCGCGGGTCGCAGTGGTAGATCATGGCGTGGGTGAGTGATTCCGACGATGGCGGCTGCAGGCCTTGGGCTTCTACCCAGAATCTGTCTAGATTACAGTGCGTGACATGTACCATGTGCTCAGCGTCTAGCCTGCTATGTCCGCTGCTTTGACTTGCCGTGATAACAAACTGTTGTTCGTCCTGGGAACGTACGCTCAAGTTGCCAAAGGCAAACCCTCCGTAGCGCTCGGGAGATTGGCCGACGAGGTCTAAGGATTGCAGTATGGATCGCCAAGCGGCAATCTCACGGAAGCGCTCGTCATCGATAATCGAGCCAGTAGTGGGGGTCAGCTCGTAGGCAAATTGGATGGTCCCTTCTAGGTCAGACACTGGGTACAATCTCCGTAACAGGTTGTCTTCAAGTAGATTTCAATAGCATGCCATGAATCGAATAGGAATGGGGTAGCAGAAAAAGCATGACAAAAAAATTAGCAGTGAAACGTGCGGCGGGAGCGCTGGGTGCTTATGTGTCTGGTGTTGACTTATCTGATGTGATGGCTTCCAACGAGCGGGTGGAGGAGATCCAAAGTTTGGCCATTGAGCATGAAGTCTTGTTCTTGCGCGACCAAGACATTACACCCCAGGCATTCCAAAAATTTGCTCAGGGCTTTGGAGAGGTTCTTGGTCATCCAGCCTACAAAACAGTCGCAGGGGCATCGGATGTACAAATTTTAGAAAGTACGCGAGGCAATCCATCCAAAATTGAGGCGTGGCATTCTGACATGACATTCTCCGACCGGCCGCCTAGTTTCACCTTACTCCATGGTCAGGTGATANNNNGGTGGTGATACATTATGGGCAAGTGCCACCGCTGCCTATGATGGTTTGTCCGCGCCCATGCGTTCGTTTGTTGATGAGTTAATTGCTGTACACGATTTTCGTCACGGTTTTCGCGAGAGTTTGGCTGAGCCCGGCGGGCAAGTGCGCTTGGCAGATACCATCGCAGCTAACCCGCCAGTAGAGCATCCGTTAGTGCGCACTCATCCCATAACAGGAAAGCGGGCAGTTTATGTGAATACTCTGTTCACGACGGTGATAAAAGATCTCTCCTTGTTAGAAAGTGAACGGCTTTTATCTTTTTTGTATCAGCACACGGTTACTGAAGAATATACTGTTCGGCTTGCTTGGGAACCCAATACCATAGCCATTTGGGACAACCGTTCGACGCAGCATAAACCAGTGAACGACTTTTTTCCTCAGCATCGAAAAATGCACAGAGTGACCATTCAAGGAGATCGGCCGGCATGAGTCACAAGCAAACCTCGCAGTTTGGTTTGTTGCGGCAGCGGCGTTTCGCAGGGCTCTTTTTCACACAATTTCTAGGCGCGTTCAACGACAATGTTTTCAAGGCTGCCCTGTCGCTCATATTTGTCTACAGCGGCCTAATCGCAGCAGACGCCACCAACACTTTTGTAAATGCAGCCGCTGGGCTATTTATTTTGCCGTTCTTCCTTTTCTCATCCACAGCAGGGCAAATTGCTGACAAGTATGAAAAGTCTAAGCTGGTGAGAATTATTAAGCTGGTGGAAATAGGCATTGCGTTGGCGGGCGGGCTGGCCGTCTATTCACAGAATATCTACGCTATGTTGGTAGTGTTGTTTTTATTGGGCGTACAGTCGACATTCTTTGGCCCATTGAAGTTTTCAATTCTACCGCAACAGCTCGACAATTCTGAATTGGTGGGCGGCAATGCGCAAATTGAAATGGGCACCTTCGTGGCCATTTTGTTAGGCACATTGGTTGGAGGTGTAATTGCAGCGCAGAACGATGTGAATCTTTGGCTAACAATATTGGTGGTCGCAATCGCATTAGTTGGATATGCCTCTAGCCGGTATATTCCACAGTGCCCGGCGACAGACCCTAACTTAGTCATTGGGCGGAATCCTTTTAGAGAAACCTGGTTGATGATACAAGTAGCCCGCACCAACCATTCGGTGTTCTTGTCGGTGCTGGGTATTTCCTGGTTTTGGTTGCTGGGTTCTCTAATACTTACCCAAATACCTAACTTAACAAAGGTATATCTAAATGGCGGCACTACCGTGGTCACCCTCGTGCTTGCTATATTTACCATCAGTGTTGCCGCCGGATCCCTAGTGTGTGAACGCTTGTCAGGTCGAAGAATAGAGATTGGTATAGTTCCTCTTGGCGCTCTTGGCCTAAGTGTCGGTGGTACAGATTTGTATTTTGCCATCAACGCAATGGATACCACGGTGCATACACAGTGGTTGGGTTTTCTAGGCGCACAAGGCTCTTTTCGCCTCCTTTTTGATATGGGGTTGATAGGTTTTTTTGGCGGTATGTTCATTGTGCCTCTTTACGCTTTGATTCAGACGCGCACACCCCCACGCCGGCGTGCGCGAATCATTGCTGTAAACAACGTCATCAATGCTGTGTTTATGGTGACAGGTGCACTGTTGTCTATTGTTTGTTTGGGGTTGGTTGGCATGACCATCCCAGATTTCTTATTGATGATCATTCTTATGAATGTGGCAGTGACTTTGTTTATCTTTCAACAGGTGCCAGAGTTTGCCATGCGCTTCGTTATTTGGCTGCTCGGCCATACCATGTATCGAGTTAGCCATGAAGGCTTAGATAATATACCGAACGAAGGTGGTGCGGTTATCGTTTGCAACCATGTCACCTATGTCGATGCGTTGCTGTTGGCAGGGGCGGTGGCTCGTCCTATTCGTTTTATAATGTTCAAGCCTATATATGATATCCCGATATTGAATTACGTTTTTCGGGCGGGCGGTGCAATCCCGATTCAATCTGAAAATGAAAACAAGCAAGCCCACGATGAGGCGTTCATTAGAATTCACGAAGCACTTGAGGCCGGAGATTTGGTTTGTATTTTCCCTGAAGGTGCACTGACCAAAGATGGGGAGATTGCGCAGTTTCGTCGTGGCGTTGAGAGAATTGTCAATGAAACTCCGAAGCTGGTCATTCCTATGGCATTGCAGGGTTTGTGGGGTAGCTATTTTAGCTACGCTGGCGGTCTGCTTAAAAACCCCAGTCGGTTCTGGAGTAAGGTCAAAGTAAGGGCGGGTACTCCGATAGCGGCCAGTGAAGCTACTGTAAACAGCCTGCGCAGCGCCGTTGTGGATTTGCGCGGAGAATTAGAGTGACTAAATGGATTCTAAAGAGATTGTAGAAATGCAACGAGTTGGCTGCGCTCTTGTTGGCTTAGTTTAAATACGGCAAGCCTTTCTACCCTGGTGCTTTCGTAATGATCGATGACAGCGGTTAACGTGGTGAGGCTGCCGTCGTGCATGTAGGGGGCAGTATGCCTGATGGCGCGAAGCGTTGGGGCACGAAAAGGTTTGGTTGAACCACTCACGCCTGTGACATGAAATACTGGTGCAGCCTGGCTTAGAGAATGTTTGATTGGTCCAGAAAAATTCAAGCTTGCGTGGCAATGAGAACAAGTCAGGCGCTCAGAGAAAAACAAGTCCAAGCCTGCTTTTGCTTCTTTGCTCAGTGCACCTGAATCATCTTGGAATAGATAATTGTCAAATGCACTGATTGGTGGGCGGATAGTTCGCACATAACTGGCCAGTGCGCGAACAATATTCTCTAAGCTAATGTGTTGGTCTGCGAAAGCGGCTTCGAACGCCTGCTGATACTGCTTGTCTGCGGCAATCACGTTGCGTTGGTTGTTTGAATACCCCATTTCTATTGGATGAGTATTCAGCAGCGGTACGAGGTGTTGTTGCTCCAGTTCAGTAATACCCGTGTCCTGCCAACCGAGGCTTGCGTTGAAACCAGTATTGTAAAGCGTAGGGGTGTTCAAGGAGTGTTGTTCACCGGTAACACCAATGGCCTTACTCAATCCGTCGGTGAAGTGTCGATTTGGTTGATGACAAGAAGCACAGCTATAGGTGTTGTCAACCGACAGTCGAGTCTCGTTGAACAACTTCTTTCCCAGTACAATTTTTTGCGTACTCGTTGGATTGTCTTGGGGTGTTATGGGCGTGGGGAAAAAGTTAGATTGAGCAGATGGTGCTTTATCTGTATTCGCAGAATGAGATAGAGCACCAGCAATACTGAGTATGGCCAGCGCCCAAAAACAAAGAAGTCTTACCAAGTGCGGGTATTGTTCAACGACAGATCATTGGTGATACTGGCCATGCGCTTACGCCCTTCAATCCAACCCGCAAACTCTGCTTCAGATTCGGTAAGAGTTTCGCCCTTAGTTACTAGCCAAGTGTCGAATGTAGCCATTAGTTGATCTGCGAGTTCACGATCATTTCGAAATAGAATCATGTAAGACTGCTTGGTTTGGTCGAGGAACCCCAGTGCGAGGAAAGCTTCTCCTCTATATTCTACCGCGCGGTGAAAATTTGGATTAATCTTCAAAGCATAATTGTAAGCACCAATTGCTTTGCGATAGTCGCCAGTTTTACGCAGTGCATAACCCAGTTCGTTGGCTGCTTTATAGTTTTGCGAAAAGTGCCGAATCGCCGCGCCCTGTTTTACAATGGCTTTTTTATATTCTTTCTGAGCCTTTGCCAATGCCTTTGTGCGGGCTTTCTCTTTAGACGCTTTTGCTGCTTTCTGTTCTTGCTTAAGTGCGCGATCACGATGTTTTATACCTGCGCGAAATGATCTATCCGAAGACTGTTCAGGCGTCAAGGAACCTCTGCTCGGTGCTATCCCGCCGCCACTTAAACCTCCACCACCGCCGCTTCCGGCAGACATTACAGGGGTAGCAATGACCAGGGGTATCAATGCCAATAGACACGCCACAGTGATTTTCAAACGAATGTTCATATGTTATGACCCATGTGCAAAGCAGCTAATGAGGATATGCTCTTGATGGTAAGAATTCTACGGGTGAGGAATATGACTAAGAAAATTGTCCGACTTAGCGCCTACTTGGGCGTATTATTTTCCATGGGATTGTCTGGTGCGGTTCAAGCGGACAATTCAGTACAAGCCGCACGCGCGGTTATGGATGATTTCATGCGCACGTTCAACGCCAGAAATGAGGCAGCGTGGGCCGATACACTCCTGTTCCCACATATTCGCGTGGCCAGTGGGGCGGTGCGGGTAGACGCGAGTAAGGCAGAATTTGTAGCCAATGCCGATCTGGATGAGTTTGCCCGAGTAAATAATTGGGCGCGCAGCGAGTGGGATAGTATCGAACTGATTCAGGCAGGCGATGAAAAGGTTCATTTTAAGGTGAAATTTTCTCGCTTCAATCCGCAAGGCGAGCGGTATGTCACCTTCGACTCTCTTTATATACTGCAAAAAGTGGATGGACGCTGGGGTATTCGGGCTCGATCGAGCTTTGCACCCTAAGTGACGCCGGGCTTTGACAGCATCGATAATCATCTAAAGGAGGCGGGCGACTTCGCGCGCGCAGCAATGCCCATGGGCATGTTGCTGGCGTGGTGTGCCAACTTACAATTGTTGAGTCACGAAGTGCTGATGGAGCATGAGAAACTACTGATACGGGTGCGTTTTCAGGAAGCCCAGGGCAGTGAGTTGTTGATCGCCTGTGGTGGGGACTTGCAACGGTGTTTATTTAATTCTCAGGGCCAACAGTTTTTGGACCGATACTATTCCCGCTTTATGAGTGATTTTCGTGCGATCTTCCCAGGCGACTATTATGCGGTAGAGGACAATTGGGAGAACTACCAGCCGGTAGCTGCGATGTTGACCCAAGCCTATATGGGAGATAAGCCAGCATTACAACCTGGCGATGGTGTGGTTACACGCCTGTTACAGGGGGTTCGTAATCTATGGCATTGAACATTCGAGAGGTTGAAATATTCAATCCTTACAACAACGAGTTCCCGGAGGATATGTTGTTGCATGAAGGTGCGGATGAGGCCTGTATTGAGGTGTGGCGCGAAGCGCAGTTAGTGCGAATTGCTAAGATTGATGAATCAATCATCGGCATTTACGCCATGGATAGACCCAGCAGTCGTCTGTTCTATTTGCATGGGGTGATTGTTGTCCGGGGTATGCGTCAACAAGGACTGGGGCGTTGGATGATCGGGCACGCCATCGGCGTTGCAGAATCAAAAGGCGGCAGGCATGTGCAGACGTTGCGTACATCTCGTACGCGCTGTTTTACCAATATCGGCTTTGTGCCGAATGGTGCAAACCTGCAGTTTGACCTCACTCCGGAGTAAGGCTGGGAGTCTGCATGGCAAAATTTGTGGATGTTTGAAGCCCTTTTCTGCGGACGAAATAGGGTTGTTTGCATACCGTCGCCGATTACGTTTTTTGGTAAAAGTCACTGTCATCTTTCGGTGACACTAGTGACGCTACTCTGCGTAGTTGGAACTGCTTACCCGTCTCCGTAGAGAGAAACCTTGAAGTCGCGACTGAGATGACTTGTGAAGAACTACATTCGAACAATCTGAGACTTGAGCGAATCAAGGCAATGCATACATTGTTCCAGAAGCCTAAATGTCCCATCGAGAAAGATTGGTATCGGTATAAACCCAGCAAATCACTGAGGGTAGACTTCTGGAATTGAACGCTTAAACCAGGGTCAGGCCCATACGACGCCTATACGCTCCTCACAAAATTCCTGCGTTCTTGAGTGCCGAAGAAGTCACTCTTTATACGTTCATTCGTTTCCGCGATGCGGAATAAGACAATCACGGAAGTCTTTGTCCGGATCATCGATTACTAGATAGATCAACGAGGTTATGAGCTGGCGACTGCGCCGCCACGTACTAACTTCCCTGGTAAGGCGCCAGTATGTACGTTGTCTTCGAATATCGCTTGCCCGCGTTTGATGATGTGACGATATCCGTCCACCTTTTGCACCAGCCGTTTGCCCCCTGTGGGTAAGTCGAAAATTGCTTCAGGGCGGTGAAGTTGCAAGGCATCAAAGTCAATGATGTTGATGTCTGCTAAGTAACCTTCTTGGAGCAGCCCTCTATCGTACATGCCATATGCTTCGGCGGTGTCACGGCTAAGTTTACGCACAAGGAACTCCACATCGAACTGCTCACCCTTGGTGCGATCACGTGCCCAATGGCTAAGAATGAAGCTTGGCATACCGGCATCGGCAATAACGCCGCAATGAGCGCCGCCGTCTGACAGGCCAAACAACACATTAGGGTGACTCATCGATTGTCGAAAAAAGTCGAAATTGTAAGTTTGGTAGCCACCTAGGGGTTGGTAAAACAATTCTTTACCGCCATTGGCGCATAACAAATCATACATGACATCAAAAGGATCTCGGTCTTGTGCTGCGGCAATGCCTGAGACACTCTGTTCGCGATCAGGCTCATAGTTTGGTTTGTCGCCTAGTGGGAATATGGCCCATAGAAGTTCACCCAAAGAGCCTGCCAGTGGTATGGGTAGGGTGGGGTCGACCTCACCAATAATTTTTGCTCGTAAGTCTGGGTTATCTAGGGCTGTTACCATTTCGGCTAACGGCAGATGTGAAACCTCACTTTGAAATGTTGGTGTCATCGCAAAAATGTGAAAGTTAGACTGCAGACCATGAAGTATACCGGTAGGTCGCCCCGCCATTTGCGGTCTTACCTCTAAGCCTTTCTGCTTTGCAGACTCGGCCATGTTGTACATCTTGTTGCCTTCGAATGCGGCAGCCGATGTCGCCACAACAGTGATGGGGCGTCCGGTCTCTTCAACGAACTGTTGGATCCATGCCCACTCGTCGTCATCACCTAGGTGGTCAGAGACCATCTCAAATATGCCTCGCTCTAAACCTTTCATGGAAAGCCCCAAAGCCAACATTTCGTCGCTGCCGGCAAAGGTGCCGGGTACGTGAATGCCGTGTTTGTCTTTGTGCAGCCAGGTGCGTGAGCTAGAGAATCCTAACGCGCCGGCTTCGATACCTTCGCGTACCAAGTCTTGCATTTGCTGCAACTCGTCATCCGTAGGGATGTCGTCTTGGGAATTGCAGCGTTCGCCCATTACATAGGCGCGAACGGCACCGTGAGGTACGTGGGTTGCGACATCAATAGTACGCGGCATGGTTTCGAGCGCATCCAAGTACTCAGGAAAAGATTCCCATTTCCAGTTGATGCCTTCGGCCAAGGCTGCGCCGGGAATGTCTTCTACGCCTTCCATAAGTTCTATTAAATATTGGTGATCTTGCGGACGCACCGGGGCAAAGCCGACTCCGCAATTACCCATGACCACCGTGGTGACACCATGCCAGCTAGATGGCGCGAGAATAGGATCCCATGTTGCTTGGCCATCGTAGTGTGTGTGTACGTCTACCCAGCCAGGGGTGACCAGCATGCCAGTGGCGTCAATTTCTCTTTTTGCGGGTTCAGTGATGTTACCGACGGCGGCTATTTTTTCACCTTGAATGGCGATATCGCCTTGGAACTTGGCCTCACCTGAGCCATCAACAATGGTGCCTGCGCGGATAATTAGGTCGTACATTTTGGTTTTCCCTCGTGTGTTCTTTTCTATTTACCGCTCAGAGTCTACTTTTATGCAGGGGTGCAAGCAACGTGACGGTTGTTTTGGGGGTGTGCAGTGTAATCAGCTAGCGGCGAAGTTCTATTGTTGGATGTGTTGACATTGCTGACAACGGTATTGTTAAAGTTAGTGAGGCTCGTTATCGGTGCGGGCTACGCGACCCAAGTAGCCGCCATAGCGGCGCTTGGTGTGAGTCCCAGAGGGCGAGGCTCTTCAATGATACCCATGTCCAAGGCGAAGTCAGACAAGTCGGCGGGTCGCGCGTTTTGTCTGATGGACTTGACCGCAAAGTTCGTAATATACATTGGTCGCCGGACGGCAAGGGATTTTACTTTCTCTATGACGAACAAGGCGATACCAAGCTCGGATATACTTCCACCGTCGGTAAATTTAAAAAAGTCGCCGACCATGTTGGGCTCCGAATCAGTACGGATGCGAGCGGTGGGTTTCATGCCGGACCAAAAGGAAAATTCGTAATTGGACACGCATGAACTGACAATCCCCCCGACCTGGCTGTGGGCACTCTAAACAAATGGGGAATCCGGCAAATCACGTCTGTCAACGAAGACTTGTTGGCGCACAAAAAATCTCGGAAAAGTTGAGGAGATTTGGTATGAATCTTCGCATGACAACCGCAAAATTCACGGGTGGATTATTAAGCCACCGAATTTCGATGGGAATAAAAAATACCTGCTGATTATTGAGATTTACGGTGGACCGTTTGCAAACTACGGCGGCCGTTTCGATTTTGAAAAACAGATCATGGCCTCAAAAGGGTATGTGGTTCTTTATGTTAACCCGCGCGGCAGCACAAGCTATGGTGAGGAGTTCGGCCATCTGATTCACCACGCTTCCCCAGCCACTGGATGGCTAAGATACTTTATGTTACCGAATGGTTTGAGAAGTATCGTAATTTTCAGGGTGCCTCGAAGACGGATTAGAATTTGCTCTTTAACAGTTAAAGTAGCAGCTCTTATTCGTAGATTAAGTGAGGGATTTTATCTCCTCAAACATTTTGTTTCCCCTCAAGCAGGGGACAATAATCTGTCATACATATCTGAGAGAGTACATTGCTGTGCAGTTAGTGTCTCGTTGAGGGAGCCGCAACGAAAGCCTGTTAAGTTGATCAACCTAATGGTAGCCGTTAGCTTGAATGCACTACTGCAGCTCGCCGTTACAGTGGAATTTTGATTTTTTTAGAGTCTGATACGAAAGACGCCTGGCTGTTGTTCTGCAATGGGTCGGGGCGCATCTGCGGGAAGAGTGTAAAAACCACCGTCGGTAACGATATACAAGATCGGGGTGCCATTATTGTGATGAATATAGGCTGCGGTTGGGCCAATGATGCCGTTATCTGGCGATGCGATAGTACGACGACTACCATCCGGGGTGACCTGCACCACGGTATTATATGGGTGCGTCGTCAGGTAAAACGTGCCATCCGCAGCAATGGCAAAGTCGTCAGCGCCCATGTTTTCCAAAAACACCTGGGGCTCTCCGGCGGTGTCATCTTCTGATACAGGTATGCTGACGATGTAGTTTTGATCAGAATTAGAGACATAAACGGTGTTATTATGTATCTGAATACCGTTAGCTCCAGGAAACTGCCCAATGAACGGGCGGGGTGCGATAAGAGCGTGATTTAACCAAAGAGAAACCTCCCCATTAATACTGTTTACGCGCCAGATCTTACCGGCTCCGGAATCCGCAACCAGCAACGTTTTGTCATCGAGTCTAGCTATTCCGTTGGGAATCGAATCTAGGGGCAATGGAGAGAATAATTTTCCTTCACCGTCTCGGTTGATATACCAGAGCCCATGTTGCCCGGGATCCGGTGAGTTTATGGTGACGAAGAGACCGCCATCAGGTGCCGCTACCAGACAAAACACACCTCGCAATGCCGGTCCTTGACCAAGTGCTGCTTCGAAAAACAGACTGCGTCTGCCGTCCGACCCGATACGGTAGATTTTGGACTCGAATAGACTGGTGACAAATAGTGCGCCATCTTTATCAGCGAGTACGCTTTCGAGAAATACCGGAGCATCGAAAAGGCTGACAAGTTCTACCTTGAGCAATTTCTTGTCGCCTGAATCGGGCTGGGGACCTGTAATCTGCTGTAGCATGCCAAGCTGATCGGCCACTATCCATTGTTCTACGATCTTGCTGTTTTCTAGACGAAATATATCCATGCTATTAATCGTTACCGAACGACCTTTTGAAGGGTTACCCATAAATGCTTCTGACTGTGTGCCCTGTCCATGAATTAAGACAGAAACCAGGTCACCTTCAGCTATCATTTTTTGCGCTTCGATTTGTAAATCCGGAAATGTCCCGGTGAGCATCTGAATAGTCTGGGCCACCACCTCCGGGCCACGACCAGGCATGCCATGTTTTATGAAATCCGTAGCAACAATTTGGTCGAGGTCATCGATGCGGCGCTCATTAAAAATCGCGAGCATCTCCATCACCACCTCTTTGTTCGTCTGTAAGCTGGTGCCGGAAACACTTACTGGCTGTTCTGTGTTAGTATCATTGTTAATTGTACAGCCTGTGCCAAGCAACAAGAGACACATCAGTAGCGTTTTGTGGTGCATATTCTTTCCTGGAATTTTCATTATCAAATAATCATACAATATTGTAGTCTAATCTCTTATGATTAAACATGTGAGAATAGGTACTTCCGCGCTGATCATACCCACGGCACTGTGCTGTGGGTTTTGATTGTAGTGTACTTCAGTGTCGCAGTAGAAGTTGACCCAGCCTTCTAGTAGGCGGTTAATATTAATTGTCAGGCGAATCTTGTTCGCGCCATGATTGCTGAACAACTGGTGGGTCCGTTTTGCGGCATAAGGCGCGGACTTCTAATGAGGAATCGTCGATACTGGTCTCGTCGTATTTTTAGGCCCTCGTTTTCGGATAATGCGGTGTCCCTGAAAGACAAAATCTTCGCTAACATGTGTCACATGGGTTTTGTCCCTGTTCATGGTTAACTGCAGATTACCTTCAAGAATGTAAGATCTTCTTCGCGAACCGCTTCGGCCTGAGCCTTTGTACCTTTGACAACGACAATGAAGTCATCGGCAGTGTGCAACAACGGGTTTCCGCTGCCGGTACTCCTGAATGGTAATAGGTCGTTTATGTATACTGACGAATAGAAGCCATCAAAATGGAAACACCACAGCTTATGAGCAAAAAGCAACCCGCCGGGATAACACCGAAGAAGCTGACAGTAGTAGAACAGGCAGCACATGAGATTCGCCAACGTATTCGCGATGGCCGAGTAGTGCCTGGGCAGCGGCTAATTGAGGCGGAACTTACGGAAGATCTTGGGATTAGCCGCGGACCCCTGCGCGAAGCTTTGTGGCGCTTGTCTGGCGAGGGTCTGGTAACTATAGAACCAAACAAAGGTGTTTCGGTAAAACGCCTGAATCGAGAAGAGGTTCTGAATATCTACGCAATCCGGGAAATGCTCGAAGGCCTGGCAGCACGTCTGGCGGCGCAGCATATTAACGAGGGAGATAATTTGAAGCGTCTGAAAATCGCAAAAAATGACACTGTAAAGCTTGAACACAGTTTGGATGTAACCTCCTATATGCAAGCTAATGAGGCCTTCCACGATACCATCGTGATTCTGTCAGGAAACGAGCAGCTTGGTGACCTGATTGCACAATTGCGATGGCCGTTGTTTCGTATTCAGTTCAAACAAGTACTCACCGGTTCTGGTTCTACCAGTCAGTCGGTTAAGGATCATAAGGATATTTTCAACGCCATTAAAACCGGTGATCCTGCCCGTGCTGAACGGGCCATGCGCCGACACATTTGTCACTCCGCAGACGCTGTTAAACGTCTGAACGATCCAGAACTGGTATAGCCCAACCATAGCACCAACCCGTAGGACCATTCTGTTTGACTTGTTTGTAGGGCAATATTGTACTATAACTACTCCGTTTTAAATTTTTGATGAAGACTGTGTCCTGTGCGCAATGCGTTCTGGTGCACATAGGGGAGTGGTCATGTTTAGTAAAAATAAGTCACTGCGACACATCTGTTTTGGTTGGGGTTTGACTCTGGTTATCATACTGACCGGCCAGATACAGGCGCAGACAATGATTCTCGAAGAGATCACGGTGACAGCGCGTAAACTGGAAGAAAGTCTACAGGATGCACCAATTTCGGTTACGGCACTTACCCGTGATGACATTCGTGCTGCCTCACTCGAAGACATTTCCTATATTGATCGTGTTACTCCAAATCTGTGGTTCCAGGGAGGCTCTCGTAGCGGCGGTACGTCCAACAACGCACAAGTGTTTATACGAGGGATTGGTCAGTTCGATTTTATTCCAACGGCTGATCCGGGTGTTGGAAGCTATATTGATGGTATCTATCTTGGTCGTGCGGTAGGCGGTGTGTTCAATTTGAATGACGTGGAGCGAATTGAAGTACTGCGTGGGCCGCAGGGGACCTTGTTTGG
Organism: Gammaproteobacteria bacterium; assembly: GCA_013151695.1. Lineage (GTDB taxonomy): Bacteria > Pseudomonadota > Gammaproteobacteria > Pseudomonadales > Azotimanducaceae > UBA4421. The sequence goes on from JAADHW010000008.1 coordinate 19,907, forward strand.
GCGCAATACCATCGGCGGTGCTATTAACGTGGTCACAGCCCAGCCTACACTCGATAAACGCGAGGGCTTTCTGGAACTTAAGGCGGGCAATGATGACTGGCTGGAGGGTAATGGCGTGGTCAACTTGCCGCTTGGCGATTCGGTTGCTGCGAGGCTGTCTTTCAATATCAAAAACCGAGACGGTTACGGTACTTCGACTGTGGCCCCCGAGATAGATTGGGGTAACAACGATAACTATAGTTTACGGGCTGCGTTGCGCTGGCAGGCCAGTGATTCGTTTGAGGCGACCTTCAATGCTGATTACTATCGTCAGGATCAAGCAAGCATGCCCAGCAATTCATCGTTTTTCACCGGTGTAGGCTTACCAGCTCTGCGTGTCGGGGCTGTGCTGTTTGGGATTCTACCGGGGCCGCCTGAATTCCTTCCAGGAGGGCCGCCTGGTTCTGGGGTCCCCGTTTTACCAACACCCGGGACAATTTTTGCCGAGGACAGTTTTGTCTCATCAAAAACAGGCCCGAGTAAAGATGATGGGGAGATCTGGGGTGTTTCGTTGAACATGACCTGGGACGCATTTGAATGGGGTAGCATCAAATCCACCACTTCCTATCGCAATATGGATTTACATTTTATTGATGATAACGATTCATATTTTATTGAACTTGCACTGACGGACGATGAATTTGAGCAGTGGCAATTTTCCCAAGAATTGCAGTTGTCCGGTGAGATTGGCAAGCTGAACTGGATTAATGGTCTTTACTATTTTTATGAAAAAGTCACAGAACTCAATGCAGTAATGTTGATGCCCGGTTTTGTGCAGGCGCTGGAAGCCTTCCCCGCTGCCGTTTTCCCGGTGACGCCGACATCGGTTTGTCCGGGTGCTTTCCCCGCGAACATCTGCGCTGGAGGTGCTGGAAACCCGGTTAATCTTGCGCTCGATAATAATACGGTGGATTTTAATAAAGTTGTGGTCAACAACATCGCATTTTATACACAAGGAAGTTATCAGCTCAGTGATCAATGGTCTTTAACCGCAGGTATTCGTTTCACCTACGAAGAAAAAGATTTCACTCGTTCCCAGTTTAAACCTGATTCCAGTGCGTTACTGG
>JAADHW010000166.1:0-18678 GCA_013151695.1 Gammaproteobacteria bacterium
TGGTGCCAAGTGTTAGGCTGCCGCCCACTGGTTATCCACCGGCCTGAACTTTTTCTGCTACAAGCAGACCCAAAAGCCAATTTCATCTCAAGGAGACCATCATGTCCACAAAACAAACCGCAGCCATGCTCGTTCGCCATCTAGAGGCTTTCCGTACTGGCGACGTCGACGGCGTCATGCAGGATTACACTGAGGAAAGCGCGTTCTATACTCCAGATGGTGTTCTCAAAGGTCTCGAAGCCATCCGCAGGCTATTCGAGGGTTATCTCACCGGCCCCTTCGCCCCAGATATAGTCGAGAGCTTCGAGATACTTCGAGAGGATTGTGAAGGCGAGATCGCCTATGTTGTCTGGAAGGCTAGCACCGCTGCGATAGAAGTGGTTATTGGATCAGACACCTTCATCGTCCGCGACGGTAAGATCGTCTATCAGACATTTGTCGGGCACATTATTCCCAAGAATTAGGTGTTGCAACACAAAGTAGAGAGCACCCTAACGATTGTGGAACGAGTAAGGCAGCCGAACAATACCTGACCTAAATGAGGTGGCCGAAACTCAGCCGCCAAAGGCGGTCTTCAGACCCTTGAACACCGCTGCCGCCAACTTCGCAAAATCCTCGTAGGACGATGAAATCGCGCTTGAGATCTATTAAACTAGAGAGACTGCCGGGAATCATAGGATATGATCGGCAAAGCTGGTTGCGAATAGCTTTGAAATAGGTGAAGCGAGATTAATTGTTGAAAGCAGAACTTAAGCAAACCAAGTCGCGTCAAAAAGTTGGTCGGCCCCGAAATTTGGTGCCCTCAGAATCTTATTATCAGCAACGAAGTAATATTCTGGCGAAAGCGGCGGAATTGCTAAAAGGTGGCCCCCTCGAGGAACTCTCGTTGGCCCGCATTGCAGATGCTCTAGAGCTCAGCAAGGCGAGTATGTATTACTATTTCAAATCAAAGCATCATTTGATGTATGCCCTGTATGAGGACTACCTAGAAGAACAATACGCGGCGATGTCAGAAATTGTAACGGACGTTGACAGTAAGCAGCGTCTATTGGCGATGCTTCGCTGCCAGATCCAAGGCATTCTCAGGCACCTCGAAATTGTCAGATTGCGGCTTAGTCACTTTCCAGTGTTAGATGATCCTATTGTCGAGCGATGTTTGAGCAAGGAAAAGCGCCATACGAAAAAACTGTTAGAGGTTGTTGAGCGCGCGATCGCGGACGGTCACCTTCCGGAAATTGACAGCTTTTTGCTCACGGAGTTACTATTTGGTGTGCCGATACTGGTGTATCGATCAAAATCGACAAACGAATACAGCCCGGAAATCATCGAATCGGAGATTGCTTCGTTATTCAATCTCGCTTAACTGAGATCGCGCTAAACTAGTCGGTGGCACGGAGCTTGCTGGGATGGCTTTGAGCGATTCCTTCCTCATCGTAATCAAGAAATAGCCGAGTGTACGATGTCAGATAGTTGCTGCCATCTTGCCGCGCTCTCGGTTTCCTCCAAGAAACCGGATGTTAGGCAGACGAAAATCACTTCTGTCGCCGGATCTACCCAGAAACATGTTAGCCCAGCCCCTCGGTGACCAAATGTACTGGGTGAGGCAAGCGTTCCGTGGGGCACAGCTTGGAACGGGATTGGGCCTCGCATTTGAAATCCGAGCCCATAATTTGCTCGTAACTCTGGCGCCCCAACGATTTGGCGACCAAACTGAAATACGCCAAACTGATCGCTACCAGTGTGTATTTGCGTCGCTAATTTCACCATAGCAGGAGATAGAATCCGAGTTCCATCGAGCTCCCCCCGCTGCAGTAGCATCTGTGCAAATCGATGTAAGTCTTGTGTGGAAGATATGCAGGATCCGCCGGGCTCCACTAAGCCGCTACTCAGAGCTTCTTCCAAGCTGAGAAGTTGGCTCGCGGTAAAGAAACCGTTCAAGTCACCTGCGATAGAGATTGGGACGCGTCTAGGTTGGAGCGCGGTGGTTGTCGAAAATGCAGTGGAATCCATTCCAAGTGGTTCGAATAGGTCTTCCTGACATGTGTTTTCGAATGAGCGGTGTTTAGCATCAAGTTTTCGAACGATTTCCCCCAAAACAAAGTAGCCAGCCTCTCCGCTGTAGGCAAAATGACCGAGGGGGCTACGAAGTGGGGCGTTGCAAATATGTGCGAGCACCGACTGAGGATCAACTGAGTCATGTCCTGGCGGGGTTTCATCGCCAAGGCCGCTAGTATGAGAGAGTAGTTGTGCGACGGTTACTGCTAACTTACCGTTGGCGCCGAATTCCGGAACGATTTCCGAAACTCGCGTTGTCAGTTGAATATCGCCACGTTCCACCATCGAAAGCACCAAAACGGCTGTCAACGATTTCGAAACTGACATCAAGGGAAACACGGTCTCGGTGGAGATCGGTTTGGTTTGTATTTTGTCAACATACCCAAATGACTCAGAAAACTCGATTCGATTTCCACAGCTTACAATCGCGGACGCACCAAAATACTTACCACTTTGGATGTCCCGCTCAATAACGCTAGATAGTTGACTCAGTCTGTCAGCATTAATTCTAGTCATGCACTCAGATTTCCTTTTAAGTGAAATTAACCAACACAGAGGTTGCATAGTCAACAACGTTCGCCGGTGACCCGGCGCAAAAGCACAATCAAAACACGTACTTCAGTGGTTTGATGGGGCGAAGATCGATTCGCTAGTTGGTGTAAACAATAATTATATTGACGGTCAGTCAAAAATAATAGCATACTCTTGTCACCGTTCAATTAACTACTTTTTTAGAGGGTGAATTATGAGCAAAACACCACAGTCTGAGTTCGTTTGTAGTTCCAATCGCGTAATTTGCCGGTCGCTTGTTTTGGTGTTTTTGATGTCGTGCTTGACCGGTCAAGTGGTGTGGGGACAGCCTGGGGATTTGAACGAGGCCGCCGGCGGCTTGCAGTCCAATACTTCCTATGAAATTGAAGAAATAGTTGTGGTAGCGGAGCGCCGCGAAACACTGCTCCAATCCACGCCGGTTACGGTTAGCGTATATACCAGCGAATTCTTGGATATCTCAGGCATACAGGATGTACGAGATTTGGCAGCGCATACACCAGGGCTCTATCTTGGTGGATATGCAATGTTGGGTAGTTTTCCAATTTCAATCAGAGGAATTGGTTCGAGCGTCAGTGGTATCGGCGCTGACGATCCTGTCTCGCTTTATGTAGATGGGGCCTACGTCGGTCGTCCTAGTGGCTTCGTTTTCCAGTTTGTAGATGTTGAAAGGATCGAAGTCTTGCGGGGGCCGCAAGGCACACTCTATGGGCGAAACTCCACAGGTGGCGCTATAAATGTCATCTCAAAAGCACCGTCTGACACAATCACAGCGCACGCGGGAATGGAATATAGCCGCGGTAGATTTAATGGAGACCATTTTGGAGACATTCGCACAGAACTTGGCGTTAGCGGGCCAGTTAACGAAAAGGTCGGTTTTCGGATTTCTGGTGTTCTGCGGGACATGGATGGTTTTCAGAAAAATAACTTTGATGAAAACTCTGTGAATGGAGAGAAAGATTATGCGCTTCGCGGGTCTTTGTGGGTTACACCGAACGATAGACTCTCGATAAAAATAAACGGTGACTATGCGGTTGATGAAGATCCGTACGCATTTAAAGATGTTGGAACAGGTATCGGCGACCCCGACGTCGTCAACGTCAACGACAATCCGCATGCGCGTCGTAAACCTGCAGGCATGAGCGCCACGATTTCATATGACTTTGGATCGGTCATCTTTGAGTCCATCACGGGGTACCGAAGGGACGAGTTCGACATTCGAAGTGATTCAGACCTTTCCCCGGTCAGCGTTACCATCCTTAATCAGGAGGAGAAGCAAAAACAGATCACGCAAGAAATACGGTTGGTGTCCAACAACGACGGCCGGTTGGTCTGGTCAGCCGGTGTCTATTACCTTCAAGCTGAAGGGGAGTCGCTTGGCTCTGCCGAACTTTTTGCGGCATTCCCAACCCCGGCTACGATCAGAATCGAGAACGATATGGACGTGACAAGTTATGCTGCATATGGACAGGCTTCATATGCAGTGACGGATCGGCTAAATGTGACTGCTGGTCTTCGTTATAGTTACGAATCGAAGGACTTCACGGTCGGACTATTCGGCAGTGGCTTCTTACCGCCCGTGCTGCTCCCAACGGTTGAATTGTCCGAAGACTGGCCCGCTTGGACACCCAAATTAGGAGTTGATTACCAGCTCATGGAAAATGCGATGGTTTACGCATCGGTGTCTCGTGGGTTCAAAAGCGGCGGTTTTAACTTCACCTCTCCACAACCTGCCTTTTGATCCGGAGTTTGTCTGGGCCTTCGAGGTAGGACTGAAATCGGACTGGTTGCAGCGTCGGTTGAGAATGAACTTTGCTGCTTTCGTTTATGACTATCAGGATTTGCAGGTCCGGGTTCCTGCGTCGGCCGTTTCGGTTTCAATAGAGAATGCAGCGACTGCTGAGATATGGGGTGCAGAAGTTGAGTTCATAATCAAACCGTCAGCTGCATTTCAGATTGAAGGAAATGTCGCCTATCTGGATGCCAAGTACAACAAGTTCAGTGTCCCAGCAGATTTCGATCAGATCACTGGCGCGCCGATAACTGATGCCTCTGGCAATATTATTCTTCAAAGTCTAGGTGGAAACAGGCTTAATCGGTCGCCGAAGTGGCAGATTAGTCTTGCCGCTCAGTACGTATGGGCGTTCGATAATTGGGGTGACATCACTTTACGAGGCAGCTTCCAGAGTCAAAGTAGTGTGTTCTTTACGGAGCAGAATAACCGGCTTCTCGGCAACAGTGGTTGGGACAATTTTGATGCCCGTTTGATCTTCGAAAGTCGGGACGAAGCTTGGCAAATCAATATATTTGGTAAAAATCTAGCTGACGATCGCTACATCAGCAACGTTGTGGACGTTAACCCTCTGCTTGGTGGTTTTGTAAACCTACCGCGTCGGTGGGGTATTTCCGTCAGGTATCGTTACTGAGTCATCTTGTACGATGGTCGATAATGCAGGGGGTGATTAGGTAGTGCAGGAATATCCACAAACGAGCCCTGAGGGAGTGGCCAATACTGACTCAACGGGTTGGTATTCGGTAGCTGGGGCGTTTGTCGGTTTCCTGTTTTCATACGCGACGCTTGGCGTTTTGCTGTTGTCATTGCTGACCGAGCCTCTTAACAGCGCTTTTGGATGGAAGCGGTCAGAAATTTCGTATGCATCAATGATCTTTGTAGTCACGGCGGTCACGCTGTCGTTACCTCTCGGTGCCTTGATGGATCGCCACGGCGTTCGGTCCATCCTGCTACCTTCGCTGGTGGCGTTTGGTTCCATTTTAGGGTCAATGTACTTTCTATCGCCGAACGTTACGCACCTCTATCTTGCGTATTTCGCTCTCGGCGTTGCCGCAGCGGCAATTCTGCCGAACAGCTATTCACGGGTCATCGTCGGTTGGTTTGACAAGAAAAGAGGTCAGGCGTTGGCGATAGCGGCAACAGGAACGGCACTTGGAATGGTAATTCTACCGCCGGTATTGACAACAATAATTGTCACCCAAGGCTGGCAAGCGGTTTATCTGGCATGTGCAGCATTAGTTCTGTTGATATGTTTTCCGTCAGTTGCGTTCCTTCTACGCGAAAACCCCTCTATAGCCAAAAGAGTTGATAACGTCGCACTTAAGGGTGCGTCATCCGAAGAATTTCGATCAGCGACAAGATCTTATGCGTTCTGGGGGATGGCAATAGGTTTTTCGTGTCTTGGTTTTGGCACGGCTGGAGTCATACCGCATATTGTTCCTATGCTGCAAGACATGCAGGCGAGCGATATGACAGCGGCCTTTGCCTTGTCACTCTATGGAATGGGAGCAGTTGTCGGTCGACTGACCTGCGGCTATTTCTTGGATCGATTTCCATCCCCGAATGTTGCTGTCGCAGTTGGCTTGAATCCGCTTGTTGCCTGTTTGCTTTTGATTGTGTACCCGCATGAAGACACGATTCTCTTTGCTGCTGTGTTAATTGGAATTGGCGCGGGAGCTGAACTGGATCTGATGCCGTTTATGATCAGTCGCTATTTGTCTCTTAGGGTATTTTCTCAGATCTATGCGGTGCTATTTGCTGGGTTCTTCATTGCGGGAGCAATCGGAACTGCGGCGCTAGGGTTTTGGTTTGATCGAAGTGGCTCCTACACGGCGGGATTGACGTTATTGGTAGGAGCATCCGCCCTGGCAATTCTCGTTCTTTTTCAGGCAAAACGTTACCCGTTGAGTGCCTCGTCATGAGTCAGCAATGGGCGATTTTATGTCTTAAAGTATTCTAAGAAAGCAGTATTTACATCAACAGACAGGAGACAACATATGAAAAACGACAAATTAGCGCGACAGCTGATGCAAGACTGGCTGGACGCTGCCGAGGCGGGTGATATTGATTGGTTTGAGGAAAATCTGTTATCGAATTTTTCGTACTTCAATAGTGGGGGTGGCCGTCTGGATAAAGAAGGCATCAAGACTGGGAATGCGATTGCCAAGACATCTTATGAATTACATGAAGTCGAATCTCAAACAATTAGTGAGAACGCGATGCTGGCTACTGGACGCTATACGGGGCGTGGGGTTATTCCGGAGGAACTTCCAGTGAGTGACGCCATGCGAAAGAGCTACATAGCGGGTGTTGAACTGCTGTATTCGCAGGTATGGATAGAGAGCCACGGAAAATGGCGCTGCCTCATATTACAGACGACACCCGTGACCTGAGTGTGCTTCCCCCGCAAAACTTAACCCCTTTGTAAACGTCAATGTGAAGCTATTAAAAGGAGAGTGAATACTATGCCTATGCCCCACAATATTCGTGCCTCAATTGTGTCTTTGTTAGTTGTTCTGTGCGGCCTCATCAGTTATGCCGGCGCTGAGGAACACTCAGACTCAAACGACGGTGTCCATGATGTGACGGTTATCATCGGTGCGAATGTCGTATCAATGACAGAAGATAGGGTGCTTAAAAACCGTACGGTTTTGATTCAAAGTGGTCGAATAGTCAGCGTCATGCCTGCAGCTGCGGCGCATATCCCGTCGAACGCAAAAGAGATTTATGCAGAAGGTAAATTTCTCATTCCCGGGCTGATGGATATGCACATTCATCTAGGTTTTCCTGACGGGTATGCTGAAATACCGCCGAAGCTCAGCGAGAAGATAACTCATGACGAACTCTTTCTTTACCTTGCCAGCGGTGTGACGACAGTGCGCAATATGCGGGGTGACGCCTATCATTTGCGATTGCGGGATAAGCTTGCGAGTGGGGAAATTCTTGGTCCACGCTTCCACACAGCCGGTCCTATGGTTGATGGCGATCCGCCAGTTTGGCCTGCGGGTTACGAAATACTAGTTGCAGGCTTGGATGTAAAGCGTTTCGTTAGCGACTACAAAGACAAGGGCTACGACTTCCTTAAAACCTATTCAAACCTCGCGCCGGACGTGTACAAAGAACTTCTTGACGAAGCCCAAAGTGCCGGCATTCGGGCGGTTGGGCATGTTGGAACACAAGCGGACATCGGGAGTGCGATTGAACACAACAAATCGTCCATTGAGCATTTGACAGGGTATGATCGTGTGATGCAACCGGAAGGTGCAGGGCCGTTACCAGCAGGACCCTACAGCGGGTGGCCGAGCATCGATCAGGACTTAATGCCCTTGTGGGCGCAGAAAACCGCGAGCGCTAATGTAGCAGTTTGCCCAACGTTGGTTACGCTCAAACATCTCGGTTCGGAATTTGGCGATGGTGCAGAGCTGTCGCAGGTCTTGAGCAGGCCCGGGATGGAATTCATTTCGCCGCTTCGAAAGCAGTTTTGGCTGCACTCACCTTTTTTTAGTGAGTCTTGGTCTGAGACTAGAGAGATGTTACGGGCTGGACAAGCCAATCGAGAGCGCATGGTTAAAGAACTTTTTCAGGCCGGTGCTCCAGTACTGGCGGGCACTGATGCATCGTCGGGTTTTGTGATGCCGGGCTTTGACTTGGCCACAGAGCTTGAGCAGTTTGTTTTAGCGGGGTTGTCACCCTTTGCAGCTTTGGCAGCCGCTACGGTTGTTCCAGCTCACTATCTGCGACAAGAAAGCGAACTGGGTGTGATTCGGTCTGGCGCTTACGCTGATATGGTCTTACTTAAGGACGATCCAACGAAAGACATTAGCGCTGTCCGCGGTGTGGTCGGTGTTATGAGCAAAGGTCGATGGTTTTCTCAGAAAGAAATAGCGGCAAAGCTGCAGGAAATTCGCGTTTATAACGAGTCAATCCAGGATAACTTCTAGTATGTAGCCCTCTCGCAGACGATGAAATCATATACCCACTACGGAGCAGAGCTTTACTACCCGGCCAATGTGAGTTCGGTTTCGACCCTGCCGCCTCTGTCGTGGCGGACGATAATGTGCACTTTTACTCCCTTTTCACCACGAAGGATCCACACTACCTTGAGTCGATCATCGGTTGCATCTCCACCCATAGATGAGAAGAATGATTTACCGGCGCGGCCCGCTAACTGCCCCTTTTGAACACGGGGCTCTCCAGTTACTAGTTCGAAATTTCCTTCTATTTCCGCCACAACACCACGAACTGCTTTTGCCTTCAAAGCCTGTTCTGTGCCGTTGGTTGGAAGATAACCGTTGTTTTCCACTACAACTTGTACCTGCCAGAGATCATTCTCTAGCCTGGTTACAGTTGAGGAGCGTAAAGCCAGCCTTGGAGACATTTGCAACTGGAATATAAACCAGTTGGAGAAAGGTGCAATTTCTGGTTCGAGTAAAGCAGTTGGTGGATTGAATATGGGTATCAAGCAGTTCCAACCACCAAGCTCGACTTTCCCTAACTGTGGGTGTTGGTGCTCATACCAGTCAACATAACCGCCTTCATCTAGCCCGTCACTCCAGGCTAACATTTTCAACTCATCCTCTGCCGGGTGATGTTGGAACCATTCTGCGTACTTCTCTACTTTGACCCCCGCTGTTCGATGTGGCGCCCAGTATTCAGGCGCCCAGAAAAAGATGCCAAAGTTTGTATAACCCCATTCCGTGGAGCCGTGTACTTCCGCCTGCTTGTTAACGCGAAAATCTTTATGCACACTCATCGCGGGGTAACCTGTCAATTCAGTTCCCTTGTCACCAACGAGGTGGTAGTGCTGCATATCAAAGAGTGGCAATTCATCATCAGATACCGCCATACCTGGCCGCAATAACACACCAGAGAATGTATGACCCGCCACCCAGGTAAATATGTTTGGGTGTTGGTAGATGAATTGAGCTAGGGCATAGGTTTCGGGTTCAGATAAGGGGAATGGTCCTGCTCCTGGTTGCTTGTGGTCTCGCGCCCATGCTGAAGGCCAGTTCCTGTTCATATCTAAGCCTTGTCTCGGGCGTGCAGGATGTATTTCTACTCCATCGAAATTTTCTATGTAGCCTTCAGAAAAAACCTGGTAGTACTCGCCCCCCTCTTCAGTTGGCTCTCTCGGTACCATCAACCTAGGATCATCAGCATGCTTCTTCCAGCGTCCATTGCTGTCCTGAACCCGCATACTTAAGATTCGACCGTCGCCGTCGATATCCTCGGCAATTAATCCTGATACTGGTTCTTCATCAAAGGGGTAGGGTCGCGTACTTGAGCGTACAAATTTTGGAGAATCTGCAAGCGCCAATTCAGCACCATCTGGATTGACACGCGGGATAATGTAGAAGGCACGAGTATCGAGACATTTTGTAATGTCCTCATGAGTTCCATATCCTTCTATCAGGTTAACGAGGTGATACACGGCAACACTGGTAGCTGTTACTTCGGCCGCATGAATGTTGCCGTCAATCAACATGGCTGGCTTGTCTTTCGCTTCGCCCGTGCTGCGATTGGTGATGGACACTGCCCAGATATCCCTGCCTTCAAAACTCTTCCCAATACTAAATCGTTCTACCAGTTCCGGATGTGAATCTGCAGCATCTGTGAGGATCTCGGTAAGCTCGTCGTATCGGAAGTAGTGATCAAATTTCACCTTGCGCATAAAGAGATTCCTGGTTGTTGGTGATTGTGACCGGAAGAGTATACAGGTTGCTTTAACCAAGATCGTTAAGTGCGAAAATTACTTATGCAAAACTGAATCTGCTATGATTGTTTTAGATATTGACCAAGGTTGGCTTCATCAACTCACCGCCGTATATAGTGATTTTATAGCTCTCAATGGGTCACCATATTTCTTTACATGTCATAAACATAAACATAGTACGAGTGCGTAGGCATCCGGGTGGTCTGGGCAAGAAACGAAACGTTGAAACGCTCAAACAATTTGTAGTTACCGGGCTGACATCAAGCACTCGTCGATCAACGCAATGAGAACATTATGAAAAGAGTCGTTACGGGTCACAACGAGCAAGGCCGATCAGTTTTTGTCGAAGTGGGGGAGCCAGATCACACCGTCCGGACCCCCGGCATGGTCTGGCGGGAAATCTGGGCAACCTACAAGGATACTGCGGTGCCACTAGCGAGTGACTACAAGGCGAGCATGAAGTCGCGCTGGCAATCGGTTTTCCCGGCCGCAGGTGAAACGCGAATCCGAATTGTGGAGTTCGATCCGGAGGCGCTTGAAAATTCATGGTCTGCTGAAACCGAACAGGTGCTCAATGCTGAGCTACCTGGCTTGCTTGAGCACATGGAAGTGGACGATTCGGCTATGCACACCACGAACTCGGTGGACTACGGCATTCTGCTTAAGGGGCGTCTGACCCTGGAGCTTGATGATGGGGAGAAGGTTGAGCTGGAAGCGGGGGATGTGGTGATCCAAAATGGCACCCGACACGCCTGGCGATATACCGAAAAGTGCACGATTGCCTGGATACTGATAGGCGTGCCGAGCGAGGAGTAACCGGCAAGCCACCCCAGCAACCAGGTGTTATTTATCACTATGACCTCGGATGACAAAGACGTAGTAGCCGTTTGGCATTATCACAGCGGTGATTCCACCTTCTGTATCATCAATCACGATTAAATACCTTGCTGGTAATTACCCATCCAGAGCCTTCAGTATTGAGTAGGTGGAAACAATCGACAAAACTCATGCCAAAAAAGCCATCTTCAACCAGGGTTGCGATTGCTGCTTTGCCAAAAACCTGGATATCGACAATCTCTGCACGATAGTTCGCGTCTGATGACAGCAAGGCAGGGGAATCTTCCACCATCTTAAAAAAAGGTTCCGGCGTGCCTTCCATGAATTCATCGCCCATGGCGCCCATCATAACGGCATCCTTATGGAATATTGAACGCAGCAGATCTGCGTCGCCGGTTCCTGACCCGGTGACATATTTTTCAATGGTTGATCGCACCGCTGAAATATCTGATGTCAGTCCCATAGTTGTATCCCTAATTGATTCTACCTAACTCGAGGGTATCGCATTCTGAAGACATCAGCAAAACCGGACAACTCTCGCGTTACTTACCCTATTTTTCCGCTCATTAACGGAAGTCTGAGGGATTATATATTAATATGACTGATAGTCGATTAATATAATGATGAGAAAGAAAAAATAGCCGATCGAAATGTTGGCATCTCGAAGTATTAGCTGACGCGAGGTGGTTGATGAGCTCGAGTGCAAGCAATAGCAGAGGGATGTGTAGATTGTGAGGAAGACAAAAGGTAGGGGAGGCTGATGGCTGAAGTAAACTTGCGCATACCGATTACAACCAAAATCGCATATGGTTTTGGTGCCGTTGCCTTTGGCGTAAAGGACAACGGGTTTAGTGTCTTTTTCTTGTTTTTTTACTCCACGGTGATGGGGGTCGAAGCCAGCCTAGTTGGTTTGGCGTTGTTGTTGGCGCTGGTATTCGATGCCGTCAGTGACCCCTTGATTGGCTATCTTTCGGATAACACCCATTCAAGATGGGGGCGTCGCCATCCGTATATGTACGCCGCAGCCGTTCCCGTGGCTGTGTCCTACTACTTTGTGTGGAGCCCGCCCGCCAGTTTGCAAGGTGATGACTTGTTTTGGTACCTGGTGCTTATTTCTGTTTTTGTTCGTACGTTGATTACCATCTATGCAACGTTAATAGCAGAAATGACAGATGACTACGACGAACGTACCAGTGCCCTGAGTTATCGTTTCTTCTTTGGTTTTTCTGGAGGGGTTCTAATCACCGCGTTTGCTACCATGTTTTTGCTAGTGCCTACCGAAACACTCGAAAATGGCATGTTCAATCAAGAAGGCTATTCACAAATGGGTTTAGTGGCGGCGGTTGTGATTTTCATCTCCATCATTATTTCTGCGGTGGGTACCCATAAGTACATTCCCAATTTGAGGGCGCCACCTCCCCAAACGCGTATGACTGTGAAAAAAATCTATTCTGAACTTTGGGAAACACTCGCGACCAGGTCTTTTGGCGCACTATTCTTAGCTGCGTTGTTTGGTTCCGTTGCGACAGGTTTAGGGGCTGGGCTGAGCTACTTCATTCAGACTTTTTATTGGGGTTTTGATAATGAACAAATCAGTATTTTGTACCTTTCAGTGGTCTTGTCAGCCTTGCTGGGTTTTATTATCTCACCGATCGTATCCAAGAAGATGGGTAAAAAGAAAGGTTGTATGGTTGTGGGTCTATTGGCGTTTACCATAGCCCCGTTGCCGGTTACCTTGCGGCTGTTTGATCTGATGCCCGTTAACGGTGACCCATTATTGTTTCCTTTAGTAATGACCATCGTGGTTTTAGATGTGGCTTTGATATTCACTTACCAAACACTGATGGCGTCCATGATTGCGGATCTGGTCGAGGACGCCGAAATTCTAACCGCTCGACGCTCGGAAGGCGTGTTTTTTGCCGCAATTTCCTTTACCAGAAAAATGGTTCAAGGTCTTGGTGTGGTTGCTGCGGGCATAGCACTTACGATGATAAATTTCCCTCGTGAGGTGCTACCTGAAGATATTCCTGCAGAGTCAATTTTCAATCTAGGACTCATCTTTGCACCGTCGGTGTTCTGTTTGTGGATGATTATGATTGCGTGTATTTCCATGTACGATATTGATCGTTCCAAACATCATGAAAATCTCAAAGTGCTAGGGAGAGGTTAATATTGTCAAGCGCTGGGTTGCTGTTCTACTTGTTTGTTAATTTTGGATTTCTCGAAAGAAGGGCTTTTGAAAGAGAGATTCTAAATTGAACAGCTATTGGCGTCCGTACACAGTCGGGGGCCTACGTGTTGACGTTTTATGTCAATTGTTGGTCGATCAAGGTTTGATCCGCATTCCAAGGCAGAAGCGCTTCGATTTGTTCATTGGTCAATGCTGACCCTTCATATGCAAAAGCCTCTTTGATACGCTCACAATCTTGTTCAGTCACGCCTTCGGTACGAGCGATGGCGTACCAGCGCGTGTTTACCGTGTGCTTCATGGTGTCAATCAGCGCTTTTGCTTCTTCCGGCTTGACGTGAAACTTTAATGCATTGTGTGAGCACGTTGTTAGCTTTTCCCCAAGCACTGGACCAACTACCCCTACCTGGGTAGGATCAATGTAGCGATACATTTGTAGGGGTCACGATGTCAGATTGGATTATTCGCACAAAACTTGCCCCGTCTATGGTTTCCAAGGTGAGTCTAGACAGAGCTGCGCTGTCAAGTACGCTTAATAACGTGCTAAAAACACGTCTGGTTATCCTTCATGCCCCTGCAGGGTTTGGCAAAACGACACTCTTGACGGCATGGCGTGCTTCGTTGATAGATCGAGGCATTCCAATTGGATGGTTGTCGCTGGATGATAAAGACAGGGATCTGTCTCACTTCTTGATGTACATAGGCCAGGCCTGTCAGTTTGGTGGTCTCATACGAAAGGATGAACTGCCATCTCTACCGGCGGGAATATCTGGTTCACCGCCGAGTGAGTATGTTGCCTCATTGGCAACCGCGCTTGGCAAGAACAAACAAGACATCGTACTGGTCCTAGATGATTATCATCGAGCGCATACGCTCCGAAATTCTGAAATCCTAAACCAGCTCATCAGCATCGTGCCCAGTAACGTTCACTTTATTGTTAGCACTCGTGAATATCCTTCGGCACTTGAGCTTGCTGATTTGAGAGCGCGTGATCAGCTTGTCGAAGTTGATGGTTCGTCGATGCGTTTTTCCGAAGCTGAAATTCGCCAATATTTGAGTTCGTTGGTTGATCTCTCCGACGAAACCAATTGGGCTGCTACGCTCTTTGAGCGCACCGAAGGTTGGCCTATTGCACTCAACACAGTTAGACGCTGGATTGTTGAAGGCGTTTCGCTTGAAGATACACTCAAGCAAATCTCCGGGCGTAGCTCCGACCTATCTGATTATTTTCTGGAACAAGTATTTGATGCGCTTGACGAAACGACTCAGGAGTTCCTGCTGCAAACGTCATTTCTGGAACGTGTTAGTGGAGATCTAGCGAATCATCTCTGTGGCGTTACCAACGGTTGGGAGATTCTCGAAGACTTAGAGCGAAAAGATCTTTTTGTGCAGGCACTTGATAGAGAACGGCATTGGTATCGGTACCATCGATTATTTTCGGAGTTTCTACAAGAGCGCATGCGTCGACACTTCGTTGAGAAAATTGCGGATCTTCATGTTTCTGCATCTCACTGGTTTCGAGTTCAAAGCTTCGAATCCGAGGCGGTTCATCATGCCTTGGCGAGTGGTCGTTGGGATGTGGTTGCAGAACTCTTTGAAGCGTTGGGTGGTTGGCACTATGGGCTTCGAGGACACATGGATGCACTCGAGAGAGCCGTTGCTCTTTTAGGCACGCAGCAACTTACAAATTACCCTCGGCTTTGGTTAGCAAAAGTATACTTAGCTTTACGTCACGGCGAGATTGAGACAGCCGGGCGTATTCAGTACGAATTTATAGACTTTGTCGACGAAAATGCAAGCAATGATGTAGAGCTTCATAGTGAAATATCGATTATCAGTCAAAGGCGGGGATTGTTTGCTAACGTGAAATGCTCATCCAGCTTTAATCTATGTTTGCTGCATAGGAGAGCATAATCCAGCAAATCCACGTTGTCGGTAGTGGGAAGTATGTTCTGGCTTAACGATTCCGGGCAAGAAATGGATGTTACCTGGTTATGGGGATAGATTTGTTCTTTCCGTGCATTGCAGGCACGGCATGTTGAAAAGCGGCTGACACCAAGGTAGGCACTACAATGCAGGTGAAAACCTGTGCTGGGTGGCGAATACCAGTCGTTAGAGTAGGTCCATTGCCTTACGCATGAGCTGGAATAAAGCCGCGGGGTTGGCGACCTGATTCACTGTACCGGTCAGATAGGTGCCCGTCTGCGGCGCGTAAAAGGCAAAGGCGCCAGACAAGCCGGAATGGCCGATTAGGTCTGGCTGCTTTTTGAACGGTGAAAAGAACCACGGCGTGGCAAACAACATCACTCCGTTGCCGTATTGTAGCGGAAACATCACCTTGCGCCAGTCATAAAGCCCCACCAATACCGATGAGTCAAACAGGTCGCCTTCAAAAAAAGCTCTCAGAAACACCAACATTTCTGGTGCGGTTGAAACAATGCCACCATCAGCACCGAAGCTGGTCATGGCTTGGCGAATTTCAAGCGGTGCGTTTTTATAATTGAGGATGCGCGGGGTCAAATCGCTGGCATCGGTGTATAGGTAAGTCTGAGTTAGACCGAGCGGTTCAAAAACACGGCGCTTAAGTACCGTGCCGATATCCGCTTCCTCAAGCTGCTCGATGACCCGACCTAAAATTTGGTAGTTACTATCGGAGTAATAAGCCTTGCGCCCGGTACCGGGGGGAAATATGGCTGGCATTTCCTTGGTCCACCGCAGAGCGTCTTCGTAGCTCCAAGTGCTGTCCTTGCCCTCTTGTAAGCGGCCCAGCAGGCTTTGCCCGCCGACCTCTTGTTGAAAATAATCCGGCAGACCACTGGTATGGGCCATCAGATGGCGGATGGTGAGGCTGGCGCTATAATCCCGGCTCTTGAAATTGTGCACTCCATGAAGCTCGGTTTCCGGCAGGTGGCATGTAAGCGGATCATCTAATTGCAAGCGCCCAGCCCTGGCCAGCTGCAAGATGATGGCCGTAATATAAAGCTTGGTGGCCGAGGCAATGAAAAACGGGTGGTTATTCGCCAGATTGCCAGCGCTGCTATTAATCAATAGCTGGTCTGAAGTGCGATAGATCGACAAAGCAATTCCGGGAAAAGCGGGTTTGTCGGTCTGTTTCTGAACCAGACGGTCTGTGATTTCTTCGATCTGTATATTCATTTCTTCTCTTCGTACTCAGCTCACTTTTTTGCTTGGGGTCATTGAACTCGTAATTGCGCCAAGAGCGCTAAATACAACAACTCTCCAAATTGCTGATTCAGAAAATTCATAATAATCTTTTAACATCAACCCAGATCGAGTTAATGCGATCATAGTGACAAGCATGAGTACCAATATCATCACTAGTGCGGCAATACACTTTCATTCTCCAAGTAAAAAATAGCAGCTGTAACTTTTTATTTGGCACTTGGCTTTGATTGCTACTTGATATGTCGGTCGAACCATTCACGAAGAACGTTCACCCTAAATCTG
This sequence comes from Gammaproteobacteria bacterium, assembly GCA_013151695.1. Taxonomy (GTDB): domain Bacteria; phylum Pseudomonadota; class Gammaproteobacteria; order Pseudomonadales; family Azotimanducaceae; genus UBA4421. The sequence continues at coordinate 16,603 of JAADHW010000166.1, forward strand.
CGTAAGGATGGGCGCCCACGAATCTGTGCGGCGTGATTACAGTTATTCATGCGGATGAGCTCGACTTCACAGCCGTGATGTTCGAGCGCAGTATACAGCTGTTCAGCCTGTTCCATTGGACAACGTACGTCCTGCTCTCCCTGCAGCAGCAATGTGGGTGTTGTACACTTATGAGCATGAGCAATAGGAGATCTTTCCCAATAAGTCATTGGCATCTTATGTGGCGGACCACCCATTTCCAACTCCATCAGCACTTTGCCGACATCGGAAGTGCCCCACATAGACAACATGTTGTACACACCTTGCTCAGGCACAGCCGCCTTAAACCGATTGGTGTGGCTAATTAGCCAGCTGCATAGATGCCCGCCACCAGATATGCCGGTGACGCCTAATTTGTCCGGATGGGCAATTTTTCGTTTTATTAACTCGTCCAGAAAGGCATTGAAGTCTTTTAGTTCTAGATCACCCCAGCAGCCCAGAATAGACCGACAGAACTCATCACCATACCCGGTTGATCCTCGTGGGTTCATGTAGGCAATCGCATAACCGGCCCCAACCAATTCCTGTAAATCCAATCCAAACCCGTATCCGTAACCCGAATGTGGGCCGCCGTGAATGACTAGGATTGTTTTGTATGGAGCACGCTTTAGCGCAGGTTTTAGAACCCAGCCTTCAACCTCAACATTTTTCTCACTTCGTACTAACAGTCGCTCCCACTGAGGCAGCTGATGTGTAGACTTCCACTCCTTATTGTGTCGCGTTAACGTGCGCTCGTCACCGGTGCTGATATCGATCATATGCAGCTCAGGCGGACTGTTGATGCTTTGGCTGATAAAAAGGAACTTACGTTCATGCTTTGCAAGTAAATGGCAGAGCCGTGATCCGGCTGTCAGAGATCGAACCTCTTTCTTGCCAGACAGTTTTACCACGGCAAGATTTGCCTCACCACCTATTGAAGTTGTCGTATAGGCAGCTGATTCATCCGTTAGAATCCTCCCCGATAAGCGAACCGGAATATGTTCTTGTATAATGGTGCCAATATTTATATCCACCTGGCCCGTCCGGTTAACCGTTTTGCCTGTACGGGCGTCAGCGATAAACATCGCATTCTGGCTTGCCAGGCCGTTACTAGCAGCTTCGTAGATAATGTCAGTACCATCTTCAGTCCAGGTTATGGCGTAGAAGGAGGAATTTTCGATGATCACCCGCTCACTGGGTTTTCTGCCCAGCGAAACAACACATAAATCCGTCTGCATGAACTCCTTTTGAACCGCTGCTGTGCGCGTCAACGCTATCTGGCGGCTATCTGGGGAATACGCAAGAGCAAGAACGAGGCCTTCGGCTTTTGTCACCGCTATTGGCTTCCCACCACCCAACTGGAGAACATAGACCGCCTGACTTATGTTCTGTAAATAGCCTGGCACCGGATCAAAACGATACCAGGCACGATCTATACGAATGTGGTCATCGTTTGTGGGCTTTGGTGGTACTCCGCTCAGCGCAGCAAAAGCTAGGGATTTACCATCGGGAGATACCTCAAACGGACCTGCACCCTGAGGCAGGTGCGTGATGGGCTCAGCTTCGCCGCCATCTGTAGGCATCGAGTAAATCTGCGTCACTTTGTCCCTCGATGAGAGAAAGTAGAGTGACTTGCCGTCAGCAGAAAAGCGTGGATGGTAGCTGTTGGCCTTACCACGGGTTAGTCTTCGAGGTTCACCGCCTTCAGTAGACACAATCCAAACCGATAACGATTGGTTTTCTTTGTCACCCTGACCGGTGGTTTCCGAAAGAACATACGCGGCAATTTTGCCGTCCGGTGACAGCACGCCGTCGCCGACGTATTTCACCTTGTAGAGGTCATCCTGTGTTGGCGGTCGTTTACGGGCTCGTGCCGTGCTCGGTTTATTTTGCTTAGATTGTTTTCTACCGGACATAGGACAGGGTTCCTGTTGCTTCATAGTCATTGGATGTATCCGCGAACCTGCGAATGAAAATTCGGCTGAGTCAAATCAAGTACGACATACTCCCGCGAGAGGGTCCAGTGTGCCTTGAACTCGCGCTACCTTGGTAATTATT
>JAADHW010000166.1:18688-19473 GCA_013151695.1 Gammaproteobacteria bacterium
GTAATTATTCCTCTCCAGCGTCAAATTTCAGACCGATCTTTTCGAATTCTTCCACAGCACGGTGATCAATGTCTTCGAGTTGTTTTGCCACGATTTTGGGGAACGCGACATCGTTCATATCGTTAATTCCGCCGGTAATAATGACTTGCAGGTAACCCTCGTCGTTGCCGACGTTGCTAAAAGCGCGACAAACTCCGGGAGGAACCGAAATGGTGTCGAATTCCTCGATCACCGTCTCATGTTCGCCACTGTCTCCCCATTGAATCTTGAACCGGCCTTTCAGGCAGGTGAAGGTTTCGACCGTTCGATGGTGCGCGTGGAGCCCTGGACCTTGTCCGGGTGGGCAAATGGCTATGGTCATTGTGAAATCAGCGTCCATGATCGGCGCTATGTTGGCGAACGGTCCTTCGATACCTTTTGGTGCGATCACGGGCAGAAGGCGTCGAGCGAATATTAGGTCCCTGGCTTCTATCGAAATACGCTGGTTTTCTTGAGCGGGGATCGCCTGTAATTCGCTGAACCGCGCAGTCAGCGATTTCATGTCTTCCGGCGATAACGGAATGGTTTTCATATTCTTCCTTCTTCTAAGTATCGGCGGGTTCAGGATGCTGATCGAAATACCCTTGTTGCATTGTTGTTCAGCAAACTGCCTGCTCTAATGAGCCCAACAGTGGTTTTCGCCCTGACACTGCGCGTCTTGAACCACTCATTACTCGCTAAAAACTATGCTTACGTTTTTGTTCTCTTGTAGCAACCAATGAGTATTCAATTTAATTGACTGTTAG
>JAADHW010000030.1 GCA_013151695.1 Gammaproteobacteria bacterium
CCCCTTGACCCTGTTCGAATTCCAATCGCTCCGTGTGCTATCTTGTTTGACATGCGCAACGATGGTGACAAAAACTGGGGCCGATACTCCCCCTATCGCGAGCTAGGCTACGAAGCCAGTTGCAATGTAACCACAACACCTAGCCTGGGACGTGTCGGTTGCGCCACTGGTGCAGCTACGGCGACCACCCCTGGCGGCTTTGGCATGGCGGCAAGCAAGCTAGTTAGTGGCGCTCAAATCTTTGCCGCTGCAGCAGTGAATGCCGCCGGTTCTCCACTGATTGCTGATGGTCAACATTTCTGGGCTGCACCGTTTGAAGAAGATGCAGAATTCGGCGGTTATGGATATCCCCATCCGTGGCCAGCAGACGCCAAGATAGGCAGAACCAAGGCTGGGCAGCGGGTTGCTGGTGCAAATACCACCTTAGCCATAGTTGTGACCGATGCCGTTCTCAGCTCGGCCCAAGCGAAGCGTATCGCTATCTCCTCACATGACGGGTTTGCCCGCGCTCTATATCCTGTGCATACACCAGCAGACGGTGATCTTGTATTTGTAGCCTCGACGGGCCAGCGACAGCTCAGCGACGAAGAACTGCTCGACCTTGGCGTGGTCGCCGCCAATGTCACCGCTCGAGCCATTGCCAAAGGGGTTTACGAGGCTTTATGAACAACGTTTCTGAACAATTGAGTGCGCGGATTGATACCAAACGTGAAGAACTCATCAGCCTGACCCAAGACCTCATTCGCATCCCTACCCTCAATCCACCGGGCGACTTCTATGACGATTGTGCGCACTATTTAGGCGATAGGCTCGCCAAGCGCCATTTTGAAGTGTCTTACTTTCGCGCCGAAGGCACTCCGGGTGACAGCGATCGCTATCCGCGAGTAAACGTAGTTGCCCGACATCAAGCTAACCCGGGGCCTTGTGTTCACTTTAACTCCCACATCGACGTCGTCACCGTCGGCGCCAACTGGACTAAAGATCCCTTTGCCGCAGAGCTGGTCGGCGATCGCATCTTTGGCCGCGGTGCTTGTGATATGAAAGGCGGGCTCGCCGCATCTGTGATTGCAGTTGAAGCCTATCTCGAGCTTTTTCCTGATCACCCGGGCGCCATCGAAATATCCGGCACTGCCGATGAAGAAACAGGTGGCTATGGGGGAGTTGCCTACTTGGCCGAGAAAGGCATCATGGCTAAGCCGCGTATAGATCATGTCATTATTCCAGAACCTTTAGACAAAGATCGTGTTTGTCTAGGTCACCGTGGCGTGTGGTGGGCGGAAATCGAAACTAAGGGGCGCATCGCGCATGGATCAATGCCCTTCGACGGTGATTCCGCCATTCACCACATGACTGCTGTGCTGAACAAGCTTGAACAAGAACTGTACCCACTACTAGCAACCAAACGTACACAAATGCCCGTGGTGCCTGATGGCGCAAAACAATCGACCCTGAATATCAATTCGTTACACGGCGGCGAAAGTGAGTCGTTTGAAGGCTTACCTGCACCGCTGGTGGCAGACTCTTGTCGGATGATAATCGATCGACGTTTCCTAATGGAAGAGGCGCTTAGCACGGTTAAAAGCGAAGTGATCGAACTACTAGAAAGCCTAAAGCTGCACAGAAAAGACTTCGATTACAACTTGCGCGATCTATTTGAAGTCATCCCCAGCATGACAGACGAAAGCGCCCCAGTGGTACAGTGTGTATCGTCCGCCATAGAAGAAGTACTTAACAAGCCCGCCACCATGGTGGTTTCGCCAGGTACTTATGACCAAAAACATATTGACCGCATTGGCAAACTAAGCGATTGCATCGCCTACGGGCCCGGCATTCTCACCCTGGCGCATCAACCCGACGAGTACGTGGAAGTACAAGACATGTTAGACAGCGCTAAAGTGATGGCCATTGCGCTGCACAGCCTATTACACAACCTATTGAACAAGTAGTGGCAAACGAGTTAGCCAATCAAACAGCCATCGTTACCGGCGCAGCGTCAGGTTTTGGTCAAGGTATTGCTCAGGCGTTTGTAAATGCAGGAGCACGAGTAGGCGTTCTCGATATCAATATTTCAGCCGCCCTATCTGTTGCCGAAAATCTGGGAGATCAAGCAATCGCGCTAAGTGCCAATATCACAGACCGCGATATGCTTTGTAGTGCCTTGGAGACCTTTATAGAATGGTCTGGTGGTTTAAACATATTTGTTAACAATGCTGGAATTGGCTTACCCCCTACGCCCCTAGATGAAGTTTCTGAGCAAGATTTCGAACGCCTATACCAAGTTAACATGCGTGCCATATTCAACAGTACACAACTTGTTACACCCATCATGAAAGCGCAAAAAAGCGGCTGTATTTTAAACATTGCTTCTACCGCCGGTGTCAGCCCTCGACCAGGTTTGACCTGGTACAACGCCTCTAAGGGTTGGGTTATCACCGCAACTAGGTCTATGGCAGTAGAGTTAGCCATCGATAACATTCGCGTCAACGCACTCAATCCAGTTGCCGGTGAAACGCCGTTGCTGTCCACATTTATGGGTGAAGACACTCCTGAGACACGCGCAAAATTTTTATCGTCGATACCACTAGGGCGATTTTCAACCCCTCAAGACATCGGAGCTGCTGCGGTATTCTTGTGTAGTGAAGGCGCCAGCATGATCACAGGTGTGGCCCTAGAAGTGGATGGCGGGCGTTGTATTTAGAATCCAAAATCGCTACGGATCGTACTGCCAGAAAATAATTCTGTCGTGCCCGCGGTATTGACCAAAGCTGGCATTGGCGCGAGGGTTTTCATTGCCCGCACCTTGCCAATCATACTGAAGCCAACTCGGCACCTGTAACTGCACTTCAAGCACCCCTTCATTGCCTAACCCTGGAGCCGATAGCTGCAACGGCGACGCGGAATCTGCATGGCCGAGGACAAGATTGGTTAGTGTCTCTGGTCCAGTAATGGTCGTTTCACCAAAACTTAGGTCAGCTTGGAAGTTACTCAACGTCGCTCCGCTGCCAATATAGTCCGAACAGTCATCGGCAATATTCTCCATGAAGCCGCCAGCGTTAAATACCTGCGCTTCTAGATCAATGTTCAGCGGCTGATCTGCTGCACCAATGGCAGGCAATACCATCATTCGTCCGTAGTACACATCCGAGTTACCGATAGATATTGCGCTACACGAACTGCTCAAATCGCAATCGCCCGTGGTCTCGCTACGCATATTTAAGCCAGCCAACACACGGCTATCGAGATTATCAACAACACCTACACCCATTAAGGTATCGAGGTACGGACCATCAACAGACGCAACTTTAAGAAACCGAGCCGTGGGGCTGGATACCGAGAAACGCCCCAGCTGCCATTGGGCACCGTCAAGAAAAAAACGACTGCTGATGTCAACACCGTTGTTACCTGCTTCCGCCTGGAAAACCACATTGGCCAGAGCACTTGCACCCATAAGCGCCAAATCGTAGTTCTGGGTGATAGCGCCTGTTAGGGCTAGAGCATCTACTGCATAGGAGACGGATAAGTGCGGCGCATCCATATAAAGGAAGCCGTCGCAAGTGGTTGAAACTGCACTGTTACTTAAGCTAAAACGATGGGGGAAGAATCGGCCGACGTTGGCTGACAACTGACCGTTCACATCACCCGTCCCCAGATACGAACCATCAGCAATACTACCACGCAGCCTGATGATGCCTACTTCATCAAAGGCCACATTGGTGTTAATAAACCTTCCCGGCAGACCCGATGCAACAAAGGACAAAGCCCCTGACAGAGAACCATCTCCAGTACTGCCATTGAGCCCACCGACCGGCGCGACTAGACTTGCACTGGCAATAATGATCTGTTCCCCTGCAGTTTCGTTGCCAAAATTAGGTAGGCGACTGCCTTCTGCATCAAGCACGTCTACTTCCACCACAAAGCTCTCACCAGCCGCTACAAAACCAGCACCAGTCAGCCTTGTTGAAGCCGGATTAGTTACACCACTGGCGTCTTCGATGTTCGTGACGACAAAATTGGCTGGCCGACTCACAAAGGCATCTGTGGTGCCAACAAACTGATCCACCGCATCTTTGATATGAATTCGCAGCCGACCCGCATCTTTGTACTTCGCCTGAAAAACTGCCTGACCTTGGGAAAAACTAACCACACTTGAAGTTGCTGCGGCTTCATTAGCACCCACCAGATTGCCATCGAGGGTTGTTCGAATAGTACCCACGTCGGGATCCACCCAACTTTGCCAGGTTTCTATCTGTTTAATTCCCGAATAGGCCTCAATCACACCGCAAGCCGGATCGTCTCGAGTTGTACCATAAGCCGAGACATGCACATCAAAAATCGCGCCCGCCGTGGTAGAAACCAACGGATCGTCTATGGATGGCGGCGGCGGGTTTGGAAGTGCATTTGCAGTCAGCGTAAAACCGCTCGCGGCAAACACCAAAGCACCTTCCGTATCATCATCGCCAACGCTGGGATTAAACTCCTCTACCACATCGATATCCAATATTGTTGGGCCACTGCTGTATTCCAACGAAAACCGAGCTTCACCTTGATCAGAAGCAACAAAAGTATAAGTGGCCAAACCGTCGTTCGGAGTAGGATCGCTCAGCACCCCATTGCCAGACTGAAGGCGCCAAGTCCCGGAACCCGTGCTCGTATCCAACATCACAGTATTCACGTAGCTAGTGACTACATTGCCACTGGTGTCCACCGCAGCGACGCCAATACTCTCTGTAGCACAATAGATACCCGCACCATCGTGGCTGACTTCAAATCGATTAGCACCAAATGCGGGACACACGCGCCTTACCCCATCCCAGCCCAGCCCTGCGCGGTGGTTGTTATAGATGTCTCTTACCTCACCTGTTGTCAACGCGTGATTAAAAATCAGAAATTCGTCTAACAACCCGGTAATAGACTGGCTCGCAACAAAACTACCACCCACAGAGTCTTGTTCTTGGCCTATCACCAAGCCATTGGGGTCTACATGCCGTTGCCCAGTAATCAAGGTTCGACAGCCCCGGTACCGCCCGTCTAGATAGAAACAATTAGAAGAACCCCTACGCGTCCACACCATGTGGTGCCAGTTATTATCCCAAATGAACGGAATACGAATGCCAGAGTTACTGGTACCTAAGTAAGGCCGAAACGTGGTTGATGAAGAAAACCAAAAAATAATTTCGTTTGCTTGTGCCGCACGGGCTGCCGACAGCACAGACTTGTTACGGGAATTGCTGCTGCGTATCCACGTAGCGATACTGAAATCTCGCCGCCGGTCCAGTGCACGGTGGTCGATAGAGATATAGTCTGCCGTCGTAGTGGTTCTAAGGTCAGCAGCCCTGCATAGCAGTCCTCGCGTTGTATCTGTCGCTATCGCCCGGCCGTGGAAACCATTTCCAGAACTGTCTTGCACTTCATCTGCCAGGCCCCGCCATTGCACTTCATCAAAACGATATTCCGCCACAAGGGCACCATAAGACAACGTACTGGCGAATACAGCCACGCATCCTGCAATGATGATGCAGACCAAATTGTTACACGCATAATTCATCCCTTTAAGCCTAGCTCAAGGTGGAAATTAGACACTGGGGGCAGGTATAACTATGCTTACGCAGCCAGTTTGAGCGTGAAGACTTCGGAGAACCCAATAATAAAGAAAGCTGTCCAAAGTGTTCTTTCACCAGTAAACATATACTGTACAAAATTTGGAGAAGCTGGCGGCCCGCTTCATTTTCATATTTTTCCAAGAACTCAATCATTGACCGAGATTTATCAACACAGCGAAGGCACTCAAGAGTCCATTGATGGGCCACATCTTATGTCTTGGGCTAACAAGCAATTCACGGGATCGGTCGAGCACGGCAATATTGGTTGCACAATCAAACTACTCAAAGACTATTTTTGAAACCTCGACTGACGCGTCAACCAACACTCCCCTGTCAATCTTGATTGAGACCAAGTTCTTTCTGCTTTTTCTTGGTTAAGCCCAACGAAACAATGCGGTGAGATTCCTGTAGATAATATGTAAGTTCATTATCTTCGGGGCCAGAATCATCATACTTTTGTATCCAACTCATCCCACGTGACGCGAAATAAGGTGCGGGCCGATATCCAGGCTGATCACTTAAAACAAGAAAGTTTAGCTCGGATGTTTTAAAGGTGAACGCGGGGCTATCCACTTTCTCCCAGCCTCCAATGGCAAAAACTTTACCGCCCACCTTCCATACATCAGAGCCTCCCCACTGGGTGACGTATGTGGTAGCCGGAAAGGTGCGGCATAATTCATTAAATTCTTCATAGGTCATGCTGAATTTCTTATCGGCGCCCAGCTTTTGTGCGCCCAGACGGAACCACGTGGACTATCAGCACAAATGAAGGCCGAATACTCAACTGGTTAGGCCTCATCTTCAAGCGTGAAACCGGAAATGGCATGCATTTCTCCTTCGTCATAAATGTTTACGTATACGGTGATCTTGGTTTTGAATTGATCGGCACTCAATTCGTATTTATCCAGGACCGCGTGATCTCCGATTGAAGCGTTAGGTGTTCTGAATCTACAGCAAGAACCTACACGTCTAACCTGGACTGAACGTCCATCTTTAGTTCTGAGTCTCGAGAAATAAGCATACGTTCGCTTAGGTCCATCCTCAATTCCGCCAACTGCTACAGGGTTTTCTGGGTTTAATCCATGGCCAGCTTGTGAGGGTTGGGGTTGAAACTTGTCTATCATGGATGAACGAACATACTCCAGTTTGACTCTCCATTCGTCTCTTTTGGATTCTGGCAAAGCCTCGAGCAAATTGTCTCTGGTTTTGGCGCACGCACTCCAAGATTCATTGAATTTTTCGATATCAAAACCTTGGTCCGGAGGTAAATAGTGCTTTGCGTTACATTGCATCATCTCTATTAGATGCGCAGTAATATCAATTGTCTGAGTTTCGGCGAACGAACTTGTGCCGATGAAAATCGATGTGACCAGCACCAAAAATTGTCTGCTCATTTGATATGACGACATAATTTTTACTCACCCGGCATATGGATAAAAGTATGCCGAAGGTCTTGTGTAATAGAAAGTGACAGGCGACCGAAATTTTGCGATGGTAAAATGGATTAGAGCTCAATGCCAGAGCTAAGCGAACTTCTCATGGGCTTAGTCTCTCTTCTCAAACGAATTTTCGACGAACCCGCCAGGATCCGGAATTCGACCCAGCTGTTGTAATGCAAGCAGCGTATCTGCCACGCCAATCTGTCGACACACCCTGCCATCTCGAATCTGCATAATCACAATTTCATCGTACTTAACAAGTTTGTTCGTCGCAGTAACTGGTCCCCAATCTTTAATCTGTCGTCCAGTAATCGTGAAATGCAGTACAACTTGTGTTTCGTCCGCTACTACATGATGCACAGTCTCACGAAAGCCCTCAAAGGTAGCGTGTGCAGATAGCACCATTTGTTCAATTTGGTTGCGGCCGTTTCGAATGACACGTGGTGAATAATCAGCCACGAAATCTTCAGTGAAGTAGTCAGGGATTTTTTCGAATTTTTTATCATTCCAGATGTCCCGGTTGATTAGTAACCCGAGCTTCTTGTTATACGTTTCTTTCATTGCTGACATACATTAATTTTCACCTTGAAATTTTTCATATAAAGACTGGTGCGACTCTTCAGAGCAGGCGTCCGTTCTTTGATTGTATTGGGATATCCAATCAATCAGCCTTTCTAAATTGACATCTTGGGCCTCTTTAGATTCATATTTGT
>JAADHW010000384.1:0-4061 GCA_013151695.1 Gammaproteobacteria bacterium
GATGACGATGACGATGACGATGACGATGACGATGACGATGACGATGACGATGACGATGATGATGATGATGACGATGACGATGATGATGATGGCATCGACGATATTGATTTAGATGACCATGACATTGATGGGATTGATATTGATGACGAAGGTTATCCGGCGCGCGCGTCAGAAATTCTTGCCTTTGACATGGATGCGGCTCAGCTAAGAGTTGCTGAGGATCTTGGCTTCCGTGTAATCGAACGACGAATACTTGCAGGCGTTGGTGCCACATTGGATCGGCTGACGGCGCCAGCGTTCTTCTTATCACCCAAATCCGCCATCGATGCGTTGCAAGATGCACTGCCAGCGTCGCCCTTTGACTATAACCACATCTACGAACTGCCGGGACGGCAGCGTGCGCCGACTAATGAAGCAGCGGAGATTGCCTATGAGGTTGGCCATGTTGGCTCGAGTACAAATATCCGTATCGGAGTCATTGATACATTGCCTGACACCACCCACGTGAGTTTGCGGAACCAGTCGATCACCGTGCGTGACTTCGCGAGGCCAGGTGGACGAGATGCTGTTCATGCCACAGCAGTTCTTTCGATTCTTGTTGGTCAAGACAAAGATCAAAATTATACTGGGCTGGTACCGGGAGGGTCGGTCTTTGCGGCCAACGTTTTCTCATTGAATGCAAAAGGCCGCCCCTCAACTGACGCGTTTGCTATGGTCGAGGCGCTTGATTGGCTGGCGGCAAATGAAGTGGGGGTTATCAACGTTTCAATCGCCGGCCCACCAAGCAATGTGTTGGAGGAAATGCTAAAGAGACTATCAATACGGGGGCATCTGGTTGTGGCTGCTGTTGGCAACGATGGTCCCGCTGCACCTCCGCTGTATCCCTCTGCTTACGATGGCGTAACCGGAGTCACAGCAACCGACCTAAACAACCGACCATACCGGCGAGCCGGACGTGGTGCGCATGTCGATTTTTCAGCGCCTGGAGTACGGATTCGTGCTGCCCAGGCGGGCGGGGGCTACGGTACCTTTACTGGCACCAGTTTTGCCACGCCGGTGGTTGCAGCGTTAATCGCACTCGACATTCAAGTTAGGACGCCAGGCGCCGGTAGCCACGTCGATAGCCTTCGCCAGCAGGTACGCGATCTTGGCGAACCTGGCCGCGATGACACGTTTGGCCACGGCCTCATACAGTTAACACGGGACTAGGCAGATGCATGACGCCTTCAAGAGGCTGGCTACGGCCACTACCATGGCATTTTGCATAAGCACCGCAATTGCTGACCAAGGGGGTGTGCCGGAGCCAGGTACGGTTTTTATTTTTACCGAGGGACGTGTTGAGCGTTTTGTGCGCACTGAAGGTGATGTTCATGTTTGGGCCACGCCAAGAGGTCGTGAATATATTCGTTCAGCGAATCCGGCTGAGCCAATTCTTCAATGGGAAATTGGTGGTAAGAAAGGCGAGCGTACGGTGACGGGTAGTGCCGCAGCATTGTGGCCTCCACAACCCGGCAATAGCGCACGTTTTCGTGTACTCACCAAACTCACAAGTGAAGGGCGCCAACGCCGCAGTGTGGCGCTGTGGTCATGTCGGATAGGTGAGCAAACAAAGGTTAGCGTCTCTACTCGTACTTACGGCGCGATGCCAATCACGTGTTTGCGCTATTCTGCTCACACTATGCGACCACTGCAAAAACGAACCTGGTGGTGGTCTGAAGATGTTGGACACTACGTGAGACGTCGCTACGAAAATCTCAGAAACGGCGAAACTATAGATATTAATTTGTGTGCTGCTCTGCCGGAGCATCGGGCTAGTGCCGTGCGCATTGCTTCCATCGTTAATCAAGATTGTTAGTACACAAGTGTCCTTCAGCCAAGGTAAATGTTGTCGAGATGACCAATTCCTACTGTTTTTTCAAAGCTACTACCCCACGGTCTAGCACAGGGCTAACTCTTTTGTTTGCTCATTAAGTTTTGAAATAGAAATTGGTTCGTATTCGCCGTTGGATGTGCTGACGATCTTACAAGGGTAAACAAATCTACCCACACCTAAAGCCCAACTTTGACTACCATCAGATCAAAGCCTGCCATCATATGTAAGTGACTTAGAAAGAGCTTATGGCGTTACGGAAGGTTCCTGGGGTGACCCCGTATATTCGTTTAAAGTGTCGGTTGAAATGGCTCTGATCTGCGAATCCAGCCATAGACGCAACATTGCTTAAGGAGAAACTCTCGCCGAGCAATTGTCTGGCCAGATCGACACGCAAAGCTATCTGATATTGATGTGGCGGAATACCGACAATGGATTTAAAAAGCGAAATTAGGTAACGCTGGTTTAAATCCACTTCTATCGCCAGCTGGCCAAAATCGATCTGCCCGGTAAATTCAGTATTGATAATTGACTGCACATATTTGATAGCAGGATGAGAAGTTTTGGTTGCCACATTTGTTTTGCTTGCTGTACTTCTGAAACGAAATAGTTTTCTCAATACATTACTCAAGCACAACAACTGGCTACCTTTTGAACGGCTGAAAAACAGCGAATTGAGAAAATCGTTATAAATGCCATTTGCAGCAGCGCTATCAATAAATTGAAAGGCCGGCATATAGAACAAAGAATTTTTTTCTAGAAGATGCATCTCAATGAGCTGCTCCAAAACAACCCGAGGAACATGTAAAGAAGCAAAACTGAAAGGATTAGAACCCACCGCACCACCGCCATGTATTTCATGCGGAGCGATGATCACTACGTCGCCACGGGCCATGCGTAAACTGCGTTCACGGACGATTAATTCGGTTTGGTCGCTGAGGGCCCAGAGTATCTCCATGGTGTCATGAAGATGAGCACCATAGTGCATATTGTGCGTTGTTGTTTCAAAGAAAGACAGGCTCGGGAAAAAATGAGACTCCCAGAATCTAAATTGCACAGTATCGACGGCTAATCCCGCGCAGTAACTCAGGTCTGCCCTTTTATGTAGTTGACCATTATTCATATTTATCGATTCTGCTTACCAAAATTATTAACGAATAATTCAGTGCGGCTAGGTTACCGGATCAGACATAGTTTGATTGCAGCAAATAGTAAAGTACTTTACTATTTGCTGCAATATCAATATTATGAATGCCTGTATGAACAAGGAATTTACACAAACACCAGGGTATCTCATCCATGAGATCAGCCGCTTTCTTAACCGTGAATATGATCACCGTATGAGCGAATTAGGTTTGACGCGTGCACAGTGGTGGGTGTTGGCAATGTTGCATTTCAATAATGGTGTAACACAATCGGAACTGGCCGCCGAGCTTGGTTTTGGCAAGGCTGCACTTGGTTTGCTGCTTGACAGGCTGGAAAAAAAGGGTTGGTTGAAACGCAAACCGCATGCGGCTGATCGAAGGGCTAAATGTATATTCAGAACGGCTAAGACAAAATCACTAACTACGCGGATGCAGATAATCGCAGTTGAAATGAACACTGATCTCGTCGCGGGCCTGAGCAAGAAAGAGCAGGCATCTTTAATACGTATGCTGCAGACAGTACGCAACAATCTATCCAACGACTAGATCAAGGGGAAATGGAGATGGCGCAGAATTACAATAGGGCGGAAGCAAAAGAATGGGCCAGGGAGACATACCAGGGTCTGGATACAACTATTCTTCCGTCTTTTAAACCTGACACTCTGGAGTTAGACGAAAAAGGTATACGACACGACATGTCCATGCTGATAGAACAGGGTTTTTTTGCTGTTACATTGGTGTCAGGGGGAGAGGCTGGCACAACAATTGACGAAGACAAACGCTGGCTAGAATGGTGTGTAGATGAAGCCAAAGGCAAGGTGGGAGTGACGGTGAATTTGCGTTATTACCAACTTGCCGACAACATCGAAATGGCTAAATATGCGGCACAGGCAGGCTGTCATAGTATCATGATCAGTTACCCGACAAACTATCATACTCCTTCAGAACAGGATATTTACGATTATACCAAGACAATTTGTGACGCTGCCGATATTGCAGTCATCCTGTTTCCTTCGGTAAAAAATGACTTCCCAGCACCTTACCGT
>JAADHW010000384.1:4149-11881 GCA_013151695.1 Gammaproteobacteria bacterium
ATAGATGCGTGTTTTCGTTTGTTTGGTGATCAAATATTGATTAGCCACCCTTTTGATGACGCCTGGCCAATGATGATCAACAAGTATGACATGCAATGGTCCGGGGCCGCACCGTGGCACAATATGCAAACCGCAGATGATCAGCGACAAGTACGCATGTTCAATCTAATCAGAGAAGGGAGCATGGACGAGGCAAATGCCTTGTACTGGCAATCGGATCCCCTCCGCAAAGCTATTATGTCTATTGCAATGCCCAGCGCATTGTTAGGCATGTATAATTTTGACCAGTGGAAGTATTGCGATGAATTGTTCGGCCTCACCGGCGGTGAAATGCGCATGCCAAAAATGATGTTACACCCCCCACAAAAGCAAATGTTAACCCAGGCGATGATTGCGGCAGGTTTTAAGCCAGTATCTGCCTAGCCAATTTCCACGATGGTTTCCTGCCAGGAAGAAGCAGGAGGCTCAATACACAATATCGCAGCTATCGGTACCGATGCGTTGAAAGCCTGTAGCCATTTCTGTGTAACTGCATGATTGTTACAAGTAATTAATTCAATAGTGCAACTATGCATAACACTTCGCCAGTTACGTATCGGCGTAATCCGCTTTTTCGACGCCTTCGTGGCAATCAGGTAGATCACCGGTCCTAAAATTATTCTTGTTCTCCAACAGTATAGGCAATCACATAATCGCCCGGTGTTGTCTGATAGAGTGCATGCCCGCCTGCCGCTATCACGACATACTGTCTGCCTGCCACTGCATAAGTCATCGGTGTGGCTTGTCCGCCTGCAGGAAGTTTAGTCTTCCACAAAACTTCACCGCTTTGAGTGTCATAAGCCCTAAAATTGTCATCTAGTGTAGCGGCGATAAAAACAACACCACCTGCAGTAACTATGGCACCACCACCGCTGGGTGTACCCAGTTCCAGCGGCAGCGGAATAGGCAGCAAATTTTCCAGGGACCCTAAAGCAACCTGCCATTTGATCGAGCCATTCACCATGTCTATCGCGGTCAGACGTCCCCAGGGGGGTTCAGTACACGGCGCACCCAGCGGTGAGAGAACAAACCAATGCTCTACTGAATAGGGTGTACCATGCTGGGGAAAACTGATTGGGCTATCAGCTGTCGTGCGAGTTGCATCCTTCATCGGCATAACCATGCCTGAATCATCATCTTTACTGGGAACAAGTCGGGCAACCGCCGCCATATGTGTGGTATTGACAATAAAAAGATTATTGACGACATCATAGGCACCACCTCCCCAATTAGCACCACCGGTAAAACTAGGCATTAGTATGGTCCCTTGCAGGCTCGGAGGGGCGTACATGCCATCATGTCGCAGTGCTTCAATTTTTTTCCTGCAGAAATAACGATCAACAAAGGTGAACCCCCACGCATCATCAGGACTCAGTCCCAGGGAAACAATCGGCGGTGGTAAAGTAGGAAAGGGTTGTGTTGGTGATAACCACTCACCATCAACACCACCCTGGGGCACCGGGCGTTCTTCCACGGGAAATATCGGCTCACCGGTCTCACGATGCAAGGTGAAGACCAAGCCCTGCTTGGTTACCTGAATCAGTGCGGGAACCTTATGTCCGTCCACCGGGATATCCACCAACACAGGTTGTGCGGGCAAATCATAGTCCCAGACATCGTGATGTACTGTTTGATAGTGCCACACCATTTCCCCTGTTTTGCCGCGCAAAGCCACCACCGAGTTGGCGTAGCGATTCTCTCCTGGTCGCTCGCCACCATAAAAATCTGTGCTGGGACTGCTGGTGGGCAAAAACACCAGGCCACGTTCTTCATCCACCGACATCATCGACCACACATTCGCATGACCGACTTTACTATTACTGTTGTTCAGCCAGGAGGATGCGGCAGGATCATCTGGGTCGCGAGGGATCGGATCAAACTCCCAGACCAACTCACCAGTCCGTGCGTTGATTGCCCGCACTTTACCACTGGGTGCATCCTGGCGCAGATTATCGGTGATCATCGAGCCGAAAATTGCCACATCGTCCACCACGGCCGGAGGCGAAGGTGTGTAGATAAATTCCCCGGACACGGCATTTTTGTCAGAGTTGAACTGCACTACACCGTTGTTACCAAAACCGGGACAGGATTTTCCCGTTTTTGCATCGATGGCAAAAACCCGGAAGCGCCAGTCACCATATAGAATCCGCCGCTTGCACAGGGCATCGTTTTCAACCTCCGGATCGAGCCAATGTGACACCCCACGACACTTGGCATAATTGATGCTGCCGCTTATCGGGTAATCATTGGGATCGAAGACCCAGCGTTCTTTCCCATTGGCAGGATCAACGGCGATGATACGTCCAACCGGCGTACAAATAATAAGAGAACCATCAACAATAACGGGTGTATTCTCAAAAGATTGCTGCTTACTCTGTGCCTCGCTGAGCCGCTCCAGCTCGCCAGTGCGATAGATCCAGGCCACTTCCAACTCATTAACATTCTCCCGGTGTATCTGTTGAAGAGGCGAATACTTTGTGCCGGACTGATCGGCGCCAAAATAGGACCACTCTTGCGCAAAGGATTGATGAGGCAGCAAAAAAATATAAAGAATTGTTGGCAGAATCAAATTGATTCTTGGCATGTTAGCGTTCCTGTCAGATCTTTTATTTGCTTACCAGTCGAGGGTGGTACCAAACACTGGGTGATATAGCCTCTTATTATCTATCAGATCAACAGACAAGTTTTGAACAAAACTCATACCTAACTAATATGATCTGAAGAATAGTTAAACTATTTTGTCGTCGCGTAAGCACCAACATATTGTGAGAATCGAAGGATGTTGATACCTTTGATTTTAAGCAGGCTTCGAGCCGATACCGCCCAGCCAACCTTCGAGCTGGGCTAGATATGCACATTCCCCTACAACTAAATTCCCAATCCAGGATTCTGCTCAACTCCACGCAGCTTGGGCCACTCAAGTTCTTGAGGTTTAACGTGTTTGTTATTGCGTAGATGGGCTGCAACCACCTCCCAAACTGGCGGCCCTTGGGATCGCCCACCAACTGTCGCCCACCCCGCAACTCGATACTTTTTTGCAGCGTCCAGCAATGAACCGTCAGGCAATCTTAGCTCACTGATACGAGCCCCCAGCTTTGCATGTGGCGCGCAGACAAAACTCAACCCGCCCACACGGACCATATCACCACCTTGTTGGAGATAAGGATCGGGGTTAAATAAATTGTCGCACACGCTTTCCAGAATGAACGTTATCTCCTCCCCAGATATATCTCGAACATAGGTTTCTGGGTAGGTTATGGCAGTTTGATCTAATAGTCTCTCCATGGTGATTGTTTCGCCAGGTAACACCGAGGTACCCCACCGAAACCCTGGCGACAGACTCACTTGCGCGTCCAACTGTTCACGCAAAGCATCGCAAATGACTTGATCAAAACTGCCGTTGAAGTTTCCGCGCCGATACAGCAGCGTATGCGCTTGGGCGAGCGGTTCGTTCAACGTAGCGAGGTAAGGGGCTCGCACCGAGTCGATGTGTGCCTGCATCACTGCATCTGCTGCAAGTAAGCGCGAAAACACCGGCATCAATCTATATCGGTACCCTTCGATTTTGGTGGCGCCAAACTTAATATCAATTACACCCAGAAACTTACCGTTAGAACCCGCATTGGTAACAACAGTTTTGCCTCCCGCATTGGTCACCACGACAGGCACAGGTACCCCATCGTGGGTGTGACCACCAAGAATAAAATCTATCCCTCGCACACGCGAAGCTAACTTTAGGTCCACATCCATACCGTTGTGAGACAACAGCACAACTGCATCGGTAGACTCTGTCTTACGTACACGATCAACCAAGTCCTGCAAATCTCTTTCTTGAATGCCAAACGACCAGTGCGGAATAAAGCGCGAAGGATTAGCAATAGGTGTGTAGGGAAACGCCTGTCCGATCACAGCAACGCGTCGTTGGTTAACTGTTTTAATCACATAAGGCGGGAAGATATGTCCAGATTCATCATCGTAAACATCTATACCCTCAAACAGTGCTTCTTCAGTTGCCTTCACATTTTGCGCAACAAAATCACCCTTGAAACGCGCAGCATTGGCTAACATTTCAGCATCTTGGTAGGTAAATTCCCAATGACCGGTCATCACATCAACACCAAGCAAATTGCAGGCCTCTACCATGTCTCCACCGCGGGTCCATAGCGCCGTAGCAGAACCTTGCCAAGTGTCCCCTCCGTCTAACAGTAATGCATCGCCATTAACTTGCGCTCGCATACGATCAATCAACGTTTTTAAGTGTGCAAAACCGCCAACCTTGCCATACCTTTCTGCGGCCTCGGTAAAATCTAAATAGGTGAGTGCATGCGCCATTCTTGCATCGGAAGTAGGGAATTCTCTAAGGAGGTTTTTGCCAACGAGGTGGGGCCAGCGACCACGTGCGCTACCCACACCTATATTAACATTGGGTTCGCGAAAATAGATGGGGAGCAACTGAGCGTGTGTATCTGTCATATGCAGCAAACGCACATCACCCCAAGAACTCAGCTCGTACAGGCTACGTTCGGTGGATGGGGAAATATTCGCACAGCCACTCAGACCTGCTGCCACCGAGGCGGTAGTGATAACGTCAAAAAATTCGCGTCTATTCAGAATGACCCTTCGACCATATACAATACAGCAGACTTAACTTGTTCGTCAGAAAGATGAATAAAACCACCTTTTGGTGGCATCACCCCGTTTACAGATGTCATGCCATTAATGGCGTTACTCACCAGCATATCAACACCATTAGACAGCCTCTGATCCCAAGCGACGGCATCATCCAACTGGGGTGCACCACCCACCCCAACGTTATGACAGATGCTGCAAAATTGATCATACGTTGCAGCGCCGGGATGCGGTTGGCTTTGCACAGCTACCCGCTCGGTTACCGGCAAAGTGGTTGGGGCATCGCTGACAACTTCGGAAACAATTCTAATTAGGCTTGGATCTCGACAGTTCTGCATGCACCGCGTGTTAGCCACATCGGGGCGAGGGTCGGGAGCAAAATTTACTTCGTTGGGTAAGCGGATGCTGGCCAAATTATCTTGATCCAGTACCAAATCATCATCAACCAAATCATTGAGGTATAATACGTATGCTGTAAGCGCATAGGTTTCATCAGCACTCAATGATACGGGCTGGGTAAAAGGCATTGCTCGATAGATATAATCAAACAATGTGCTGGTATAGGGCCAATAGCTGCCCACAGTTTTGCTCGGACGAGCGTCCGACAATGAGCCTTCACCACCTGCCAACGCTGGGTAGCGACCCACACCTTCACCAAACGAGCCATGGCATTCTGCGCATTGTTGTTCATATAGGAACTCACCATCTTCAACCGAGCCACGACCAACAGGAAGTCCCTGGCCATCTGGTCGCACGTCTATATCCCACGCAGCTATCTGTACTTGTGTTGCGTCCTGACCAAAACCGAAATGACCCACGCGATTTCCAACGTAGGTAAGTTTTGAATCCGGCGTAGACTCTAACCCAACTGTCTTGTCCTGGGCTGCCGGCGCGCAGGCACCTACAAGCCCCAGGCATAAGATAGCACTAAGAAATTTGAACATTGGTCACAATTCCTTGGGGTGATAGCCTCCATGTATGAATAGCGTTTTTGTGATAGATCGAGTTAGAACCTCGAACCTGGCGCAGTTGACCATAGGTAGGCTGGACATAATCGGTTTCATCCACTGCCCGAGATTGCAACATGGCTTCACCACCATCCCAATCCCATTCCAACGCAAACCGTGTCAGGGCCTTCGGTAATACTTGGCTAGTGAATTGAGCTTGGCGCCAGGAGACGCCTCCATCTACTGAAACATCGACATGTTTTATTTTGCCGCGCCCCGACCAAGCCAAGCCTTGAATCATGTACTTACCTTTAGTGCGGAAGGGTTTTTCCGGGCAAGGCGACGTAACAACAGAATTACACTCTTGTACATAAGTGAATTCTCGCGAGGTGCCATCGGCCATCAGATCTGTATATTTGGACGTTTCCTCGCGGTGATACCAAGGCTTGTCGCCAATTTCTAGTCGGCGCAGCCACTTCACCCAAGTGTTTCCTTCCCAACCTGGGTTAACAAGTCGCAGCGGGTAACCTTGTTCCGGCCTTAACATTTCGCCATTCTGCGCAAATACAACCAAGGCATCTCCTAACGCCTTTTGCATAGGAATACTTCGGCTCATGTGAGCCCCATCTGCCCCTTCGGCCAGGACCCAAGCAGCATTAGCTTCAATACCTACTTCTTCAAGTAGAGTTGCAAGTCTGACACCCGTCCACTCACAACACGCTAACATGCCGTGGCTAAATTGCAGTTTGTCCATTTGCGCGCCCCGCCACTCCATCCCGCCGTTAGCAGGACACTCCAAGAAACGAACCACACTTTGCGAGGGGAAGCGCATGAGGTCATCCATGGACAATATAATGGGGCGTTTCACCAGACCATGAATCATTAACCGATGCTGATCCGGAGGTATCTCTGGGACACCGGCATGATAGCGCTCAAACACGACACCACTGGGTGTAATGATGCCGTTTAAATCTGCAAGTGGTGTAAAACTAATGCTTGCTATTCGGTCTGCGGTCAACCAATCAACCGTACGCCTTTGTACATGGGCTTCATGAGGAGACGGAGCACCGTAGGCGTGACTAACCACACCTCGACCAAGTCGTTTGCTCCAAGGTGGAATGTTTGGTGGTACACCCACACCTTCACCACCAGCCGCGATCGATGTTGCAGAAGCTGCGGCGCCTACCATCAATAAACCAGACTTTAAGAACTGGCGACGTTCAACTCCACTAATCTGATCGCTTGCTTGGGCTAGTGAACTCACTAAGTTATCCAGCTCACGTTGACTCAAGCTCACCTCTCAAATTTTACATCGCAGTTTGCGATTAGTTTGTATATTAAAAATATTGTACATGCCAGAAATCTAATATCCAGCAGTTTAAAAGAACCTCGTTGAGCCCGTGGAGAAATTTGTCAGCGGTCCATAAAGTAGCCATAGTAACGCGCGCAAGCGAACTCATGAGACTGCTACTACTAGAAGGTAGATCAACTCGTACCTATACAAGGTCTAGCAATTTGGATGACTTTAAGGTGACCGACGCTTAATATTGTAACCTCCTAGTTGCGATCCTTGACGGAGTTACATGTTTATAAAACGCAATGTTTTGTTACCAGCCCTCACCCCTGCGATATTCCTGTATCTGGTGTTCAATAGCTCAGCGGCACATTCCGATCAGTCCATAGCAGACCAATACCCGGGTTCTATTCTTTATTCAAAACCGGTTGAAGTGATTCCAAACGTATGGTCGTCGATTGGCGCCACCGCGCCGCCAACCTACGAAAACTCCGGCCACAACAACAACTATTCTTTCATGATAACCGGTGATGGCGTGGTGGTGGTCAATAGCGGCAGCTATCTTCTCGCCAAGGCTTTGCATCAAGAAATAAAAGAAATTACCGACCAACCGGTGCGGCTTGTTATTAATGAAAACGAGCAGGGTCATGCAATGCTTGGCAATGGTTACTGGCACGACCTTGGTATTCCGGTTCTCGCTCATGTCGACGCAAAGGATACATTCAAACAAACCGGCCATGCCTCGCTTGCGCAACTAAAACGTATTGTTCAAGAAAAATCAGACAACACCCACGTTGTATTACCCTCCGAAACATTTACTAAC
>JAADHW010000172.1 GCA_013151695.1 Gammaproteobacteria bacterium
AAAGGGCCCTCATCGCGATTGCACTGGCAGCCGGGCAAGTACCGAACGAAACTAATGCTCAGCATTTCCAAGCGTTAAAAGAGCATTTCGATGAACGGCAAATAGTTCAGATAGTTGCGGTGATATCGATGTTTGGTTTTCTTAATCGATGGAACGACACGATGGCCACCGAGTTGGAAAACAAACCCATGGAGTTTGCCCAGTCAGTATTGGCGCAAGGTGGTTGGAATGTCGGTAAGCACGAGCACGCGGACTGATGTGCGGAAGATTTAATATCACCTCTGATCCGTTGGCAAAATTGTTAATGAAGTTGGTGGGTTTGCCGCTTAAGGGCGCAGATAATTTTAATTTGGCGCCGACGGAGAATGTAGAGGTATTGAGGGTGGGGCCGCAAGGAGAGGTGCAACTGGTCTCTATGCGCTGGTGGCTTGCGCCGTTTTGGGCGAAAGAATTGTCTACTAAGTACGCTATGTTCAACGCGAGGTCAGAAACAGCAGCCAAGAGTGCCGCTTTTAGAGAACCCTATAAAAAACGCCGTTGTGTTGTGCCAGTATCCGGTTTCTATGAATGGTGCCGAGAGAATAATCAGAAAGTGCCCTATTTCATTGCACCGGTAGAGCATGACGGCATGTTGCTTGCCGGGTTGTGGGATTCTTGGCAGAGTAAACAAGGCGAAGATGAATTGTTGAGTTTCACCATCTTAACCACCGTGGCCCATAACGAGATTGAATTTGTACACCATAGACAACCTGTTATGTTATCTGTCGAGCAAGCTACTAAATGGCTGGACGCGGACATACCCACCCGTGAATTGGAATACTTGTTCGCATCAAACCTACCTATGAGTTTAGAAGTGCGCCCTGTTTCAGTTTTTGTTAACAACGCCCGCAACAAAGATGCGCGCTGCTTCCAGAGTATTGCAGCATCGATCCGCATCGCGCCACAACCCGAAACAATACATTGATACTTCACAAAGGGCTTTGGTTTGGTAAGGGTAGTCTTTTGGTTGAGGGCGCAAGCCTTGGTGAAACTGTCGAGGTGGATCTGGAGATTAGCCAGGACCAGGCAGGCATCACGCTGACAGGACAATTACAGGGGGATGTGACCGGTAAACTTTCCATACGAATCGCCCCTAACGATGTGGGCACCTATATTATTGATGCGCGGCTTGCTGGCTTGGTGTTAGATGGCATTGCAAAATTGGAAAGTGAACCCAACCTTTGTTTGTTATGGAACGAAGGCCATACTCAAAGTGCCAGCGTTAGCCTATTTCCTATAGGGGGTGGGGTTGGTTGTCGTGGATTCTGGTATGAAGGGGGTAGCACTCGTACCTGGGAGATTTTGTTCAAGCTGAAACAGCAAATTGTAGGCGGCGCTAATGTGGTTTCCATACGTCGACCGCGTAGCTAGGTAAAGGGGTTATAGGGACAAAAAGGGCAAAAGCGCAAGATAATTGGCGTATTTTGGACGCAAAACCCTCAATTATCTCTCAATTATAGTCCCCTTTTCGCCCAACCTAACTGCAGAAGATCTAGCCACAATAAGACCCTATAATTTGGTCTGGAGTGCGGGTACGTCTGATGCGGTCATACAACAATATCCATACTAGGGTTCGATCCCGTATGCTGGCGTCGCTTGCCGCCTTTGCATTTGGATTCGCATTTGCCGCGCCCAGCCTGGGTGCAGATGACGTATTTGAACCCCAAACTATTTCTCAAAAAATTCATCGGTCTGTTGGACAGTTTGATCAGGTAGCGTTGGGGAAACATTATGCCTTGGGTATTCATCGCTTCGATTTAGACAACCACACCGAAATTCTAGGTTGGCAGATCGGTGATTCCTGGTACTTTGGTCGTCAAGATGGCTTAGATTCAGGTTTAACCTTAGTTTGGCACAAGCAAGAGAACCAGGTCAGTATTTCCAAGGATGGTTTAAGACTGACACGTAGGTTCTAAGCCTACGAAGGTTTTACTCCTACTAAAGAAAAAATGCTAAAACACCAGCAACCACCGGTGTTTTAGCATGTGAGGCCTGCTAGTTTTGCGCAACCTCGACTCTTACTTGGGCTGATGATTGGGTGAACCGGCCGGAATCTAGGTTCGTACTTACCAGACGTTGTCCGTTGCCCGCTGTGTTGCAGGAGATTCTTACTGCTTCGCGTTGGCCGTTGTTCCATACCGTTGCATTGATGAAGTAGTGTGCGGTGTGATTGCTTTTGTTGATCAGGTAGTCACGAGCAGCGACCAGTCCTTTTGTACCTTCACTTGCCGCTTCGATACAGGTTGTGTATCCACGAAACTCTGTAGGTGTGCTGAGGCCGGCTTGGGCTGAAGCGCTGGCTGCGCCAACAGCGACTGCGGCGGTGATTAAGATGGCTTTATTCATGTTTGCGTCCTTATTCTTTCTGGTGCTATAAATCAGTATATTTATAACTCGGTGTTGATATCTGGCCTTTTCTCTTTCGAAATTTGCTATTGAACGAGAATGTTACATAAAGTAACGTTTGTAGTCGGTTAAGGGAAGATTGGTAACAAAGAACATGGTTTGCAGAAATCAACAGGCAGAGTTCGGCGTCACGCCGATTTCAGGAGGTGATTCATGATGGCGCACCCAGCGTTTCAACTAGATTGGAATTTGGTTCGAACTTTTTGTGCCGTAGCTCGCGCCGGCAGTCTTGCTGCTGGTGCCCGTGATCTTGATATTACCCATCCAACTGCCGCGCGTCATATCCAGTCTCTAGAGGAAAATATTGGTGTGTCTTTGTTCACCCGAACCGGCAAAGGTTTGGTGTTGAACGAGGCCGGTGAGAAACTGTGCCTCACCGCGCACGATATGCATGATCGTGCGTTAGCGTTCCAGTCGATTACAGATGGTATGCAGGCGCGAGATGTTGGGCGGGTACGTATTACCGTTGCTGAAACGCTGGCTGAATTGCTGCCAGAAATCATGATGACAAACTGGCACCCGCAAAAAAGTAGTCGCCGAGTGGCCATAGATATGGTTGTGACTAACGAGTTGCTGAATCTATTGCAGCGAGACGCAGACATAGCGCTTCGACACGTGCGTCCTGAGCAGCAAGAGCTGGTGTGCAAGCGTCTCGGAATTCTACGCATGGGTGTGTTCGCCCATCGCAGCTACTTCGAAGAATATGGTGAATTGAACTTGGAGAATCATGGCCAGCATCGCTTCATAGATAGTTTGAGTAGCGACTATCTGGTTCGAGGAGCCGCAAACCAAGGTCTGAATATCCAGCCTGAACAGGTTGTATTTCGCAGTGATTCCAATTCTTGTAGGCGCTCAGCGGTAGGTTGTGGCTTGGGTGCGGGGGCATTTCCTATCTGGATGGGTAGGCAAGAGCCTCAATGGGTCATGTTGTCGGAAAACCAAGTTGAGCTGGAAGTTTGGTTGATAGCTCGCCCAGAAGTGCGCCAGGCAGAACAGCTAAACGATGTGTTCAGCTGCATAAGCCAGGTGGTGAGCGAACATCTTGAAAAAAACCAAACTGCGCCCGCTTAATGTAGGCGCTGGGCTCGGCTGAGTGACTTCCAAAGTTCATCGTATAGAGACTGTACTGAATTCTGTGTAACTGCCTAAACTAGAGCCCTGAGATTGGGTAAGGAAGGCAGAAAATGAAACATAAAGAACTCCTAGCGCTGACCAAAGAAGCCGGTAAATCGATTAAAAGCGAAACCGATCTTACGGCGCTTCGCCAGATGTTAACTAGTGCCTGTCCCAAATGCGAAGCATTCGGGGCGGGGACTTCGAGCGCAAGGACGCGCGAGTCAAAAACCGAAGGGTTTTGGGAGGTTTTCCTTCTGCATAGGAGGAAAACCGTAGGAGTAAAAGTGCCTGGACGGCACTTTTGGGACAGACACTAACTAAGGTGACGCTCATTTCTAAAGTCACCAATGCAGTGATCGAACAAGTCGTTGAGTGGCAAGCCCGGCCGCTGGATGAGATCTACCCAATTGTGTGCCTCGACTGCATTGTGGTGAAAGTTCTGCAGGACAAAGCCGAGATCAACAAAGCGATCTATCTGGCGGTCACGGAGGCGTCGAAAAAGTGGACTATGCCAATGTGTAACTGGCGAAGTGCATTGAATCGTTTTCCCATCGAGTTCGAAGATCGCTTGACGGATTACTTGTAACAACAATGCAGTTACACAGAAATAGGTACAGTCTCTAGGAACATGCTGATTGTGGAGTCCAACATTTCTTGGTCATGCAAGCAAGGAGAGCTTAATAATGAAACAGACCCTATTTCTATTGACACTATGTGCCATTTCGGCGAGTGCTCAAGAGCAGCTTCAAAACGAACCTTCTCTAAACACTCCTTCCCAGGAACAAATTAAATCAAGCGGTATTCCTGAGCAACGTAAGCGATCTATTAACGCATTCTATTCATCGGCCATTGATTCTAGCAAGTAGTAGGATGCCCTCCAATTTGAGTACCGCTTATGTTACAGACGCCAGAATTACCCGCCGTGTTGTTGCCCCCGAGTAGAAAAGCCAAACCCCGCCGCCAGCGACGCAGACAGATGATGCTGGTGTCTCCAAGGTTTTCAGTATCCAGCCAGAACGCTCATGTATGAGGTTAACAGACTATATGCAGCTGCTTGAGTTTCCGATAAAAACTACTCTATGGCAGCGATTGCCGCCCATTATTTCAGATCTATCTCATATTGGAGGGTACTGGCGTTGACAAATGATAACGTTCACATTATACATGTAAGCACATCAATGCAAAGGTTTAAAATATGCGCCTAATAGCTATTGTCTTTGGCACGGTAATTCTAACGATCTGCTTTGTACCTCAACTATCCATTGCCGAAGAACGCGGCGTCTCAGGCATCGAAGAAGTCATAGTAACCGCACGGCGAAGGGAAGAAACCGCGCAAACCGTACCCATTCCGATCACCGCCGTAACCGGCGAAATGTTGCGCGATCGTGGCGGGTTCGACATGCGTGACTTATCTCGCGTCACGCCGAATCTAGCATATGCCAATTCGCCAGTCGCAAAAAACTCAGCCGTCGTGTTCTTACGTGGCATTGGTCAAGTCAACTGGGGGCCGGCCCAAGACCCAAAAGTAGGTACGTACCTCAATGGAGTTTATCTCGGCAGGCCACAAGGTGGCATTTTCGATCTGCTTGATATCGATCGTGTTGAAGTGCTACGCGGACCCCAGGGCACGCTGTTCGGGCGTAACACCACAGCCGGGTTAATTCACGTCATCACCAAAGAACCGCACAACGAGTTTGAGGCGAAGGTAAAGGTCGGTGGCGGCGAGAATGGCCAGCAGCTCTATGCAGGAACGGTCAATATCCCATTTGGCGATACCTTCGCGGGTCGATTTACGGTCCAACATCGCGAAGAGGACGGCTACGTCGATAACACTTTTGACGGCTCGGAATGGAACGATCAAAACTCGCAGAACGGCCGAGCATCGTTTCTGTGGACGCCAGCCGATTCGTTCGAGGCTGTGCTGAGTCTCGATGCCCAGCGCGTTCGCGAAAAACCGACGTTGGCAACCTGTAATTTTTTGGGGCCAGATAATGGTGCGTTGGCTGGTGGTCTCGAGGGCCTCGCCTGGGTTTTTGGAACGTATGATGACGTTCGAGACAATTGCCTTGCGCAGGGCTACTTGCGCGGATACGAGGACGATCCAGACAATGACAGTAAAATTGATGCCTGGGGCGTGGCATTGACCCTACGTTGGGACATAGAGGGTATCGGCGAATTGACCTCGATCTCGTCTTATCGCGATATGGAGGAAAGAAACGGATCATGGGGTTTCATCAGTGACTCTGCTGCGGGGAACGTGCTGGAAATTCATCAGCCGCCAGGTCGCGATAATACGTTCGATCAATGGTCGCAGGAATTCAGACTGGCGGGTACGGCATTTGATGACCGGCTTGATTGGGTCGGTGGTATCTACTTTTTCTCTGAGGATGCGCGCCAGTTGTTCGACGTGCCGTTGTTTCGCAATATGGTCGCGCCGGATTGCGCTCTGGTACCCCAATTTTGTCTCGATTTGGGAGGCATAACATTTGGCCAGATCGTGCAGGGCGTGGCCGCGGGTAGTAACACCCTAGACTATGACGCCACTAACGAGTCGCAAGCGATTTTTGCGGAAGGCACCTGGCACTTCAGTGACAAATTGGCGGTAACCGCAGGCATTCGCTATACAGAGGATGATCGCGAACTCTCGTTGCGGCAGACTTTGATCGACGGTTCCGTCGACGCAGGCTACGTTTGCCCGGATGGATCAGCGAAAATCGACAGTACATGTTCGCGTACGAACGACGGCCAAAGTGAGGTCACGCCGCGCGTTATCGTCAGCTACCAGCTCGCGGAAGACCTCATGGTCTACGGTGGTTGGAGTAAGGGGTATTCTAGTGGCGGCATCAACCAAACGCCGCGATTGGAAGCCTATCAGCCGGAGGTGTCAAAGAATTGGGAAGTCGGCTTTAAATCACAGTTCTGGGACCAACGCGTACGGCTCAACATAACCGGGTTTTATAATACCTACGAAGAGCAACAACAGTCCGTTGGCCGCATCATCGACAATCAACCGGTGGTTGCTATCCTTAACGCTCAGGAGGCGACATTATTCGGCATTGAAACCGAGTTGACCGTGGTCCCGGCAGAGGGGTGGCTGATCACCGCCTCGCATGGCTATATTCATGGCGAATACGATGAGTTTACGGTGAGTGACACGATGACTGGACCACCACCGGCACTGGTGGAAACAGTCGAGATACGCGACCTTTCCGACATTACCGTTGTCCGCGGTTCGCCATATACTTACAATATCAGCGTTGCCAAAGATTTCAACTTCAGCTCTGGAGACAGTGTGACCGCACAGGTTGGTTGGTCGTATCGGGGCCGCCGCTACGACAACTTCGAATCTCCCGCATTCACGCGCCAGGCAAAATATGGCTTGATGGACGCGCGTATCACCTGGCGACTACGTAACGACAACACCACTATTTCGCTTTGGGGTACGAATATCTTGGACCGCAAATATACCGCCTCGCGAGGGGGTGAGCCGGACGATAACATTCAGCGGATCAACTGGGGGAAACCTTCAATTTTCGGTGTGGAGTTGACGCACTTATTTGCGCGCAGCTAGCCACGTGGGCTGAAAGGAGTAGACCTAAATGAAAGGTTCATGAGGATAAGCAATTTAACCGCTATTTACAGCTGCTAACAGAAGTCTGAACGTTTTCGGTACCAGTGGCACCATTGAGTCGATATTGATGGTGCTTGCTGCGAATAGTCGAGCACAACGCCATATCACCGTGGAAGGCATTGCCTGGTTAGAGCGGGCCATAAAAGATAAACGATGGGTTTTAGACGCGGGGCTGCCGGGGTTGTCGCCGGAGCGCACAGACATTTTCCATGCCGGGGTTGCGATATTAAGCGCGTGTTTTGAGGTTTTACAAATACAGTCAATGCAATTTGTACCCGTTACGCTGCTACAGGGGATGATGGGGCAAGCAGTGGTTAAAGACGTAACAGCAGATTTGTGTGATGACAGTGTGGACCAACTCGCGATGCGATTTGGAGTGGATACACAGCAAGCGAACAGGGTAGAAGATTGTGCCCACCAGCTTTTTCGCCAAACCCAAAGTTGGTGGCAAGATGGAGACGATCTGCAAAAATATG
>JAADHW010000034.1 GCA_013151695.1 Gammaproteobacteria bacterium
TTTAATCACTGCAATGCCGGTGCCTGCAGCCCAGCTGAGTGCTTGGATTGGACCCTGTATTAGCCCATCGCGTTATCAAGTTGGTGAGGATGTGTGGCGGCACTTTACCCAGCGTTATGCGGAGACGATGAAGCCCTCTTCGAATAATGGTACCAAGAAACTTTTACAGCTTGCAAACATTGCGGAGCTGCAATTACGCGAAGCAGGGCTAGCGGTTGTTATACACAGTAACGTTTGCAGTTACCAAGACCCACGCCTCTATTCGTTTAGGCAGTGGACACATCAAAATCAACGTGAGAAGCGCAACCCAGTGGATACTGGCCGGATGGCCAGCGTTATCATGCGCCAGCAGGCTTAGCTATCGCAGTTTTCAACAATACCTTGCTGAGCTTCGGCGATTTTTGCATTGCGTTGGTCTTCTTCCAGCACACTTTGTGAACCATCTGCTGCGGTAACGCGGATACGGCCCAAGTTGGAGAGGTTGTTTAGCACTCGGCGTGATCGAGCGCAGTTGTCCTGTCGAATCGCAGCGATTTGCCCTTGTCGCTCTATCTCTGCCGCTTGCAAGTCTTGCAGCATATTTTGTTGTACATCGCTGAGGTTAGCCTGCGTGTTTGCACTGGTGCTGGGAGCAACCGGAGTAGTGCTTGCAGTCTGGTTATTTGCCCGACCTCTTACACGCTTAGGACCATCAAGTACGGTGACCAACTCTGCGGCGATTCCGCGTGGTTTACGTTCGGAATAGTTGACGATACCGTTGCTGTCGATCCATCGATAAGTGGTGGCTGATGCTGGCGTACTCATGCTGAGTGAAACCCCACCGATGGCAATTAGAATTAGAAAAGTTACAAACCTTGTCATCCCAGACTCTTCAATAATTTGGCGAATTAGAGGTACGAGAATACCACAGCGAAGGTTTTTTCAGGCGATACGAGGGACAATTTGATACATAGCTCTCAGTTTCATTGACATACCGGCCTGTTATCACAAGAATACGCGGCTCGTTTGTAGTGATTGACCGAGAATCACTAAGAAATCAATAGGTTACCGTAAATTGCGCACGACTAAATATTCATTGGTTGGATAGGGGACTACAATGGCAGAAATGCTGTCCGGTGGGGACATGTTAATCCGCGCACTCCAAGACGAAGGTGTTGAATATATCTTTGGCTATCCTGGTGGTGCCGCCTTACACATTTACGATGCAATTTTTCGCCAGCAGAAAGTTGAGCATATTCTGGTGCGACACGAGCAGGCTGCCACTCATATGGCGGATGGTTTTGCCCGCGCAACCGGTCGAACCGGTGTGGTGCTGGTCACCTCCGGTCCTGGTGCAACCAACGCCATTACGGGTATTGCCACGGCCTATATGGACAGTATTCCCATGGTGATTATCTCTGGACAAGTCGAAAGTGATCTGATCGGCACGGATGCCTTTCAAGAAACAGATATGGTGGGTGTTTCCCGGCCTGTTGTGAAACATAGTTTCATGGTCAAGAAAACGGCAGATATCCCGGCAGTGATTAAGAAAGCCTTCCACATTGCCAGTACCGGAAGACCAGGCCCGGTGGTTGTTGATGTACCTAAGAACACTACAGACCCCACGGTGTTCGCAGAGTATGTTTATCCGACCAGTGTAAAGATGCGTTCCTATAACCCAGCACAACGGGGCAATGGGCGACAAATTCGTAAGGCGGTTGATGCATTACTCAATGCCCAACGTCCGGTCATTTACGCAGGTGGCGGCGTGATACAAGCAAATGCCAGCGAAATATTGAGAAAGCTCGTGCGCAGTTTACGTTGTCCCGTTACGAACACCCTTATGGCCCTCGGTGCCTATCCGGCTACCGATGAATTGTGCCTAGGCATGCTGGGTATGCACGGCACCTACGAAGCCAACATGGTCATGCATGAAACCGATCTGATCTTGGCGGTGGGGGCTCGTTTTGATGACCGGGTAACCAACAATCCGAAAAAATTTGCCCAGGATGCTCAGATTATTCACATTGATGTGGACCCGGCCTCCATATCAAAAATTATTGATGTTGATATACCCATCGTTGGGAATGCGAAATTGGTGTTGGAGGACATGTCGCGCGCGATAGATTCAGCACTGCTCGAATTGTCTGAAGAGGTACGGGCGAGTCAGGTTGAGCGAATGAATAAGTGGTGGCTGCAGATCAATCAATGGCGTGGCGAACATGGCTTGAATCACGCGCTGCAAGCAGATGCAGCTAAATCTATACTGCCCCAGTTGGCGATTCAAACGCTATACAAGGTCACCAACGGCGAGGCTTATGTCACCTCAGATGTTGGCCAGCATCAGATGTTTGCTGCCCAGTACTACCACTTCGATGAGCCACGGCGCTGGATCAATTCTGGCGGTTTAGGCACGATGGGATTTGGCCTTCCGGCGGCCATGGGTGTACAGATGGCATTCCCTGAAAAGCATGTTGCCTGCGTGACCGGTGAGGGGAGTTTCATGATGAACATGCAAGAGTTGTCTACCTGTCTTCAGTACGGTCTGCCGATCAAGATCATCAACTTGAACAACCAAGCCCTGGGGATGATCAAGCAATGGCAAGACATGCAATATGGTGGTCGACATTCTCAAAGTAGCTACAGTGATTCGTTACCTGATTTTAAAACCCTGGTAGAAGCCTTTGGTCATGTGGGATTTAAGGTCACATCGGCACAGGATCTTGAACCGACAATGCAGCGTGCGTTTTCACCAGAGTTTAAAAACAAACTGGTGTTTGTCGACGTTTGGGTAGACCCAAATGAACATGTTTATCCAATGGCGATTAAAGGCGGCTCAATGCGCGATATGATACTGAGTCGATCTACCAGTGCGGAGGAGTCATAATGCGTCGCATTATTGCCGTGCTGTTAGAGAATGAAGCAGGTGCGCTATCGCGGGTTGTCGGCTTATTCGCCCAACGCAACTACAATATAGAGTCATTGACGGTGGCGCCAACAGAAGACCAGACGTTGTCCAGGCTAACCATCACCACGCGAGGTGATGCTCGCACAGTTGAGCAGATCACTAAGCAACTACACAAGCTTGTGGAGGTGGTCAAGGTCATGGACTTGTGTGAGGGTGCGCACATAGAAAGAGAACTGATGTTGGTCAAAGTGAAGGCCTGCGATGCAACACGTCAAGAAGTGAAAAGAACTGCGGATATATTTCGAGGACAAATTGTTGATGTCACCGAAGACAAATATACGGTTCAGCTGGTTGGACCCAGTGAAAAATTAGATGCGTTTATCAAAGCTCTGGGTAACATGACCATTCTCGAAGTGGTCCGTTCTGGTGTTTCAGGCGTCGGCCGCGGTGACCGCGTGCTGTCCGTCTAGCGATAGCGATTAAGACAATCAATGGCCTCATAT
Organism: Gammaproteobacteria bacterium; assembly: GCA_013151695.1. GTDB lineage: Bacteria > Pseudomonadota > Gammaproteobacteria > Pseudomonadales > Azotimanducaceae > UBA4421. The sequence goes on from JAADHW010000034.1 coordinate 3,391, forward strand.
ACAAGGCTAAGGAAAGACACATGCAAGTTTACTACGATAAAGATGCCGACCTATCCCTGATCCAAAAAATGAAGGTGGTTATCGTTGGCTATGGCTCTCAGGGTCATGCTCACGCGAATAATTTGCGCGATTCTGGGGTGAGTGAGTTAGTGGTGGGTTTACGTGACGGGTCAGATTCTCGGCGCAAAGCAGAAAATGCCGGTTTTACTGTCGCGCCGGTGTCTACGGCGGTGCAGGATGCAGATTTGGTGATGATCCTTGTACCCGATGAACTTCAACCTGCATTATACCGCGAGCATCTTGAGCCCAACCTGAAAGAGGGCGCGGCCATGGCGTTTGCCCATGGGTTCAATATCCATTTCGAATTGATTGAACCCCGAGTAGATTTGGATGTGATTATGATCGCACCCAAGGGTCCTGGTCATACCGTGCGCTCTACCTATGTTGAAGGTGGTGGGGTGCCAAGCCTCATCGCTGTGGCGCAAGATGCCACCGGTCAGGCCAAAAATATTGCCTTGTCCTACGCGTCTGCCAATGGTGGTGGTCGTGCCGGAGTCATTGAAACCAATTTTCGCGAAGAAACTGAAACAGATTTATTTGGCGAACAAGCGGTTTTATGTGGCGGCGCAGCGGCGTTGGTTCAAGCTGGCTTTGAGACCCTAGTTGAAGCTGGATACGCGCCAGAAATGGCTTACTTTGAATGCCTGCACGAACTTAAGTTGATTGTTGATTTATTCTACGAAGGTGGGGTGGCCAACATGTGGTACTCGGTTTCCAATACGGCAGAGTACGGCGGGCTGACTCGTGGGCCACGAATTGTCACCGCAGAAACTAAGAAGGAGATGAAGCGTATCTTAGAAGAAATTCAAAGTGGGCGTTTTGCTCGAGAATTTGTCTCTGAAAATCAAGCTGGCGCGCCGAGCATTAAAGCCATGCGACGCCTATCTCAAGGCCACCAGATCGAAGAAGTCGGCGCCAAACTTCGTGGTATGATGCCGTGGATTCAAGCAAACCGCCTAGTAGATAAAGACGTTAATTAGCGTCTTTTCGAACCGCGTCAAGGTTATGACTGAACGAGATGACAAACATCTAAAATCGGTAGATGGAGCGGTAGGCGAAGTGCGCGTTCCGGATGATTCCACTGCTGGGCCGGAACAAAAGCCAAAGCTTTCGCGTCGAGAAAAATTTCGTAGCCGCGGTATCTTTCTGCTGCCTAATCTCATCACTACCGGCGCTTTGTTTGCTGGCTTTTATGCCATCGTCGCCGGTATGAATGGTGACTTTCTTCCAGCCTCCCTGGCCATCTTTGTTGCCATCGCACTGGATACGGCAGATGGCAAGGTTGCTCGCATCACCCACACCGAAAGTGAGTTCGGCGCGCAGTACGATAGCCTGTCGGATATGGTGGCCTTTGGTGTTGCGCCGGCCTTGGTGGCATTTTCTTGGGGCTTGTCTAGCCTAGGTAAGGCGGGTTGGGTTGCGACTTTTGTGTACATGGCTTGTGCTGCACTACGTTTGGCACGCTTTAATACCAAGGGTGATAACGCCAGTTTCACCGGTCTCGCCAGTCCTTCAGCGGCTGCCATCATTGCTTGTTCTATTTTGGTATGGGTTGAGTATGTTGGTGGTCAACCCTCCATACTAGCCGCCGCGTTTATGGCTGCCGTGACTGTTTGTGTCGCCTTGTTGATGGTTTCTAACTTTGAGTATTTCTCACCTAAGAATATTGATTTCAAAGGACGTGTGCCCTTCGTCACCCTCGTGTTCGTGGTGCTGGGTTTTTCTTTAATGTTGATAGACCCGCCTACAGTCTTATTGACGCTGGCTGTGGGCTATGCGATTTCCGGACCGTTACAGTTTTTATGGCGCCGGGTTAAGTCACGGGACTAGTTCACGGAGCCAATTCACGGAACTAAGGCGCTTATCCTCGCTCTAACCCTGTGCAAAAACCAAAGGACCCGTCATGTTGACTCGCAAAGTATCAAAAATTCGCAGCAGCGAAATCACCAGCGAATCCATATACCTAACACGCAGAAAATTTGTTCAGCAAGGTGCACTTGCAGGCGCTGGCTTGTCAGTCGGGTTGCACGCGAATGCTGGCTTACAAAGCAACGATGACATTACCCCTGAGCACATAGTTACCAGCTACAACAATTTTTATGAATTTGGTACAGATAAGAGTGATCCTGCTGAAAATGCCCATCAGATGACTACTGACCCTTGGGCCGTGAGTGTGTCCGGCGAAGCCAAGAAAACTGGAAAGTTTGCCTTTGAAGATATTGTTGCTGGGCTCGGTAGGCAAGAACGAATCTATCGGTTTCGTTGTGTTGAAGCGTGGTCTATGGTGGTGCCCTGGGTAGGTATTTCATTGAAAGAAATACTGCAGCAGTTTGAACCTAACGGCAATGCTAAGTATGTCGAATTCAAAACGCTGGTACGTCCAAGTGAAATGCCTGGTCAACGAGGTATATTTTCGAGCATTGACTGGCCCTATGTTGAAGGGCTTCGAATGGATGAGGCGTATCATCCATTGTCAATTATGGCGGTTGGTTTGTTTGGTAAAGAGCTGCCGAATCAAAATGGTGCGCCCTGGAGGCTTATTGTGCCTTGGAAATATGGGTTTAAGAGTATTAAGTCGATTGTTAGCATTCGTTTCACCAAGCGTCAGCCGCGCAATACCTGGAGTTTGTTGGCACCCAACGAGTATGGTTTTTACGCCAATGTGAATCCGGCGGTGTCTCATCCTCGCTGGAGTCAAGCGAACGAACGCCGTCTTCCCAGCAGTATATTTGACCCGAATAGACGTCCAACCTTACCCTTCAATGGATATGCTGACGAAGTGGCTAGTTTGTACAGTGGTATGAATCTCACCAAAAATTTCTAGTGATTACGCATAACCAGTTTGTTAAGGCGATAGTCTTTATTTGCCTTGTTGCGCCGTTGTGTTGGTTAGGGTGGCAGATCAGTTTAGAGTTGCAGCAACCTGGCTCTGCGCTTGGTGCTGATCCTGGGGAAGCCATAGTCCACTATTTAGGTGAGTGGTCCATAAGGATTTTGCTATTTGCGTTTAGCATTACACCTTTAAGGCGGTTATTGAAGAGTCGTGCGCTTGCACGAACGCGTCGCATGGTGGGTTTGTTTGCCTTTACCTATGTAGTGATGCACTTACTAGCCTATCTGTTCTTCTACCTAGAGTTTAATTGGTCCGGTATGTGGGTAGAAATACTCGAGCGCCCCTACATCACTGTCGGTATGTTGGCGCTAGCGTGTTTGTTGCCTATGGCGATTACTTCTACGGGTGGTTGGCAGCGTAGGTTAGGTCGAAATTGGCGATTATTGCATCGTATGATTTATGCCGCCATTACACTGGCGTTGATTCATTTGTGGTGGCTGACCAAGGACGGCTTTGAAGACTTAGTGGTATACACCCTATGGTTTATGGTGTTGTTGTGGTTTCGTTGGCGCAACGTATCGCAACAGCTTCGTTGAGTTCAGCTAGAACGCGCTCGGTATCTTCCCAGCCGATGCAGGCATCTGTGATACTTTGACCATAGGTTAGGTCTTCTAGGTTTTCAGGTAGGCTTTGGCGGCCGGCATGTAAATTGCTTTCCACCATGACGCCGACGATATTGCTATTTCCATTGCTCAACTGTTCGCAAAGAGATGAACAAACTTGCAGTTGTTTGTTGTGATCTTTTTGACTATTCGCATGGCTCATATCTACCATGATGCCGGTGTGAATCTGCGCTTCTTCTAACTTCGATTGCGTGTCAGCAAGTGCTTGAGGGTCGAAGTTAGGACCTTGGGTGCCACCACGTAATATGACATGGCAATCTGGGTTTCCTGCGGTGGAGAATATGGCTGAATGGCCTTCCTTAGTGACTGACAAGAAGATATGTGAGTGCGCTGAGGAGTTAATGGCGTCCACCGCAACTTGCACCGTGCCATCGGTAGAATTTTTAAAACCAACAGGACAAGACAGCCCGGAAGCCAGTTGCCGATGGATTTGGCTTTCGGTTGTGCGCGCGCCTATCGCGCCCCAACTCACCAGATCAGCCAGATATTGAGGTGTAATGGGATCTAAGTATTCGGTACCGGCGGTGAGTCCAAGCTCGGTAATTTCTAACAAC
>JAADHW010000104.1 GCA_013151695.1 Gammaproteobacteria bacterium
ATGGGAGTAGCGCCTCCTACGCCGTCATGGGGATCTATGTGTAACGATGGGATCAAGACTATGCTCACACACCCTCACGAACTTATTTTTCCTGCCTTACTCATCAGCATTACAGTGTTGGCTTTTAATCTCCTCGGCGACGGGCTGAGAGATGCGTTGGATGCGAAGATGCGTAATCGTGAATAACCCTCCTATCCAAGGGCAAGGACCAGAGCAACCGATACTGTCTGTCAAAGACCTCGCAGTTGAATTCGACACCTATGGTGGCACTGTACAAGCTGTACGCGGCGTCAGTTTTGATGTCCATGCGGGACAAACCCTTGCCATAGTTGGGGAATCTGGTTGCGGCAAATCAGTCACTGTGCAAAGTATTATGGGCCTGATACCCATGCCGCCAGGCCGCATTACTTCTGGCTCCGCCATCTACCGTGATACCGACATCCTCGGTCGTAAAACCATTAACGGCCAAGATATTCGCGGCGATCAAATTGGCATGATCTTCCAAGACCCCATGACTTCTCTCAATCCAACCATGAATATTGGTAGCCAGATTGCAGAAACACTAACCGTTCACAGAGGGCATTCAAAAAAGCAGGCTTTCGCTCGTGCCATTGAGCTGTTGGAAATGAGTAAAATTCCAGAACCCGAAAAGCGTGCCAAACAATATCCCTTTGAGTTCTCAGGCGGCATGTTACAGCGAGCAATGATTGCAATGACCATTGCCTGCGAGCCCGCCATACTCATTGCAGATGAACCAACAACCGCACTGGACGTCACCATTCAAGCTCAAATTCTTGATCTAATGGTCGACTTACAACAACAAAACGGCATGTCGATTATTCTTATCACCCATGACCTGGGTGTCGTTGCTCGCATGGCAGACCACGTGTTGGTCATGTACGCCGGTCAAATTGTTGAGCAAGGAAGTGTTGATGACATTTTCTATCGCTCAGGACACCCATATACATTGGGCTTGCGAGCAGCAATGCCCACCAATGCCAAAGAAGGAAATAGCGCTCTAACCCCCATTGATGGCTCGCCACCAGACCTATTTCAACCACCCCAAGGTTGTGGTTATTGCCCACGTTGTCCACACGCTATGCAAATATGCCAGGACCAGCTTCCCACGCTGCATGAACTCGCCAGCCCAACTGATGACGCCAATACCCTAGGACATGCTGCTCGATGTTGGCTACACCATGAAGCAAACACACAAACCGTAGAAGCAATACATCGCGTTCATAGTGTACCAAATGGCTGATCTAGTCCGCGTAAACAACCTTGTTAAGTACTTTGATATTGGTCCCGGCGAGAAAGTTCATGCCGTAGACGATGTTAGCCTGAGTATTGGAGAGCGAGAGATTGTTGGCCTGGTCGGGGAAAGCGGTTCTGGCAAATCGACGTTCGGAAAAACCCTGTTAGGACTGCATGTGAAGACATCAGGGCAAGTACTCTATAAAGGAGAGGCTCTGCCGAACAAGTACAAGCCTAACGACTTCCGCATGTATGCGCCCCACATGCAGATGATTTTTCAGGACCCTTACTCCTCACTTAATCCACGCATGACAATCGGCGAGATAGTAGGTGAAGGGCTTAAACTACACAGCAACCTAAGTCAGGTTGTGATTCGCGAAAGAGTAATCGATTGGCTACAACAAGTTGGTCTTCAAGCAGACCACATCTCTCGTTACCCACACGCATTTTCAGGCGGTCAGCTCCAACGTATTGGGATTGCCCGCGCCCTGATTCTCGAACCAGAGTTCGTAGTTTGCGATGAGCCCATTTCTGCTTTAGATGTTTCTGTACAAGCCCAAGTGGTCAATCTGTTAGATGATCTGAAAAACAGACTAGGCCTAACTTTACTGTTCATTGCACATGATCTATCGATGGTACGTTACGTCAGCGATCGCATGGCTGTTATGTACTTAGGCAGTTTGGTTGAGGTTGGGGCTGCGGATGATGTGTTCTTCGACCCTAAGCACCCTTATACAAAAGTATTGATCGGATCAAACCCGGAGCCCGACCCCATATCAGAACGTAAGCGAAAATCTACCACCATCCAAGGCGAAATACCCTCACCGGTTAATATTCCAGACGGATGCCGTTTCGCGAATCGTTGTCCCGAAGTGATGGACATATGCCGTCATAAAACCCCCATCCTAATTTCACTAACAAACTTGGCCAACGAGCAAAAACCACGTCAAGTCGCATGCCATCTATTCACGTAGTACTCTGCCTTCAAACTGAGGGGACTTCAATGTTGTATGAGATACGAAATTATCACTTCGACCCAGCACGTTTACCGCAATACAAACAATGGGCAAACAGCAAAGCCCTGCCATTTCTTCAAAGAGAGTTAGATTTAGTAGGCTTTTGGGTAAACACCGACTCACCACCTCAGGTGCTGGAGGCAGAAACAAACAACATCGCTCAAGACGAATTGAAGTCGGCAAACATCACCTGGATTATTCGTTGGTCTAATCGCGAAACGCGAGATGAAACCATGGCGAGGGTTTTTAGCGGGGAAGAATGGAAAGGAATATTTAGCACTGTGCCCGGTGGGCTAGCCAGCTATTTTCGCAGAGAAGCAAAATTCACTGAATCACTCCTGTAGTTCAGGAAAAGTAGCTTGGGAAAAAGAATTTAAACGATAAAAAGGGAGTGCTAATTCACTCCCTTCTTTTTGCGTTTCGAGTTCTCTGCGTTTCGAGTTCTCTGTTTTTGGTTTTTTTAGACTTTTCTAATCGAGGCAGTCTAATCTAGCCGGTGTTGGCTAGAAAGGTCGGCCACCACCACCACCACCACGGTTACCGCCGCCGCCACCACCACGATTTCCACCGCGATCTCCACCGCGATCTTTGCTTTGTGCTTCATTCACACGAAGCGGTCTGCCTTGGTGATCTTGACCATTCAGGGCCTCAATTGCTTGTTCAGCACCGTCATCCATTTCAACGAAACCAAAACCGCGTGAACGGCCAGTTTCTCTATCTGTAATAACGACAGCAGAGGATACTGCGCCGAATTCTGCAAACATATTTTGCAGGTCATCATCAGCAACACCCCAGGCAAGGTTGCCTACGTACAGTTTTTTCACTTATCGGATCTCCAATTGATCAGTATATTTACGCTGCACACTTCAAGACCGATTTTTTCTACAAATACCATCTTTTATCTTTTAGTACCATCTAGTATCTTTTAGTGCCATCTACGTGCAGCATGCTTGCCGACCAATCGAACTAGGACCTTCCAAGTAACAAAAAATTGACCGAAACAATATCGCGAAGAGTACGCTAACCTGCCAGGCATAACAAATCAAGTTTAGCTCGCGGGTCGCGCGCTAATGCATCGCGTACCATTTCTCCCGCATGCGCAAAATTGACGTTTCGGTGGTGAACTGTTCGAGTTCAGCGATGGGTACCCAAGCTAAATTCATTGATTCTTCACTCACGACAAAATCTGTCTGCCGAGATTGGATAGCAAAGCGAACATCAAAATGAAAATGTGCCGGGTCTGCCTTACGCGCCGGAATCTCATGTATATCAATATCAAAAATTTGCGAACGAAGCAGCTGCACCTCTAAACCCGACTCCTCTTGAGCTTCGCGTAACGCAACAGCAGTTGTATCGCTGTCACCATCACTGTGCCCACCCAACTGCAACCACAATTGCAGCTTCTTATGATGTGTTAACAATACTGCTTGTCCGTGAGGATCTACCAGCCACGTCGAACCCGTCACATGCCCTTCCCAACAGACCCTAGAAAAACAGTTCACTTGCGCTTCAACAAACGCCACAAATCTGTCACAGACTGGCGCCTCGTTTGGATATTCATTCGAATAAGCGGCCAATAGTTGTAGTAATTTGCTTCGGTGCATCGCAATCCTTATGCTGATCTACGCATAACCATATTATTCATAAGTCGGAGAAAAACATGATCGGTGTGACAGCAAAGCTTAACGTAAAGCCGGAAATGGCAGAGAAATTTGAAGACGTCTTTTTGACCCTATCTGAGGCCGTGCGAGAAAACGAACCAGGTAACATTCTATACCAGCTATGCAAAGACGAGCACGGCACTTACGTCGTACTGGAAATGTACGAAAGTGAAGAAGCACTAGCAGCCCACGGGCAATCCGAACATTTCAAAGCGGCAGGCGCAGGCTTTAAAGGCCTTATGAGCGGTCCACCAGAAGTTAAGCGTATGCCGGCAGTTACCCGCTAGTGAGTTTATGAACTGTTTACACTGTTTGTAGTAAAGCCGAGGCATAAAAAAGGGCGCTAACTGCGCCCCTTTTTATTTAGAAACCGATCTAACCTAATCGGGAGTCTAAAACCTTAGTTACCCAAGCTATAGGTCACCTCTAAACCGTAAAGTCGAGGAGTAGTGGTTCCTGAGCTTCTACGAAAAAACTCATCTTCGCCTTCTCTCAGCACCTGCAGCACACCCACATCATTGAATATGTTATTGACAAAACCAGAGACTATCCAGTTGCCTTCCGCAGACGTCCAAGTCGCCCGAAGGTCAAGCCGGTCATAAGAATCTGCTCGCTCGCCCTGAGTCTCAAAGGGTGAGTAGTAAACCTCGTCTATCCAGTTATACACGCCGAAGACTTCAACACTAGCGCCACCATCCAATGGCCATCTGTAGCTAGACCAAACGGTGTACTTAAGCTCTGGCACCTGCAGAATTTGGTTGCCGTTGATGTTTTGTGTCAAAGCGTTGGCATCCGGAAACAAAGACTCGGGTGTATTGATCTGAGCCGGGTCTTGGACAAACAGATCCTTTGTATACTCACTTGGTGTGAAACTGAAGTTACCACCCACAGTCAAATTATCCGTCGTAAGCCACATTATTTCCGCTTCAATTCCCCAAATCTCAGCACCTGGCGCCGCTAAAACGGAAGTTGTTGTACCCGGAGGACCACCTGGCACAAGGGGTGGCGTCACTTCGGTAGCCACTGTGTGAATCGATTCATAGTCATAGTAGTAAAACGATCCATTTATTTGCAGAGTGTCATCTAACAACTGCATTTTGTAGCCAAACTCATAGGCAAGTAGCTCTTCAGGATCGTAGTCCGGGGTGGCGCTGAAAAATACTAAGTTGTTGCCGCCGGATCGATAACCTGAAGTCGCGGACAAGTACAGGAAGGTACTGTCTGTCACGTTCCAATCAATATTGAGGCGACCGGTGACTTCCGTATCCTTTCTATCGAATGCTCGATAAACACTCAAGGCAACAGGAATCCCGCCGTTTACCGCAAGTGCGGTACCTCTATAGCCGCCCGGTGCCGTTGCATCTACTACCAAACCACCGTTGGCCAAGTTGTAATCAAATAGAGTCAGCCCAAATAACCCGAGTACCCCAGGCGCAACTTCTGAATACCGAAATAGATTCTCTTCGGCATAAACTTCATCAACCGCATAACGAACACCGAAAGTTAAGGTAAAGTCCTCATTGATGTCCCAAACACCTTGGGTATAGGCGGCAAACGCATCTCGTTTTGTCTGCGTGTGATACAACAGATCACTGCCGAGGCTATTGATACCATGTGACACGTTCAGGTCTGCATTAGTGCCATTGTCACCACGCCACAAACCGATGTGAAGATTGTTGTTCGTTGCAGGTGCCGGGTTATCAGAAGCATAGTTAATTGCACACGATGGCGTAGCAGTTGCTGGATCACCACAGCGATCTCTCGCAGAGTGTAATGCGGGCGTTCCACCGCCTCCAAAAATAATGCCAGCGATTCCAGTATTGTCAACATAGGGATTGATAAAACGAGCTTCGCCTACTGACGAGTAGAAATCCCCACGCTGATCAATCGTGGCATCGTAAAGGAATACGCCGGTAGTGAACGTTAAAGTATCGCTGACGTCATAGAACATTTGCACTTCATGCGATGAATACGACGCTTCATGATTCACATAAAACTGACGGTCTTGGAACAGACTGGCCGTGTTGTCGTCATCAGTGGTGCGACGATAAGCCAAAGCGTTGTAGCCATATATATATTTGAATTCAATGTTATCGGTAGCATTCCAAGTGGTCGTAAACTGAATGCCTTGTTGATCGAACTGTTCTCTGTTCAAGCCGTTGGTGGCGGCACAAACGTCGCTACCTGATATATCACCATCAAATACGCAGCTATTGAGTCGAGCAGCACTCGCAGGCCCAGTTACGCCAAAACCATCCAAAGAGGCCGCAGCATTTCGAAAACCGCTAAATTCGGCTAGATCAACACCTAATCGATTGTTTTGTGCCTGCACTGCAGCACCGGTCACCGGGTCATTAAAATTCAGAATTGGCGCCGTGACATCATACCAACTGTTCTGCGCAAAGTTTGCCGGGTCGGTGTTGGCGGTATCAATCGCTCGGTACCCTGGAACAACATTTGTGGTGTTTCTAAAGCCCAGCCCCTCTTCGTTCAAAACAACCAAGCCACCACCGTTGGCGCCACCAAAATCTCTGTCGATAGACATATCGTTATATCGAACGTCAAACACCAGGTTATCTAGTGGGGTGAACTGCAATTGAATCGCATAGTTCCTGGTACCCAGACCGTCCAAATCATCGGTAGGGCCGAGTTCTTCAATAACCCCATCGCGATCACGGCTACTAAAATTGAATCGCGCAGACAATAAATCATCAATGAGTGAGCCATTGATCATGCCGTAATATTCTTGCGTACCAAAGTTGCCCCCGATGGCTTTCAAGGAATAGTCAAATTCCTGACTGGGTTGCTTGTAAAGAATATTGATCGCACCGCCAACCGCGTTACGTCCGTATAGGGTGCCTTGAGGTCCACGTAAAACCTCAATGCGCTCTACATCCCAGAATGTCGCTGCGGTTGCAGTTAACAAATCTTCTGAGTAGACGCCGTTCATGTAAGTGGCAACCCCTGGATCGCCGCCCAATGCGCGGAAGTTTCGACCTACGCCGCGAATCGTCGCATCGTAAGGTTGAATGGTGGTTGCAGGTATAAAGTTCTGCAAATCTTCTTGGTTTCGAATGCCAAAATCATCCAGCATTTGACCGGTAAACGCAGTAATCGAAATGGATGTGTCCTGGATAGACGCTTCACGCCTCTCCGCGGTAACCACAATCTCTTCGATTTTACGACCTTCAGCAGCCGCAACAGATTGACTAGTAAAAGCCAATACGAACACACACACGCAAGACAAGCGCGCAGCTTGAGTAGCAACAAATCTCATTTTTCCCCTCCAAAAGGCAAAATAAAACATAAGATTGTTTCTGCGCACCTTCTTATGAGCGCGATGAAACATATATCTATTCCCAATCCCTAATCACCGATTACGTAGTCAGTGCATAAAGCACACACCGTCCCCGCGCAATACAGTCTCCGGCTGTTTTTATAACGGGGTAAGGTGAGCATGTCAATGACTACTCTGTATTGACAAACAATTAAGAGTGAACTTGAAAGACCCAATTTCTGTCCAGAAATAGCCCTCGCTAGTTCTTAATCTCAAATAGCTCTGCAAGT
>JAADHW010000320.1 GCA_013151695.1 Gammaproteobacteria bacterium
TAGGAGCCGCACTAGCGGCTGCAGGGTCAGCTTCACCACCACCTGCTATGGCTTGATTTGAGGCAATCACAACACGTTGATTTGGCCAAATAATCAGCCACACATTCAAAAACATCAAGGTACCTAATACAGCGCCCACAATGATATCCGGTGACGCCGCGGCCCCTCGCTTGGCTAACAAGACGCAGCCGGTAATAAAGGTAAACATGGCGGCCCAACGAAACCACCACAACGCTCGCGGCACCAACTTGGAAAACGCATCTACTTTTGCATCACCCTCAGCTTCTTTAAAATACTCCCCTTGAATAAAATTGAAGTAGTAAAGTAGTCCAATCCACGTAATACCGAATAAGAAGTGACCCCATCTTGCTAGGTAATCGAGTTCCGCGGTAATAAGGCTATCCATTGAAAACCCCCTAATTTTTCTAATTGTAAGCGTCGGGAATATATCGGATCACAGCCACAGGCACCAGTACCCAATATCATTGGGTGCAATTTCATTGGGTACCCAATTTCAATAGCCACTCATTGGATGCAAAATGATCCCTCTAGCCGAGAATGTGTCGTTGAGCTCGATACTAATGACTAAATGCTGGCCACAAAAAAGCCCGGCAGAACCGGGCTTTTTCTAGTCTAAAGGACTCTTCTTATCAAAGAAGCCTCTTACATCATGCCGCCCATGCCGCCCATGCCACCCATGTCAGGCATGCCGCCGCCCATGCCGCCGCCAGCAGCCTTATCTTCAGGCTTGTCAGTAACCATGGCTTCAGTGGTAATCATGAGGCCCGCAACAGAGGCTGCAGCCTGGAGTGCGGTTCGAGTAACCTTGGCTGGGTCCAAAATACCCATCTCCAACATGTCCCCATATTCACCAGTTGCTGCGTTATAGCCATTGTTGCCCTTAAGAGCGGCTACCTTATCTTCGATCACAGCACCTTCATCACCCGCATTCACTGCGATTTGACGAAGTGGAGAACTCATGGCTCGAGTTAACAATGCAATACCAACATTTTGGTCTTCGTTGTCACCCTTGGTAGCCTCAGCCGCAGAAATAGCACGAATCAGCGCAACGCCGCCTCCGGCAACCACACCTTCTTCAACTGCTGCCCGGGTAGAATGCAACGCATCTTCAACGCGCGCTTTCTTCTCTTTCATTTCTACTTCAGTGGGCGCACCTACTTTAATAACCGCTACACCGCCAGCCAACTTGGCCAAGCGCTCTTGAAGCTTTTCGCGGTCGTAGTCGGAAGACGTGTCGTCGATTTCTGCGCGAATTTGCTTAATGCGACCTTCGATATCAGCTTTAACACCCGCACCATCTACGATAGTGGTGTTTTCTTTGCTGCTAGATATACGTTTTGCCGTACCTAAATCGTCTAAAGTAGCGCCTTCTAAAGTCAAACCCACTTCTTCAGATATAACCGTACCACCCGTCAAGATAGCGATATCTTGCAACATGGCTTTACGACGGTCACCAAAACCAGGGGCTTTGGCCGCAGATACTTTAACGATACCGCGCATGTTGTTAACAACCAAAGTTGCCAGTGCTTCGCCTTCAATATCTTCGGCGACAACCATCAACGACTTACCCGCTTTGGCTACGCTTTCAAGAATTGGTAACAAATCACGAATGTTAGAAATCTTCTTGTCGCAAAGCAGGATGAATGGGTCTTCCTGATCAGCAGACATAGATTCTTGGTTATTAATAAAGTAAGGAGACAAGTAGCCGCGATCAAACTGCATACCTTCAACCACGTCGAGTTCATTTTCTAAACCAGAACCTTCCTCAACAGTGATCACGCCTTCTTTACCGACTTTGTCCATTGCTCTAGCAATGATCTCACCCACAGCTTCATCACTGTTGGCAGATATTGTGCCCACTTGAGCAATTGCTTTGGTGTCTTCACACGGGGTAGACATTTTCTTAATTGCTACAACAGCTGAAGCCACAGCTTTGTCGATGCCTCGTTTGAGATCCATTGGGTTCCTACCCGCCGCAACCGCTTTCAGACCTTCTATCAGAATCGATTGGGCCAGTACAGTTGCTGTGGTGGTGCCATCGCCTGCCTCATCAGAGGTTTGGCTGGCGACTTCTTTCACCATCTGCGCACCCATGTTTTCGAACTTGTTCTCAAGCTCAATTTCTTTCGCTACAGAAACACCATCTTTTGTCACTGTTGGCGCACCGAAGGACTTATCTAGTACTACGTTGCGGCCCTTAGGACCCAAGGTGACTTTCACTGCATTCGCTAGAATGTTAACGCCTTCCAGCATCTGGCTGCGGGCGTCATCACCGAATCTTACGTCTTTAGCGCTCATCGCTTATTTCCTCAAAAATTCTGTCAAACGTTGGTAGGCTTAGCCTTCCAACACCCCAAAGATTTCGCTTTCGCTCAAAATCAACAGTTCTTCACCATCAATTTTTACGGTGCTTCCGCCGTACTGACCAAAAATAATCTTGTCGCCAACTTTTACGTCCAAAGCGCGAACATCACCGTTGTCGGTTATTTTGCCAGTACCTACTGCGAGGACTTCACCTTGAGAAGGTTTTTCCGTTGCAGAATCGGGTAAAACTATACCGCCTGCACTGGTTGTTTCTTCTTCCAACCGACGCACGACAACTCGATCGTGTAAGGGCCGAATATTCATTAATCGTATCTCCCAAATTTGCTCCAAGTATTGGATCTCCAGCGACATGCTCGGAAAAACCGGACATTTTCGCTGGCACTTCCCTATTAGCACTCTCATGGTGAGAGTGCTAAATCAGAGCCAGGTATAATATGGCCGGTTTTTATAGTTTCAATAGCTAAATGGAAAAATTTAGTTATCGGCGTTCGAAATCGCCTTCAAGGGTGACAGGTTTGGAGCCATCTGCAGAGGATTGTGGTCTCGATTCAAAGGTCTGGATGCGAACCCGCTTAATCAAATAGCCGGCAATAGCCAACCGTGCCGGGGGAAAAAGGATGATAAAACCGACAGTGTCCGTAATGAAACCGGGGGTAATCAGTAGCGCACCACAAATGCCAAGTAAAATACCCTCAGTCATTTCTTGAGCGGGTATCTCGCCGGCGTTCATGCGCCCTACACCCCGCGTAAGCGTGGCGAGGCCTTGCCGTTTCAACAACGCAACGCCAATCACCGCCGTGAGCATGACCAAAAACAATGTCGGGAGCGTGTCGATGTAGCCAGCAACCTCTATTAGGAGGTACATTTCTGCTATGGGCGTTAAAAAGAAAAGCAGCAACCAAAACATAAAAATATCGCCTCTGCGTCTACGTACTCAATCTGGGGGCACAAGGGCAACAAATCAAGCCGCACGTTCAGCAGATATGCAACAGCGTATCTGGCAAACTGTTGCGATGATTCCAACTGGCAAGGTAGCCACATACGGCCAAATCGCCTCATTGATCGGTTTCCCTGCCCATTCTCGCTTTGTCGGTACCACACTGCGCCAACTCCCAAAGAATACAAAACTACCCTGGTTTCGCGTGGTTAACTCATCCTTACGTATCTCTCTGCGCGGCGGCGGGGAAAAATTACAGCGGCGTCTTCTAGAAGCAGATAACATCACCTTTATTGGCGAGCGCATCGCCAAAGCACACCAGTGGGAAGCAACAGCATCATGACCGATCACACCACCAGCCAAATAAAAATTAGCCAATTAGATAAAGCCGAGGCTTTTAAAGCCCTGCATGAAACAGGCACCTTTGTCATGCCGAACTTCTGGGATATCGGTTCCGCCGTCATGTTGGAAAAATTAGGCTTTCAAGCTACCGCATCCACCAGTGCTGGCTTTGCCCAAGCCATCGGTCGACTCGATGGCCAAATCAGCTTGGATGAAAAACTCACCCACCTGAGCGAAATTTGCAGCGCAACAAAAGCGCCTATCAATGCCGATTTCGAAAACGGCTTTGCTCACCCACCTGCACAAACTGCAGCAAATATACTTCGCGCAGCCGATGCCGGTGTTGTCGGAGCCTCTATCGAAGACTGGTCCGGAAGCGAAATATATGATTTCAACTTAGCCGTAGAGAGAATTGCGGCCTGTGCTGAGGCTACCGCCACCCTTGATTTCCCTTTCATGCTGACCGCACGCGCAGAGAATTTATTGCGCGGTATAAAAGATTTAGATGACACCATCCGCCGCTTAGTCGCCTTCGAAGCCGCAGGCGCCGATGTTTTGTATGCGCCAGGATTGGCAAATGCGCAGGATATAAAGACAGTTTTAGACGCGCTCGACAAACCACTCAATGTGTTGTTTGTGTTCATGCCAAACATGACCCTCGCCGAATATGAAGCGTTGGGCGTACGCAGGGTGAGCATTGGCGGTGCTTTAGCCAACTACGCCATTGGTGCTACTTTGAATGCTGCTAATGCGATGTTAGACAACGGTGACTTCTCCTGGGTAAAAGACGCCGCGCCGGCAAAAGTAGTCAACAACTTACTGGGGTGAAGTTGCTGTGGAATTCGTATTCGATTCCGCATTAAAAGGCGCAACCCAGTACAGTAAAATCATCCCTGGCACCGCCACACAGGTGCTGAGTAGAAAAAAGTTTGTCCAGCCTAAACTCTCTGCCAGCACGCCACTTACGGTTGATGCAATCAAACGAGGCACCGCGGCCACAGCTGTGAATAACGCAAATTGCGTCGCCACCGCGAGCCGTGAAGTTTCTCGTGCAATAAAAGCCACTGACGCTGCGGTGCCCAAACCTATGCCTATATTCTCAGCCGCGATCACCGTCGCCAAGATGTACAAATCTGGACCGGCCTGGGACAGCCAGGCAAAGCCAAGAATAGTTACTAACTGGATGAAGCCGAAGACCCACAACGCCCGGTTTATCCCAATCCGAACAATAATCAGGGCACCCACTATGCCACCCGCTATCGCAGGCCAAAGAGCAGCATTCTTCGCTACAAGACCGATCTGGGTAGGGGTGAAACCAATGTCAATATAAAATGGCCCCAACAGCGCAACCGCAAGGTTATCACCCAATTTGTAGAGCACCAAAAAGGCTAAAAAGGCGATCGCGGGGCCCAATGAACGCCGGGTTAAGAACTCTTTAAATGGATCAACAATGGCTTTGCCTATGGATGTGGGCACTGCACCGGGCTTGCTGGGCTCACCAATAACCAAGGTCACCCCAATGCCGACCAGCATAAAAGCGGCCATCACGGTGAAGTTTGCTGGCCAACTTATGCTATCCGCCAATATCAACCCCAGCGAACCTGGCACTAACCCGGCAATACGGTACGCCTGTATGTGGGTCGTATTACCCACCGCCAGCTCACCGTCGGTTTCGAATATTTCTCGGCGATAAGCATCGAGTACGATGTCTTGGGTGGCACTAAAAAAAGCCACCATGGCAGACACCAGCATCAGCATTGCAAATTCACTGCTTGGGTCCCAAATGCCTAATGCGGCAATACTCACCACCAAACAAAGCTGAGTCACCAACATCCAGCCCCGGCGGCGCCCCAGGAACGGCCAGGCGTAAAAGTCGACAAAGGGTGCCCACAGAAATTTGAGAATGTAGAGCAAATTGATGATGTTGAAAAAACCAATCGCAACCAGACTGACACCCTCTAACCGCAGCCAAGTGGGCACCAACTGAAACAAAATAAGTAACGGCAAGCCCGACGCGAACCCCGTACCCACACAAATAAGCGTACGACGATCTATAACTTCGGCATAACGATCGAAGAAGCTCAAACCGGACTAATCACGGAAGTTGTTGAATTGAAAGGGTGTATCGAGCTCTAAGGCCTTAACCTCTGCCATAACACCCTGTAGGTCATCACGCTTTTTAGCAGTAATTCTTAGCTTGTCCCCATTCACTTGAGCTTGTATTTTGGATTTGGACTTTTTGACCAATTTCGTGATGATTTTTGCGGTATCTCGATCTATGCCTTGTTTCAGTGTGAACAGTCGTCGACGAACTTTGCCCAAGCCCTCTGTGTCTCCGGGTACCAAACTTTTCCCGTCAACGTCTCTAGCAGCAAACTTATCACGCAAGATATCTTCCAGCTGACCCAGTTGAAAGTCTTCCGGGGCATGCAGGCGCACGCCGGATTCTATTAGCTCAAAACCAGCATCGATGTTACGAAAATCAAATCGGTTCCGCAGTTCGCGTACGGCTTGATCGACCGCGTTTCGAACCTCTTGCATATCAACCTCAGACACAATATCGAAAGACGGCATGATTCCTCCCCAAAACAGGTGTTTTTTAACTGGTTCCTTGACATGAGCCAAGCGGTCGCATATCAAGGTTGCCCGCGATTTAAAAGCGTGAAACGCACGATACATGGCCGATTCCGACATTCCAATATTAGTTGTAGATGATGCCAAGTTTTCAAGCGCCATCATCGCAAAAGTGCTGCGTGCCGGTGGGTTTAACAATGTACGTTTCACCAACAACCCACTTGAAGCACTACGTTCTTTAGAAAAGAGACCTGCAGAAGTCATTATTGCAGACTGGTTAATGCCCGCAATGGATGGTTTGGAGCTGGCTCGCCGCATCAAAAAAATGGATGTAGGCAATAATCATTTTACCTATGTGATGTTAATGACCGCTCGAGATGAGGTAGATGCAATTCACAAGGCTTTTGATGTCGGCGTAGATGACTTTCTCAGCAAAGCTACCTTGCGTAATCTGTTACAACCAAGAGTCATAGCCGCAGGTCGTATCGCAAAAAGACACAACGAGCTGCTCAAGTCTAACAAACATCTGCAACGCAAAGTAAAGGAGCTGCAAACCACAGATCTAGTTGACCCCGTCACCGGGTTGGGCAATTTAAAATTCACTTTAGATCGGCTCGAGGCACTGCTCAAACAAACCGAGTCACGAGGCGGTGCAGGTTGTTTGTTATTGGTGGGGGTGAATAATCTGGACGTCATTAAGAACCAATATGACCAAGCCAGCATCGATGAGATGATGTCTGGCATTAGCGCCAAAATTCGCGGCTTGGTGCGCCCATTGGATATTGTTACCCATCCGGAAAGTAATATATTTGCCGTAATAACGCCACAAGACTCCATTAAAAACTGCACGTCTCAGAGTTTTAAGCGCATCTTCGACAGCCTATATATGCACTCCTTCAAAACATCCGAAGGTTACATTCCAGTAGTTGTAGGCGTGAGTATTGCCGCGGCAGACTCCACCACCGGCTATCCCACCAGCAAGGACTTCATGAATTTCGCTTACGATGGCCTAACCCAGTCATTTGACACCGGCGTTGTCACCGCACGCACATATGACCCGAGTTTGACCTTGAACATAAGCCACAGCGTCTAGGTTTGCATGCCTAGAATCAGTAAAGTCACCACACGTGGTGGTGACCAAGGTCAGACTAAGCTAGCAACCGGCAGGAGTGTCGCTAAACACCACGCGATTATGCTTGCCTTGGGTGGGGTTGATGAACTCAATAGTCAGATCGGTTTGCTCACTATCGACCTCGACTCACAACACGCCACCGCACTGAAATCAATTCAAC
>JAADHW010000044.1 GCA_013151695.1 Gammaproteobacteria bacterium
ATTTCGTGATTATAGTTTTGATGAAAATTCTCAAGCGCACGCCTGATAGCGATGTCGAGCTAACCCGGATCGAAACTATAGTGTTGTGTAGTTCGCTACTTACACTGATCTTTGCGATACAACTTTTCGTCACGGATTGAGTTTAATTCTAGTCCCACGAGTTTCTTACGTAGGTGATCGGAAAGTCACTTGCGAAACACCCGCAACAAGTATTGTATAAACGTTTCTAACCTTGTCAGCTCGAAATCTACACAAGATGGGAGGTTCTGAGAAGGCATGTTACGCCTGCATGCCGGAACAGTAGAGCCTATTAGAATCTCACCGTCAGCATTACGTTATTGACAAATGGATGGAAAGAATTTTTCCAGGCACGTCATTTTGTCGGTACGGCGACAACTGCCTTGCCACTGTCATAGTGAGACTGAAGCAGAGGAGGTCAAGACATTACTGACGGCAAGATTGCAAACAGTGTGGTCTTGAAATGCACCCTGTCACCAGCTTCGACTTCTTGGGCTATACCTTTCGCCTGCACCGATCGAAGAATAGCTATGGGATGCTTTTTACTAGCTTCAATCCGGCGATGAAAGCAGTAACAAGTAAGGCAGTAGGAGAAGTAATAGGACGTTGGAAGCTGCATTTGCGCAGTGATAAACCGCTTTTCGACCTCATCTTTATGTTTATGGTGAAAACCCAGGGTTTGACAATGGGAGCCCGGTGAGTCGAGAGGTTCACGCTGGGTTCTGAGAATAGCCAGGGCGGATGAGGGAATACTGGAGCGCCACACATGAATGCAACTTTGCCGCCTAAACTGCGTTTTGGTCGATGGGGGCTGGTGTGGAAGGACAGCGGATCTAATCTCGCTTCCTACCCGATGAAGATGGACAGCCTCATGGCCGATTTTCAAAATAAATCGCAGCTTTTATTGAGCCACCCATTGCACGAAACCTGGAAGTGCTTCGGGTTAAAAAACAGTCTCTTCGGCTCGCTGCTGGAAAATCACTCCATCTTAATCTGGTCGCACACGCGGTTAGACCATTTTTCACTCCAAGTCCGGACTCTAACGCACACCGTGGTATTGTAGCCTACTCGATATCCCCAATTCCCAATGTCATAAAAGTCTTGAAACTGCGTCGCGGGCGTCACGCCTCGGCAAATAACTCCAGGGCCATACAACCGTTTCTCCGATAGCGGATCTGGATTTCCCAAACAAAAATAATTAAAGTCCACATTTGCATTAAACCCTATTTGGACCAAACGATCCTTCGCCGATTTTGCGTTCCCGTTTATCGTCATCGCTGAAACTACTGGCACGATATCGGGCCGAGGCACACTTATCTGCTTCGCAATAGGCCGCATAAAAAGGTTCACGGGCCCGCTATTGGAACGAAATACAAAGGTTTTCTCGGCCAACTCGTAGCCTTTTTTCTTCGTAAACACACGCACAGTTTTACCCACCGCAATATCACGCAATACTGCCAAACCGTTACTGGCAGTCGTATTTTTTACATGACAAGGGCGATTACTGTCTCCGGCGCACACAGCAACCCCGGCAAGACTCGCGCCCCCTTCCGCTCGCACTTTGACAACCATATTTTTTTTGGTATCGCGAGGTTCGGCTACCACGAAGACCGACCACAACAAGATTATACAACAAACTGTAATTAGGACTGTTGCACGCATATGATTCCCCTATGTTTGTTAGCCAATCTGTACTGTTCCTTAAAATCGTTTATTTTCTATCGTGCACTCTGGAAATAGTCCCGAGCAAACGCAGTTTCTCGAGCGTCGCTATCCGTTCCAAACGGCCACGGGTCCGGGCATATGCACGTACTCTTTCAGAAACCCGACGCGGTAGACATGCAAGCCGATGTAACGATAATAATCGCGACCGCCAACGGCATCTATCCCAAGGAATGGGGATACGACTAAAATATAGCGCGCTTTTCTGATCATCAAATACAACTGATAGCATTCGGATTATTCGCCTCAGACACATCGTCGATCGGTAGATAGTAAATATTTGGCACCTGTTCCATGAAAATCGAAAGTATTGAAATCTGCTTAGATGTTTTGTTAGAATTGCGATTTCCCAAGAGAACAGTAGCTACAATCGCCAAGTTGAGTCTTGCGAAACCCAGGTTGAAACGCGGCTTTGTCCCGTTGTCTGTGACATCTGGACCCATTTAAAGGAGTAGCAACCCGAACCGCAATCTGCTTGAAGTTGTCGGTAAATGACCAGTCCGCTGGGAAAGCTTCAACCTCCCCCGACAACCACAGCCCTGGCCTGGTACCCCTCTGCCTCACTGTGTAAAGCCTTATACACAGCAAAAGCAACCGCTCCGTGTCAACCTCTTCGACCTGGTGCCAAACCCATAAAGCACGTATTACAGGGTTGGCGTCAGCCGTGTACTCTTCGTAGCGATCTAGAATGATCATGCCGCCGAGAAACGTGAAAGTTTCATATCCCGCGACAAAGCCAACTTTGAACTTCTGATCATCTGATTGTGCTGCCTTGGCAAAATACGCCTTGGCCCACGGGAATCGAATCCATGGGGTGTGCGGTCATACTGTCCTCTTAGAAATGTAACTGCTCATGGCCACAACCGCTGCTGCATTGTCTTGTTGATCTTGGTCGGCAAATCTTCAGCCGCTATGATTGCGCCATGACAAGGAACAACAATTGTTGGCTGATCGTTGTGCAGTTGCCGATTGAACCAGGTTTTGTACGTCGGCAAATCTTGCACGCCGTAGGTTGGAAAAGGCTTCAAGACTTCCGGTGTATCGCAGCGGTCTGATTTAGGCGTCATTTTCGCCCCGGCAAGTGCATCAACCACAATCCACACCACAAGTTTGCCAGCGGTCACACGCAACCAAATTTCCCCGGTTTTTAATCCCGCTGATTCAACAAACGTCATACTTTTGGGAAGACGTTTAGTGAGGTCCGATAAATCAGCAAAATCCATTCCGGTTTGCTTAGCAAGGCGTGTTATCGCAGGGGGCGGACCACAAACGAGCGCTGCAGGGAATACCTTTGAATACTCCTCCAATGCCTTGTTATGGTAGTGGTTCGGTGCCAGCAAATGCGTAACTGGTCCAATGTCCGCGAGCGATTGCAACGCATCTGCACCTAAGCCTGCAACCGGGCTAAATAGACATACCCCACCCCCCTTCAACCTAATTGCCGTGCACCGAGTGGTACATGCCACATAGATGTCTTTATGTTCCGCAAATGACAAGAAACGCCCAAGCCCTTTAGATTTTGCCATCGCTATACCTATTGTTGTTCTGTATCAGCTAACCCGCCAACAATTTATGGGGCGTGGATAATCTCTTCATACCCCAAATAACCATGCATACGACCACACCTAGTTCAATCCAACTTAATAGAAGTGCCATCCTCAGGATCTTGTGAGCCGCAAGGTTCATATTGAACATACCTAGGCATGACCAAGACGAAATACCGGAATACTTCCGATGCGTTGATCCAAAGCGCGTTTACCAAGCTTGTCATAAGAAAAACCCGAGTAAAAATTGGGCTCGGAAGTACCAACGCTGACGTCATAAAGTGATCCTTACCCGCAGCATATCCAAAAAATCAGTCACCGAACGTCGAAGCGTCATGTCGTCCGCATACCCACGCGACGTGGTCCATAAACCCTGGGCAAACACAACCATGACCTGCGCCAGTGCCGCCAGATCTGCACTTACTGGCCCGTCAGATTTGCACGCATTATTTTGCAAGGCGTTTAAAAAACCCGCCCGCAACCGGTCGTGATGGGCTTGTACACACTCGTGCACAGCCGAGTCGTGAGGTGCAATTTCCGTCATCGTATTTGCAAAGAGGCAGCCCGACCTCGGCAAATCAATGGCAACCGCCTGATCTATTTGGTATTCAAAAAAGGCCGCGACAGTATCAAGATCTGCATCATCAGCTTCCACTTGAGCAAAAGCAGGGGTGACCACATGGTGTTTATATCTATCAAGGGCAGCAAGAAATAACTCTCGCTTACCGGCGAAGTCCCGGTAAATTCCGTGACGGCTGACACCGGTTGACTTAACAAGGTCGTCCATGGACGTGCCTTCAAATCCATGACTCCAAAAGCGCCGCATAGCAGATTCAGCAAGCGATTCTTTAGTGTGAGAGCGTAAACGGGGCATGGGATCTACAGAAACAGAACGTTTGTTCTGCTACAACACGCCTTGCTGGCCTTTGCAATCGCTCAATTGCCCCGTCAGTACCCACCAACTTAGCTAAATGACCGGTTGATGAATTTTCTCGTTGGACGAGGTTGGTTGGGGAGTGATTGGTATGCGCATTTGCTCGCTGGGCAAAGTTCCACATTTTTGTTGACAATATTGTATACAATTAATACTGTGCCATCATCAACTTTGGCTTTCGCCAGAAGACAGCAAGTAAGCTGGCGAAGCGACGCCAAACGAATCATACAGCCGTATTTGATATCTACTGGAGTGTGTTATGACAAACCATATAAATGTTATCTGGGGTACTCACCCCACAAAAATTATCCGCATTTCCAAGTATTTTTTGCTACTCCCATTGTTGCTGTCACTTGTCAGCCACGCGGCTGACCCAAGCGACTATTACTATCCGCCCACCACGGTGGGCGATACAACCTGGAACACTGAAAGTGCTGCGTCCCTTGGTTGGGATGCCATTGCGCTGGCTGCTGCCGTGACTTATGCAGACCAACAAGATTCAACCGCCTTGGTTATTTTGCACAAGGGCAACATCGTCTCTGAAAACTATTGGGATGGTTGGGACCTGCACACCAAAAGCAGAATACAGTCCGCACATAAGACCATGGGCGGATTTCTGTTTGGTGTTGCCCAACAAGAAGGTCTTGTTACACGTGAAGACTTTGTCTCAAGTTATCTCAACAACTGGTCAACGGCCACCGCGCCACAAGAAGCTGTTCTCACAATTGCGCATCTACAAACTATGATCAGCGGCATGAGCGAACAAATCTTCCTCGGCCTCATAAATTATGACGTCGCCCCGGATACCCAATGGAGCTACAACACCACGGCTTACCATTTGATGGGCGACATTATTGGTCTGCAAAACCCCGATGGTGACTATGACCAGTTTGTGCAAAGCCGACTTTACGATCTGATTGGCATGAATGACTCTGTGCCATTTAACGGGGTCATCGCCAAGACCTCTGAAAATTCTGCACGAGACATGGCGCGTTTTGGGCTCATGATGTTGGGTAACGGAACTTGGGATGGAGTTGACATCATTCAAGACAAAACCTATTTGGCAGAAATGACAGTGGCGTCGCAAAGTTTTAATGAGGCTTATGGCAATTTGACCTGGCTAAACGGCGGCAGCGTGTATGTTTTGCCTGGAGACATCACGGCTGCTGCCGGCGAACTTATCCCCGAGGCGCCAGCGGATCTTTATGCCGCACTGGGTGCGGGTGATAAAAAAATCTATGTGGTGCCCAGCCTAGATTTGGTTGTTGTTCGGCATGGGCCGGCAGCCCCAGACGGTGGTGGTTTTGGCCCGAGCGGGTTTGATAACACACTGTGGCAGATGCTTTGTTTGGCCATGAATGATTGTCTACCGTCAAATGCCGTTCCGCCCGGCGATGTCACGGCATTCTCGTCCGCCGCTGGAGATACCGAGATAAATTTAACTTGGGATAACCCCCTTGACGCAGATTTTGCTGGCGTTCGAATTCGCCGGGCAACAGGAAGCGCACCAGCGGGGCCTAATGATGGGGTTTTAGTATACGAAGCGGCTGGTACTGCGTTCACAGATAGCGGACTAACCAATGGCACCACTTACTTCTATTCGGCTTTTGCCTACGACGCGCAGCCAAACTACGCTGACGGCGTAAGCACAAGTACCACACCTGCCACAGTTGGGGGTAGCTGCACAGACTGGACTGAGGACTTTGCCCTCGCTTTTGGCACCATTGTAGACAACGGCGCTACCGCGTGGTCGATTGATGACTCAGACTTAACCATGACTGGATCTGGCGATTTTTTTGAGGTCCGCAATAATGAATTTAGGGCTCGCGATATAGATGGCGTAGGTATTTGGAGCAGCGAGATCATTGAAACTGGCGGCGCTGATTTTGTCGTTTCGGTTACCATCCGCGAGTCAGGCCGCATGGAGTCTACTGACTATATCCAGCT
Source organism: Gammaproteobacteria bacterium (assembly GCA_013151695.1). Classification (GTDB taxonomy): domain Bacteria; phylum Pseudomonadota; class Gammaproteobacteria; order Pseudomonadales; family Azotimanducaceae; genus UBA4421. Next base: position 6,166 of record JAADHW010000044.1, read on the forward strand.
AAGCTATTTACTAAATGGTGCTCCTGAAGTTGTATTTGCAAATATTAGCAACGACTTTGGCAGTGCCGGCATAACCATAAACACCCCAACTCTAATGGCGGACACGGTGCAAATCATTGTAAGGGCGAGCAACAACGGAGGAACGGAGATGCATCGTTGGGACCAAGTTTCAGTGGATTGTTTGTGAGCGTTGACTTTCATGTCATGAGGATAAAACCTGAGGCCTAGCTACTGCAAACGGATTGGTATACAGCGTGTCATGGCTTTCGACACCTACTTCGAAGACACAATCGGCATTGGGTCGAGCCACACAAAGTAGCACATAACCCTGTTGGCTTTGGCGTTTGTTCAACGCTGTGCCGCGAGGCTGGCGAACGCTACCGGCTAACATTTTTGCTGCGCAGGTGATGCAACCCCCATAGCGACAACCAACCGGTAAGACATAGCCGGCGGCCTCAACAACGTCGATGATCGCCTCGTCTTCAGCCACTTCCAAGGTCAAGTTGCCACGATTTTTTAATATGACTTTGTGCTTGCGCACACGTGGCCTAAACCCAGATGTCAGAGGAGCAGTCACCACCCGGGTAGCGGGTTTCATGGGCGCGTGATGGGCCGTTGGGTTCCTTGCCAAAGTCAACGAGGAAATTGTTGCGAATGGCCATTCCACCGTTGTCGACATCACAGCCAACAATCAACATGACACCCCCAGCTTCTTTCATATCGGGATAAAATTGATTGTCCCAGGTAGAGAATAGAGAGGTCGTCACGAACATCCGCTTACCGTCCAGTGAAAGCTGGATCATTTGCGGCGCACCCGCTACCTCTCTACCATTGATGACGGGAGCCTTACCCAATAGGCCGCCAATCCAAACTTGTCCGGTTAATACTGGGTTGGACGGGTCGGTAATGTCGTATTGACGAAGATCACCGTGTAGCCAATTTGAAAAATAGAGGTATTTGTCATCCATGGAGACAAGGATATCGGTGATCAAACCTGGCATGGGCACGGGAAAGCTTTCTACATCCACGGTGTCGACATCGATGATCTTTTCAATGACTACTTCGCCTTTGTCATCCTTGAACCAATGGAAAATGTTGGATGATAAAGTTGCGCCGAGAAAACCATGCGTAGAGTTTGGGTCATGGTGCCAGCGCACCTCCAGTGGAATCATGCCTTCTTCGCCGAGATCAACGGTCTTTTCTATGCTTTTGTTTTTGAAATCCCAAAAATGAATACTCTGCCCATACTTGCCTTTGCCTACGTCGTCGAGATCAAAACCTGGCATAAAGGTGTTGGGGGCGGCCCACTCAGTAGAAACCATCATGTTGTGGCGCGGCTGATACCAAAAATCATAGTTGTAATTCATGCCGGTGATGTCGTTTTCCCAACGACCGACAATCTCGAACTCTTTATTCAAATGTAGGAAACCACCCGGGGCGTTGCCCTCGGCATCACCCAGCATCGAGATGATGATGTCTGCGCCCAGGCAATGCACCGTGTGCGGAGCAGAGAGGTTGGTTTGCTTCTTGATCTCTTCGCCATCTATGGTTTTAAACAAGGTGGGTTTGCGCGGGTTGGTGGCCGTATCGACAATGTAGAAATTTGAGGTGCGAACACCTGGAATGATGAGGTATTGGCGCGACATGCTGGCGTCGGTGTGACACGATGAACAGGCATTCCACCCCATGTGATGGAGCTCATCACCAACAATGGGCATTTCTGTGCGATGGATCACCTGACCATATTCGGGGCTGTTTTCATCAACATCGATGGTGGCAAGATAATCGGGTTTTTCGACACCAGTGCCGGTGTAGATACATAGTGTGTAGGCAATTTTTTCACGTGGGGCTTTGATGGCCTCTTGCGGAGAGGCATAGCCTGGGCCCGCACAGACCGCAGTTTGTGTTGTAGCCATTAGTGTTTCCCTTTTTGTCCGAGTAGACGGATTCCTCAACCCAGAGGAAGGATAATATAAATTTCACAGGTATTCGATGACCTGCCGCCACCTTGTTGTCCTGATCGCCTCAACGACAATCTGGCAGGCACCACGCTCATCCAGGCTGTCATAAAATTAATCCGGCAACATATCTCCTGAACCGCCGAAGTCCGCTGGTAAATCGTTGAACTTAGGCAGACCGTCGCTCATCGACACCGTCTTCTTAGCATAATAAACGTGCATACTGGGTGTATGTTTGATTCCCGGAACTGTATTTAGATAAACATCAAACATACCCAGATCTGGATGGTCGGTAAAAACGTGGCCACCGCAAGTTTTACAGAACTTACGATGACTGGCATCAGTTTTAGCAAAGCTACCCAAATTGTCTGCGCCCTTGGTGACTACGATGTTAGCCGCTGGCCACAAACTGAACGCGCTAATTGGCGCGCCGGCCCAAGTTGTGCAGTCTTCGCAATGGCAAAAACCCATGACATTGGCTTCGCCGGATACCTCAAACTCAATCGCCCCGCAAAAACAGGTGCCTTTTATCGCCAAGTCTTGTTCCGCCATGAAGATCTCTCCTGCAGTGATGTGATGACGTAGCGCCCGTAATTGCACAACGAGCCACTTCCAAGTACGAGTCTAAAGCATGTCGTGCAACCAGTACAAACACGGTTTATTATTCAGCATCCCAGCCAACCTGCCATCGTCAACAAACGTCGTCCAAGGGGTGCGACCGCACCGTCACAGCCGCGCGTGATATGACGGTAGGGAATTCAAACAATTCATTGGTTCTTCAAACTAACTACTACCATAAGCGGGAGACATTCTATTAGTTCATTTAGTACTGTTCTATTCGCCTTTGTCTTTGTCTTTGTCTTTTCAGCTAGCGCCATCGCTGCGCAAGATCAAACAAATGAAATTCAAGCAGCATATAAGTCGATTGCTTCCATCGAAAACGAAGAGGATCGAATTGTTGCTGAATTAGAGCTACCGCTGAGGCAGCGCCGGAAAAGAGTTACCTATACAGTTTTGTATTGTCCCGTGGCTACTCTATCGATGAATTAGGTCAGGTAATCGATGCTGGCAATTTCGAAACGGTAAACAGTATTCAAGCCAAGTTTGTAAGCAAAGGTTTTATCCAAACGGTTGGATTTGTTGAATTTGAACGACATGTGGGCACCCCTGAAAAAGTTCTGCGATACCTCGTCGATGAACAAGCCACAATACTGGATTTCCAAATCAAAACCATGAATGCGGCTAGGGTTCCGGTCAGCAAGAAACTTCTACTTGCGAGGAATTACTTATCTGACGCTGACCAAATCCGGTTTTACAAATTGAGTGGCCGCATGAAATCAAAAAATGCAAGCCTGCTTCTTTCACAGATAGAACCTTCGATTATCCATGTGCAACAAAGATAAGTACGCGGTATTTCGTAACATTAACCCATGCTGGATGTCGCGTAACCGGGCAAACTGGATTGGATGTACCCCATATGATCAATGGAGACTTGGTAACCATGGTGGATAGTGAGCGGCCCGAAGGGCTGAACGATAAAACTGATCTGTCGGATCACGCCAGTGTTGCATTTCCGCCGCCGATGCTGCTAATGGTGTCAATTGCGGTCGGCTTCGTGCTTCGGTGGGTCGAGCCCTTACCTTTCCTGCCGGACTCGGTGGCCCTGATTCTTGGTCCCATCCTGACCGTCGCGGCGTTTGGCCTTGCCGGCTGGTCGATGCCGACGCTCCTCAAGGGCGGCGCATCGATACCAACTTCGGAGCCTACCGACGCCATCGTTTCTGTTGGACCATTTCGCTTCTCGCGAAATCCCATCTACGTGTCGATGGTGTTGCTGGTGCTGGGGTTGGGGATCTGGTCGAACAGCCTTTGGTTTGTGGTGTTGGCCGCAATCGCGGGGGTGCTCTTGAATTACGGCGTCATCGTCCGCGAAGAGCGCTACCTCGAACGCAAGTTCGGCGGCGAGTACGAGGCCTATTGCAGCCGAGTCCGCCGTTTGCTCTAACCGACGCTGAGCCCACAAGTGAGTTCGGCCTGATGGATACAGAGAATCTCAACAACATAGAAAACACCACCCCGAAAGTGGCGATTCCAGATCGCTTAGTTTTTCTACCCGATCATCGTCTTTGAAATCATCTACATGGCCGGCTCATTAGCGGTGTATTACTACTCGGCCTACCGATGCGGATTAGGCTCGCTAAACAACTTCACGGCAACAAGCTGGCAGGGAGGTCAGCTGTCCTGTGAAGCCTCTATATCAAAATACCAGTTAATCTTTGGGCGTGGGTACTTTGGAAGATCAGTGCTGGAGATGAGATGAGCTTTATTCGCAGATACGCCAAGCATGCGCATCATCGACTCAACCACAAATACATCACAATCCGGAGCGTTATCGCCAACCACAACATCATGAATCGCCCCTACTTTTACCCACATTAATA
>JAADHW010000018.1 GCA_013151695.1 Gammaproteobacteria bacterium
CATCAATAGCTAGCTTTTATGATGAGTAGCAATCCAGGTGTTCAACCCAGACAGCCAAGCGTCAGGCTGTTCTGTGTGAATCAAATGTCCCACATTGTCGAGTTGTAGCACCTGGCTATTGCTGACAATGTCGGTTACTTGGCTCGACTCTTGGGGAGAAATAACGGCACCAAGGTCTGGGTTACCCGTGATCATGGTCAGCGGACACCGTAGGTGACTGATAACCTGCTCGGTATCCCACTTAAGGGAATGATCGAGGGTATCCTCCATAGCCCTGGGTTTCATCATAGCGATGGACTCTAATCGTAGCCGAATGCCTTCTTCCCCTACTGCTTCGATCCCTAGTTTACCTGTATAAGGGTCGGGGGCGTTCGCCATCACCTCAAACCAGTCGTCAATACTACGACTGCCGTCCTGCAACGTTTTAGCCATTACGACAATGCCATTAAATATGGTTTGGTAAGTTTCACTGACGTTGTTGACGAAGTACAAGGGTGGGTCTTCTAGGAATAATGCCAAGACTTGTTCGGGCGCAGTCACCGCAACTTGAACCGCTACCATGCCGCCCAACGAATGCCCCTGTAGAAGTACGGGACCTCCAACAACTTCTGCTATGAAACGACGCACATCGTTGGCGTAAGCCTCGGTATCGTAACGCGAGTCTGGTTTCGCCGAATCACCGTGACCACGAAAATCCAATGCAAACACACGACACCGTGGGTCGATACCGGCAAACACTGGTTCATAAGTCCGAGCGTTGTTTGTAATTCCGTGGAGCAACACCAGCGGTATCTCTCCACCTGGGCGTTCCAGGTAAGCAATATCAACACCGCTACCTAACGACGCGGTCGATTTTTCCATGAGCACTTTTCCGTAAGCAGACATCCAAGGCCACTATATATTGGTGCAGCCAAGAATAGTAACTGTAACCGCCAATTTGAGTTTCGCGAAAGCCTGGTTGGAACAGATCAAATTGTGGCGTTTTCTTTGACGAGATTCAGGCACAATCATTGCAGACTTTAATCTATAACGAACAACTACAGGAGCATACGGTGCAGCAGTCGCATTTTTTCCACCAAGGAGAGGTAGAGGTCCAAGTGGCCTCTGGCAGCGACCCGGCCCAATACGAACAGTGGGCGGCTCGAACACTTGCACCCAATTTCAAAGACCGCGAGATAGAATTCGTAGAGGGCTGTACCTTCGCGGCGGTGGCTTCAGTTGACCAAGCTGGCAGGCCTTGGGCCTCAGCGTTTTTTTCGGTTGGTGCCCAACTGTTCTCAGTGAAGGACTCTTCGGTCATCTCCATCGCCTGCCCGATGGACAACGGCGATCCTCTCTTAACTAATCTCGGTCAGAACAACCACCTCGGAGTCCTGTTTCTCGATCCGAACAATCGGCGGCGGGCCAAGTCAATGGGTCGAGCCGAAGTTCAGTCGGACGGACAAATTTGTTATTCGCTTTCCAGATACTTCGGTCTTTGCCCCAAGTACATTCATCAACGCAGCCACGAGCCTCAAGCCTGTACCGCCAAGCTAACAACAGCATCCTCTTCGGTTACATTGAGCAAGATTGATCGTGCTCAACTAAAGCAGAGTGACACCGCTTTTCTGGCCACTTTTTATCCCGACCACGGCGCAGACGTAACCCACCGCGGCGGCAACCCTGGATTCTTACGGCTTCTCGGCGACACAAAAATTGTGAGATACCCGACTACACAGGAAATGGCATGTTCAACACCCTCGGCAACCTCAGGATAGACTCTCGGCTGGCACTTACCGACATCGATTTTGTGACAGGCAGAACACTGCACCTCACTGGAAATGCAACAGTAAGCGACAACGTAGATCAAAATATGCATCCTGGCGCCAACCGGTTGGTCACCTTAGAAGTGGAAGAGGTCCTAGTCAGCTACTCCCCAGTCGGAATCTGGACGGATCACCAAGCCTCTCCATACAATCCATCACTCTGCTAATACCAAAGAGTTGTTAACCAATACAGACAACCCGTTAGGCCGCAACCAACGGCTCTTCAATTTCCATAATCAACTCGTCCAAGGCAATTTGCGATCCAGAAGCGGCGTGAATGTTGGTTACCACACCATCAATTTCCGCCAGGATTTCGCATTGCATTTTCATCGCCTCAAGAACACCTAAACGATCACCCTTTGAAACAGAGTCTCCGGCTTCCACAAAAATCTCCAGCAAAGTACCATGCATAGGAGAGGTTACTCGGCCACCGCCACCAGCCTCATCAATTTGGTCAGAATAAGCAAACTCGTTACGCAGCGCATACATCCTGCCATCAACGTCCAATTGAATGTTACCTTCTTCTGACACGAAGAACCCTACCTGACAACGACGACCATTAACTGAAAGCATGGCCTCAGAAGTGTCCATATCAATAATCGTGACAAGTGTCTTGTGCTGCTCATGACAAACCTCATATTCAGCCGGGGTTGACGTGAGAAGAACCAGTTCTAGACAACGTTCATCAACACAATACTTATAGTGGCTTTCTAAGCATCCCGCAGAACTCCAGTTCAGCAATTCTGTATTTACCCCCAAACTGCGTTGCCTGGCACAACTTCGTGAAGTTTGATACTGAATAGCCGCCGCAATAGATGCCACAGAGACAGATAAAGGCTCATGCTGCACACAATGCTCATCGAACTCTTGTGCGATAAAAGCAGTTGTCACCTCACCTGTTTGAAACCTCTCTTTCGAAAGTACGTCAATCAGAAAACTCTTATTGTTCTTAATACCAAACAAACGGGTGTTTTTTAACGCGCCAATAAGCCGACTGATTGCAAGCTGTCGAGTTTCACCCCAAGCAATTACCTTAGCTACCATGGGGTCGTAATACGGGGAAATGTCCTGGCCGGACACAATCCCCGCATCAATACGAACACCCTCTCCCGCAGCTGGCTGCCAGAGGTCAACGTGTCCTGTGACTGGAAGAAAATTTTGCGCCGGGTCTTCCGCATAAAGACGTACTTCAATGGCATGGCCATTAAGCTTAATATCTTCTTGAGACAAACCTAGGACTTCTCCCTGGGCCACCTCAATCTGCAAAGCCACAAGATCAACGTCAGTGATCATCTCAGTGACCGGGTGTTCAACCTGCAGGCGGGTGTTCATCTCCAGAAAATAGAATTCGCCGGTGGTATCCAACAAAAATTCAACTGTGCCAACGCCACGATAGGCGATACTTTTTGCAGCATTAACGGCTGCAGCACCCATACGAGCCCGCAATTCCTCGGTCATAATTGGACAGGGCGCTTCTTCAACTACTTTCTGGTGACGGCGTTGCACCGAGCAATCACGCTCTGCAAAATGCACTACATTCCCATGGGTATCGGCAAGTATCTGCACTTCTACATGGCGCGGTTGCACAATCGCTTTCTCAAGTATCAATTCGCCAGCACCAAAGGCGTTTATCGCCTCGGATCGTGCTGAGGTAATTGATTTGGGTAGATCAACAGCGTCATGAACCAAACGCATACCCCGACCACCACCACCAGCCACCGCCTTAACCATAATGGGAAAACCGATTTGTTTCGCCATTACAATGAGCTTGTCATCCGTCTGATCCGCATCGTCGTACCCGGGGACACACGGAACACCAGCTTGTCTCATCCGCTGTTTAGCCGTTGCCTTATTACCCATCAATTCTATCGATTCAGGCGTAGGACCAATAAAAACAAGATTCGCGTCTTCGCAGGCTTTGGAGAAGCCTGGGTTTTCCGACAAAAACCCATATCCCGGATGAATAGCCTGTGCGCCGCTTTCCCGGGCGGCTGCAATAATTTTTTCTACCACCAAATAACTCTCGGCCGCGGGTGCACGACCGATACACACCGCATCATCAGCAACCTGTACATGGGGAGCATGTACATCTACTTCAGAGTAAACAGCAATAGTGCGGTAACCCAGTGCCTTCGCCGTTTTCATTACCCGTACGGCAATCTCGCCACGGTTAGCTACTAGAATTGTGTCAAAGCTGCGCATCAGTACCTCTCGTTGTTTGCAGAGCCCTGGGCCCAATAAGGTTTGCGATTTGCATAATCCAGCTCTAGCTCAAGCGTGTCGCAACTTGGTAGGTCAATCAAAGGTCGCTCCTCATATTCGAGCAACACCAAAACTATTCGGGTGCAGCTTGCGTTTGCGCGCCTCCCAACAAGTCTCAAGCGCAAATCCAAGAATTTTTCGAGTATCACGGGGATCAATAATACCTTGATCCAACATGCGCCCAGAGGTGTAGAAAGCGTCAGACTGAGGTTCAAAGTGATCAATGATCGCTTGCTTCTGAACCTCCATTTTATCGATCATCTGCGCGGTGATCTCAACCCCCCGCCGTTTTGCGCTGGCATGGGCAACAACATCCATGGTGATCGCCGCCTGTTCACCCCCCATGACACCCGTTGTAGCGTTGGGCCAGGCAAACAGAAAATCGGGTTCATAACCATAACCACACATTCCGTAGTTACCGGCGCCAAAACTTGCGCCTATATAGAGGGTAAGTTTCGGCACGCGGACATTAGAAACAGCTTGGATCATCTTAGAACCCAACTTAATCATCCCGGCTTGTTCATACTCAGTACCCACCATGTAGCCGGTGATATTATTGAGAAATACAATTGGCATATCGGACTGATCACACAACTGGAAAAACTGGGTGGCTTTGGCAGCACCACTTGGGTCCAACGGACCGTTATTGCCAATTATGCCCACTGCATGGCCAAAGATTTGGGATTGCACACAGACAGTTGCGGGACCAAAGCGTGGTTTAAATTCAACAAAGTCCGATCCATCGACAATACGTGCCATAACCTCACGGGTGTCATAGGCAATTTTATAGTCCACCGGAACAACACCAGCCAGGTCTCGCGGATCTAACACTGGCGCTTGGACCTCATCTTTGGGTGCAGCCGAGCAATGTCTATTCCAACCGAGCCGACCAATAAGATCACGGCAGATTAAAATACCGTGCGCATCGTCTTCTGCCAGATACTCCACAAGGCCCGACACAGATGCATGCATTTCCGTGCCACCAAGCTCCCGCTCATCCGCAATTTCCCCGGTCGCCGCCTGGGTCAGAGCGACTCCAGCCAAGGCCGCCATGCCATTTTTCTTAACCCCAATCACGTAGTCACTCATCCCGGGTTGGTAGGCTCCTCCCGCGGTTGAAGGCCCATGTAAAACAACAAACGTGGGGATTCCCGCTGCGGACAATTTTGCGAGTCCATAAAACATGGCACCCCCGTGAGCCCAGAGTTCCACCGTGTACTGCATCAAATTAGCGCCTGCGCTTTCAACCAAATGCACCAAGGGAAGCTTTTGTTCCAGGGCAATTTTCAAAAGGCCAAGTGTCTTTTGAATAGAACCGGTGGTGATTGCTCCGGCATTAATGCCACTATCATCAACAAAAACAAGACAACGGACACCATTGATAAAGCCGATGCCGGTAATCGCGCTGGCACCAGGAATACTGGTTCGCCGATCTGGGTCATCCATCAGAAAGTTAGCCATGTTGTATAACTCAACAAACGGCATCCCCGGATCAAGCAGTCGCTTGATCCGCTCTCTTGGTGTCAGCTGACCGCGTTGTTGAAATCTTGGGCGTCGTTTCTCAGATAGTGTCTCGCCGCGAGACTCATACTCTCGAAGTTTGGTGACAAGTCCCAACATATCTTCCCGATTTTTAAGGAAAGTCTCTGACTGGGTAGAAATTTTGGATCGAAAGAGCGCCATTAGAGTTTTTCCGCCAATTGAGTTGGTACCGCTATAGGGTGATCGAGAAGTATCTGAGCGTAACTTTTCCCCTGGGGGTCGTTACGCAAACTGGCAATACCGCCGCCACCTAAGACTTCATGTAAGAGGAAGTTGATGGCATTCAGCCCCGGCATCAAGAAGCGCTCAACGGGCCCATGCAAAAAATGCTCAAAACGTGCGGCAACTGCTTGTTCGGTGAGCACCGCGCCAATATAGGGGAGGTACTCGGGTCTGCGTGCAATTATGCCAATGTTCGCCTTGTCACCTTTATCACCACTGCGACCCCAGGCAAGCTTGATCAAAGGTACAACAACTACGTCTTGCTCGGGCACCTTCGAAAGTGCCGGGGGGCGTTTTAGTGACGCCGGGTTAAAGACCTCGCCGTCAGCAGTTTTGATGTGAAACGTATCGTCGGCTACTTTGATTGACACTGAGAGATTCTGTTTGCTAATTAAACAAGAGAACAAACGAACAACCGGAGAAGGTTTTGGCCTCCCACCCCCCAAACCCGAAAGGCCAGCCGGAGTTGCAAGCGCAATACCTGTCACCTCCTTAAACAGAAGGCTAATGGCTTTCTGATCCACGTGTTTACAAGCAAACTTACCCACAATTTCGCGGGCGCCGGCGGAGACTTGTGAGGCGGCACCGTATTGGCTTTCGGTACCCAACACTTCGAGGCTCACTTCCTCGTAATCGGGCATATTAAGCGCTTGTAATTTCTGCCGTGTTCGCGTCAAAGCCGCATCTGTCATCACTTTAACTTTTTCGTCCGCCTCAAAACCCGCAAACGACAACAACATCTGCCCTCGAAAGCCGTCTAAGTAGGTGATGCTGGCTTTATATGTGTCGGGTGGTGCATAACCGGTGGCACCACACACAGCAACCCGATTTTCACCCGTTTGCTGCACTGTCACTTGTGCGAGGTCACAAATAACATCGGGTAGCGTATAGACTTGAGGATCGCCAATCTCGTAGAGGATCTGCTCAGAAACCGTACCTATAGTGACAATCCCACCACTACCTTCAGGCTTCGTACAAGTGAACGACCCTGTTGAATCGATCTCAACAATGGGGTAACCAATATCGGTGATGCTGTTAGCCACTTCGCGCCAATCGGTGAAGTTTCCTCCCGTCGCCTGGGGGCCACATTCGATCACATGACCCGCCAGAGACCCACCTGCCAGTTCATCTAGGTCGTCGGCCTGCCAACCAAATTCATGGATGCAGGCGCCAAGGGTTACTGCGCTGTCAACACTACGGCCAGTGATCACAATATCAGCACCTTCGCTGAGCGCTTTGGCAATGGGAAAGGCGCCAAGGTAGGCGTTGGCACTCATCACTTTTTCAAGTGGCGGCAAGGCTCTGCCTGAGAACATTTCTCGTAATGAGTTGCACCTGCCCGAGCGCAAAAGCTCAAGAATGTCATCCCCAACGACCACCGCGACCCGCAAACTGAGACCAAGGTCTTGGACCAGATTACCAATTGCTTTGCCACAAGCCTCCGGGTTCACCCCTCCGGCATTGGAAACAACCTTCACACCTTGGGCGGCAATTTGAGACAGGTTTTGTTTTAACACGGATGAGACAAAATCTACGGCATAACCTTTCTCAGGA
>JAADHW010000343.1 GCA_013151695.1 Gammaproteobacteria bacterium
TAGCCAGCAATGCGGCTTTTCTGACAGTGCCCATTTTTGCCGACTTTTCAGTCAAAGCACTGGGCTACCACCGTCTAAGTACCGGCACATCTCGCTGACATCGTGACTAGCAGCTTGGGTTGTTCGTTCGCGTTAAAAATTCCTCTGCCATTTGCACAACAGCCGGAGTTACAATAGGGGTAAGTTCTTTTGCAGTATCGGTTTCCCTACGCGTATGCACCCAGCCCAAATAGGCAAGTCCCCGAAGCAGAAAAAAATCAGGCAGCATTGCTAAATCTTCATCTAAAAGCGTACGCTCTTGCCGATATCCCGCAACCAAAGCCTCAAGAGTGGTTTCAAAGTGATCTTCTCCCAGATGGACAAACAGCGACGTCGCAATCTCAAATAAATACCAGCCAAACCCCGAATCATCAAAATCTATGAGACAAAGTTCCGTTTTCGATTGCAGAATGTTCTCAGGTAAAAAATCACAATGAATCAGGCCGTATTTATCCGGGCTTGTGCCAAATTTCCCCAACACTTCGACCAAGCGGCGCCGAGTGTCCAGAAGCACAGATCGCTGCCGGCTATCTAAACACGCCAACTCCCAAAACTTCCCCCATAGCGGCTGATCCCCCAATAAACCTTCGATATCCCACGCCTGGCGCACAAAACCATTAGGCTTCTGCCAATTCTCGGTTTCTCGATGTAACTTGCCGGCCAATCGCCCAACTTCAAAATAAATTTTTGCTAACGCTGCAGGCCCTCCGGCGACGCCTTCTTCGAGACTCCCCAGCGGCAAACCATCCTCCCAACTGAGCATATCAACGTAGTGCTCATACGAATCTCCAACGCTGGTGAACAAATCACCAGACACGGTGGCAATCACTTGTGGGGTATAAATACCGCGACCGTTAAGGGCAGTCATCCATAACAGTTCAGAACGTAAATTAGCCGCGTCATGGTAGCCACGGCGATGTACTCTCAACGCATAAAGTTCACCATCGTTACCAACCAACTGATAAACCGCATTTTCCCTGTGTTTGATCAATGTAAGCTCGCTGTCGCGGGGTAAAGCCCAGGCATCAAGCGCTTGTCTAGCCAAACGTTCATACTCTTGCAGAGTAACCGTCGTGTTTGCGTTTGATGATTTGTTCAAACTAACTCCTGATCAATATCAATTAACCGGGGCTCATCGACATCGAGCTTTTTTTACGCCCACTTTTTTCGGCAAAAGGAATTGCCGACTCAAACCGTTGTAACGCTTCATCACAGTACGGCGTGTCGACTAAAAGGCCTGGCTTAAACTGCAATCTAGAAAGGTCAAATCCCGCAAACATCGCCCAAATACCTTTATCGTATAAGGCTTTCGACATATGCGCTCCTCCATTCGGGTGATCAAACTGCAGTCCAAAAATCAAACCCTGCTGGTGAATTTGTTTGAAAAACGGATGCCTGCTTTGAATATCTTTTAGTCCTGCACCCAGATAAGCAGCGATATCGTTGATATTGCTGACAGTGTCCTGGCGACTGCATATGTCCAAGACGGCCATTGCAACATGACAACCAATTTCGCTCCCACCAAAAGTTGAAACATGCCCCCATGGGTTGTCCGACAACCAGTGACCAACCTTTTGCGACAACAATGCAGCGGCCATTGGATAAACCCCACCGGACAAGCCTTTGCCTGTCACCAGTATATCCGGCGCAACACCCCACACATCAACTGCCCATAACTGACCCGTCCTACCAAGACCGGTCTGAACTTCATCTGCGATATACAGTGACCCGTACTTGGCACACAGACTTTTAACTCCCGGCAAATATTCGGCTGAGGGTATGGGAAAACCACAGGTAGCAGGAATGGTTTCGATCAGTACTGCCGCCACATCGGCAGCACATAGCGCCTTTTCCATTGCCTCAAGATCATCATATGGCACCTTAATGAATTCGGCAGGATAGTCACTCAAAAAATACCGGGCGGCGCTGTCATCACCAACCGCACCAGCCATGCCAGTTCTGCCGTGAAATGCACAATCCAGCGCCACAATTTTGCGGCGCCCAGTTGCGACCCGAGCAGACTTAATGGCAACATCGTTTGCCTCACTGCCGCTCGCAGCAAACACGGTATATTCGAGATTCCCCGGAGTCAGGGCAGTCAATTTTTCGGCTAATTCAGCTCGACTTGCACTTGGGAAGTGATGGTTGCCTATATCTAACGAGTCCAGAGCTGTGCGCAATACATCAACAACCAAAGGGTTTCGGTGCCCTAAATTGAAAGTTCCACCGTTTAAGTGAAAATCCATCAACTCATGGCCATCCATATCCCATAGGTAGTAACCCTCGCGTTTACCAATAACCAATGGAATCTGCATCTGGGCAAATCGCTCAACCCTGCCCGGTATTACATGAGCGTGTGACGACGAAAGTATTTCCTTCTTTGTTTTGAACACTCCACTGCGCCAATTCTCGCGGGTCATAGCCATGCCTCTTGCTGTTACGTTACGATTACGGAGGCATCAGCAACAGAGCCAGCACAACCGCCTAACACTGTCGATGTACGCCTACTCGGATGATCTGTTAACATCGCGTGAATATCGAACTTGTTCGAGTTACGGGTTAAATATATCGAACTAATTCGAGTTTTCAAAGCAATTTCAGCAAATTACTCACTATTTGTACATGCAAACTCGTATCCATTTCAGTTTTATGGACATAACAAGCAACGCGGGGGCGTGGAGGAATGATGGCACTGAAGAAGCCTGTGAAAGCGTTCTACAGCAAAGGAACGGCACGTCGCGAGGAACTATTATCTGCAGCCAGCCAACTATTAGCTGAGTACACGCTTGATCGTATCTCGCTCAAAATGATTGCCGAACGAGCCAACATTCCAGTGGGTTCCGCCTACCATTTTTACTCAAATGCACACGAAGTCTTCATTGCGCTGGCGCAGAAATTTATGGCAACCCTGAACCACACATTACAACAACCTTATACCGCCAGAAGCACCCAGTCATGGCAGGCGCTATTTGCTGAAGCCGTGTCCCGAGCAGCAGAAATATATCGCAATAATCCCGCTTATACTCAGCTCATTATAGGTAGTAAAGCACCACCCGAAATTAAACTAGCCGACCGGGACAACGATGCCAAAGTGGGACAGTTGTTCGAAAAAACTCTTTCCCTCTACTTTCATCCTATTACCTTCCCCAGCCACACCGACATATTCTTTTTTGCCGTAGAGATCGTCGACCTGATGTTTTCGCTGTCCGTTATCCGTCATGGAGAAATTACCAAGAAAATGGAACAAGAAGCTGTACGCGCAAGCATCGCGTATTTACGCGAGTATTTACCCGGCGAGATGAAACCCCGCAAAACCGAATATTAGACAAGTAGAGGCAAACTGGTCAGCCTCACCTCAAACAACTTCCGCCTTTGTATTATCTATAGTCGTGTCTAACATCTAGTCATGCCTAACATCGTCGGCAGATTGCGGAGACGCACTGGTTGGACCATGTCGTAGCGGCATTTCATGAACGCTCCGGTCCTCTTCACCCTCGCGCATGCGTGTCGTTATGCGGCCGTAGATCTTTGCAAACGGTGCGGCTGTCACGCCGTGCAACAGTACACTCAATGCAACCGTGGCGACGGTGATCGAGAGCAGCTCAGAGCCCCGAACCACTTCCGCCTTTTCCAGTAACAACAACGCAAATAGAATCGATGCCAGACCCCGTGGTCCAAACCAGCCAAGAAAAAGCAATGTTGGTAGCCGAACCCCCGTACCGATGAGTGATAACGCGATCGGTAACATGCGAATCACGGTCAGGCTGAGCACTGCGTAAAGGATCGTCGCGCCGTTTAGGTGCTCAATCGCTTCTGGTAACAAGACTGCACCGAAAAGTAGGAAGGTGATCAATATCAGAAGCTCCCCCTCGGATTCCATGAACTCATACAGAAACAAACAGGGGTGCTTCAGTGCACTGCCGAAGACTAACCCACCAACGAATGCCGCAATGAAGCCATTGCCCCCAATCAGCTCCGCTACCACGAACGTCAAAATCGTCAGCGAAAGAATACCAATACCCTGAAACGAGGTACTAGACCAACCGCGCTCTGCGGCGGTGTCGAGCGCACGTGCACCAATGTACCCAAGGACAACACCAGCGAGTGGCCCTAGAATGAGTTGTAGCAAGCCAAAGCGAACCCATTCACTTGTGTTGGTCGCGTCATGGGTGCTCGCCAGTGCGGCAAATAACAGCACGGCGGGTAAAGCGATGCCGTCATTGAGCCCGCTTTCGACATTGATAGTCTGACGGATGCGCACGGGTACGGCACGGTCTGAGACGACGGATTGACCCAAGGCGGCGTCGGTAGGCGCAAGGATCGCCGCGAGCAAGGCAGCCTCCCAAACTGAAAATTCTGGGAACAACCCTTGTGCCACCAATGCACCAAAAATAATCACCAGTGGCAACCCAATCACCAGCATCCGAAGCGGCAAATTGTGGTCCCGCCGTAGCCGCATCCAATCCATACGCGCGGCATCGGAAAACAAGACAAGGATCAAGGTGACCTCAGCGATGAGTTGAATTACACCATGGCCCGGATCAATCTCGGCCACGCCAAACCCACCCACTCCGATCGCATAACCGAAGACAACGAAGACCAGTGGGGCGGTTAAGACGGTCCCGCGTAGTCGGCCTGAAAGCAACGAGAAAGCCAACAAGCCAACGGCAATCAATCCAACGGAACTAAGATCCATATCCTTACCCCTGAAAGGCTGCAAATGTGCGAAAGGCAGCCAGCTACAATTATACCCACGGATGGCTGGGGAAAATACGACCGAACGACCGAGTTGAGCTTGCCTAACTTAACCTGGGAAGCCTTAATCCGGTTTAATGGTTGCGGACATTCGAGAAAGAGAGAGACAATCATCGCATTGGTTAACGCGCAGGGCTACCGCGTTAAGAAAACTGCGCAAGGAAAACAAACGAGGAGCATTCTTGAAAAGATTAATGATTATCGGGTTTGCACTAGTAACAATTATCGGCGCGCAAAGCAGCCTAGTACATGGGCAAGAAAAAAATACCCTCAAACCATGTCAAATCAAGTTCGCTAAGAAACGTATTGATGCAGAATGTGGCACCATTACTGTCCCCGAAAATCGGCAAGATTCTAATACAAGGTTAATTTCGCTACCTGTTATACGCATACCCGCTACTGGTTCAGATGTCGCCGAACCTATATTTTTCCTCACCGGCGGACCTGGTGTCAGCAATCAAAACTTCAATCCGCCCGCCTCTTTACTGGAGAAACATGATTTTGTTCAAATTGGCTATCGGAGTATAGACGGGGAAGTTCTGTTGGACTGCCCAGAAATTTCCGCGGTATTAGGCAACACCAAGGTTAGATTATTTAGCAAAGAAGCGCAGTCGCTTCTCGCTATTGCAATAAGGAAATGTAATGACAGACTCAGACAAGAGGGTATCGATATCGATGGCTATAATATGGTTGAAGTGGCGGAAGATATAGAAGCGGTTCGTACACAACTTGGCTATAACAAGATACACCTACTAAGCCAAAGTTATGGCACTCGCGTCGCTCAAATTTATGATCATCTGTATGCCAAACACATTTATCGTTCGGTAATGATCAGTGTGAATCCTCCTGGGCGATTCGTCTGGGAGCCGGGCAAAATTGATCAACAACTTGCCCAAATAGATCAGTTGTGCGCAGCTGACGACAAGTGCCGCGAAACACACAGCAGTCTGACAAAGACTATGCGCATTGATGTCACTGGCATTTAACCAGATGATGCCAACGATGTATATTTGGGGCGACTTTTTGGCGAAAGGATACAGTGCTGACTTTGATTTTGAACGTGACTATAGTGCGCTTAGCGATTCCAACTCCATCATGGGCTCACCGTTATCCGAGCTTTTCTGGCCAGTCATCGACAATTGGGCCATGACGCCGCTTTCTCCAAGCTATCGTCACGTGACTGCCTCAACAGTCGAAACCTTGCTGGTCAGCGGCAACATCGATTTTTCGACACCTTTTGAGTACGCACAACAACAATTGTTACCTATGTTGGAAAACGGCCAACAGCTTATACTAACCGATATGGGCCACACTGGAGATTTTTGGAATGCGCAACCTGACGCATCATATAATTTACTTACTCGGTATTTTGACGAGGGTGTCGTTGATGATTCAATGTTTACCCATTCACCTTATTCCACTGAAACAGGTTTTGTACGCTTACCCGTAATCGCCAAAATAGTCGTCATCGTTCTGATCATGGTAATTCTTACACTTTCAGCGCTAGCGGGAAAATTACTCAGGCGCCGCTTAATGCGATCTACCTAACTACCCAAGGCATTTACCAAGCCATAAACTTTAAGGAGAACATCTATGTTAGTGGGACATTATGCCGTTGGCCTAGCATTGAAAAAAGTTGCGCCAAGACTAAATCTGGGTTGGACCTTTTTAGCGGTAATGTTGTTAGATGCCTTGTTGGGACTATTTGTATTGCTTGGCATTGAGAAAGCCCTTATTCCTACTAATTATCATGAACTTCACTACTTAACTTTCGAGTTTCCATTTTCCCATGGACTCACCGCAACTTTGTTTTGGGCAAGCGCAACGTTCTTGATCGTCAAATTTTTGTGGCGTGGGAATTTTTCTACAACCGCAGCTATAGTGATGTCTGTTGCCGTATTCTCGCACTTTCTACTCGATGTCATCGTCCATATCCCGGAAATGCCGTTAGCGGGCGAAAATTCGTATAAAGTAGGATTCGGCCTTTGGAATAATTTGCATTTGGCACTGGGGCTTGAGGTTTTTGTCACCCTGGTCGGTCTAACCTTGTATCTAAACACTAGGCCTATGATGCGCCGGCGTTCAAAAATTGGTGTGCCCATACTCATCGGAGTACTTATTTTAATGACAGTAGGTGGTCAAGCTTTTGCACCTGCACCAACCGATGTTACAGGACCTGCCTTTAGTTGGATCGGAACGACACTCCTTATCGCGTTGATCGCATATTGGTTGGATAAAGACATTAAGTCTTAACATACCCTTGACATAGATCTGCATGCAAACCTTTGCCCCAATCAAAGTGCGAAAAACATGGCCATAACCATATAGTTAGTTTTTACGCAAGGCTGCCATCACTTCCATTCGGTTTTTAGCATTCAATTTACTGTAGATATTTGCCAGGTGCCATTTTACGGTGGTTATCGACAGGAAGAGAGTGTCAGCGATTTTCTGATTTGATAGACCCTGCTCAAGTTCGTCCAATATCAGTAACTCTCTTTTAGTAAGACTTTCTAACCGATTTTTGTTGGAGCGGAGAGTTTGTGTTGCTTCTCCCGA
>JAADHW010000066.1:0-7347 GCA_013151695.1 Gammaproteobacteria bacterium
CGATGCCCACGCCGATGCGAGCCGCCAGCAGTTGCCAATAGTTGGTCACCAGCCCACAGAGAGCCGTCATCAGGCTCCAGGTACCTACTGCCAATGCAATGATGTTGCGCCGGGAACCCTTATCGGCCCAACGGGCAATGGGGATGCCAAACGTGACGTAAAAGATAGCGAAACTCAAGCCGGACAGAAGGCCGAGTTGAGTATCCGAGAGAAGTAGATCCGCCTTAATATCTTCCTGCAGGATGACCAGTATTTGACGGTCAATGAAGTTGAAGATGTAGACGACGGTGAGCACCGCCAACATGTAGTTACGCGTACCGCGGGAGAACTCCTCCTTCTCGCCGCCAGACACTTGCCGTGCTCTCGATTCGCTCAACGATACCTCCCAGAGGGTACTTTTCGCAGAAACGCTACTTTACGCAGAAAAAAGTGCTGTGGGTAAAATATCGGTTGCGATCCTCACAGCGTCAACTACTCGATATCGAAGCTAAATGTCGGGCCACTTCGTCTGGTTGCGAAAAGAAAGGCGAATGGCTGCAATCCATGCTGAAAACTTTGACGCAGGGGTGGTCGGTATACATCTTCTTCTGCACAAAGGGCGCAATCGCACGGTCTTGTGTACATTCGATATAATACTTAGGCACGCTGCCACCGCGCTGCTGGGAAACTTGCAGTGGCTGTCCAAACGGAGCTGCTGCCTGAGGCTGGACAAGTGCCTTTGCACGTGCAACGTCCTCATCACTACAATCGGCGTACAAGGCTTCTTTTATGGCGCCCAGATCAAATGTCATGGTCGACTGATCTTCTGAAAAAGTGAGATTGGGCATGACTAAATTATCCGGGTCGAGACTTGCCATATCGAGGAGGCATTGACCATCGCTAACAAGAAATGCTGCAAGAAAAACCAGCGCTTCAAATTCTTCTGGGGCGTACTCTGCTGCCTGTAAGTTGCTGATGCCTGTCATCGAATGACCAACTGCGATCACCTTACCAGGTAACGAAGCCGCAAAGTCCACGGTTGCTCTGGCATATCGCTCTAGGGTCACCTCACTCAAGGGTGTGGTGTCACTGCCATGGCCAGGTAGATCCGGTGCCAGGACAGTGTGACCCTCTGCTTCCAAGGCATCTTTAACCTTGTCCCAACACCAGCCTCCGTGCCAACCGCCGTGAATTAACAAGAATGTCGACATGACTTGATTGCCTTTTTAGGTGTTAACAATCGATCACTGTATCATGGCTTAGTCATCAATCTGCATGTTTGTATACCTTGGCGTGGCGCTCCAAAAGGATGCTTTCAAAGTTGGTCGCGCACTGACCCTTTCTACTCACGCCGCGTCGTCTGGGCCAAACTAAATCGGCAGCCTCATTGCTTCGAAATCATCAGCTTCAACTCACGCAACTCCTCGCGAATATCATGCAGTGAAACATGATCTGGATCTCCCTCCAGCTCCTTTTGATGTTCTTCCTCTAATACATTAACAACAATGCCAATGACCATGTTTAGAAAGGCAAAGGCGGTCAAAAATATGAATGAAACATAATAGGCCCAACTCCAACCGTACACTTCCATGGTTTCATACATGACATCTGTCCAATCTTCAAAGGTCATGACACGAAAAAGTGTCAACATCGCCACTGCAATGTCGCCCCACAAAGACGCATTTATTTTTTCAAAAAATAGGCTTCCAATTGCTGCATAGATGTAAAAAATAATAAACATTAAGGCCATGACATAGCCAAGTCTCGGCAGCGCAATAATGAGCGAATTGAGTAAAACTCGCAGTTCTGGAATGATGCTGACCATGCGCATTACTCGAAACACACGAACCAACCTTGCTACAAGCGCCATATCGCTGTTATCAATAGGAATTAAGCTGATGGTGACAACCAGAGTGTCGAAAACGTTCCACGGATCTTTGAAAAAATTTACTTTGCGTTCTTCAGCGACGAATCTGATGCTGATTTCTATGATAAAAATGGCGGTGATGGCAATATCTAAGACATAAATTGTCTGCAGTAACAACGTCGACATCTCATAGGTTTTGACTCCGACCAACATCGCCGACACGATGATGACGGCAATGATAAAACCCTCAAATATCTTGTTATTGCGGATGATCTGAAAATTCTTAACATCGAACATTACTACATACTTCCCTTTTACTGAGCTTGGTACTGAAAACCGCCAGCATAGCGGAAAGCAATGCTGGGATACCCGGTCAATGACAAACAAATAGCTCTATTGGCTAGGCGACGCAAGACGCCTAAATCACCTTTCAATGAAAACACGGGCTGCAGAGGCCATTGTCTGCCACGGCATACTTGTCTAGTTTTCGGTAGAATGAACCTGTTGATACCCGCAAGATTACGGTTATGTTGAACCTAAGTTTTGACGAAAAGTATGCCGCTATCGGCAATCAAGAGTCCTATTACGAAGGCGTGTTTGTTGTGGCCGTCAAGACAACGGGAATATTTTGCCGTCCGTCCTGTCGCGCACGCAAACCCAAAGCTCAGAATGTGATCTTCTATGTGAACGCGCAGGAAGCCCTGTACTTTGGTTTTCGTGCCTGCAAAATCTGTCGGCCGATGGAACTGGAGGGCGCGGCACCCGAGTTCTTACAGAAGTTGCTGGATGAACTTGAAAACAACCCCGGCAGTAGGATTACGGATTCTCATTTGCAGCAAAGGGGCTTAGAGCCAAGCTATGTTCGGCGTTGGTTCAACAGACACCAACACATCACTTTTCAGGGTTATCAACGGTTGCTGCGGCTGAATGCGGCGTATTGTCAAATTCAAAATGGTGTGTCTATCACCTCAGCGGCGTTCGATTGTGGCTATGAGTCACTCAGTGGCTTTCACGATTGTTATCGCTCGACTTTTGGATCCTCGCCGAAGGACAGGATGGGCAAAGGGGTGATCAATATTGTACGTTTTGGTACCCGGCTGGGTGCCATGGTCGCCTGCGCTACGCAACATGGGGTTTGCGTACTCGCCTTTGCCGACAAGAAAGCCTTGGAGGCAGAACTTCAAAGCCTTGCCAACAGGTTGAATGCGGTGATTTTGCCGGGAAGAAACACACACCTGGTTCAATTGCAGGCTGAGGTTTACAGCTATCTGCGAGGCGACTTAGAACATTTTGGCGTTTGTTTGCATCTGCAAGGCTCGGTGTTCCAGCAATCGGTTTGGGAGTTGCTGCAATGTGTGCCATACGGTGAAACTTGCTCTACGGATGAGCAAGCGCAACGATTAGGCGAGTTGGCGGTGGGTAGAAATATAGCCAGCGCCAATCGCCGTAACCCGGTGGCCTTGGTTGTGCCCTGTCATCGGCTGGTGGAGGGTGAAAAACCAAGGGTAAACACTCGCGACAACTTGCCTCGCCAGAGATTCCTGCGCGCCTTAGAAAAACACTCGAGGGGGTTTGGTTTCTATGAGGTTGACGCTGTTAAACGTGCGGCAAGGAGTTCCATGCGATCTGCGCCGAAGTACACTTCTTCATTAAACATAAAGGTGGGTACACCAAATACACCTCGTTCATAGGCAGCTTGGGTGTTTTTAGTGAGCAGTTCAACACCTTCGGTAGGGGCTTGTTCCAGCAGCTTAAGATCGTGTTGCCCAAGGCAGGCTTGCAACACAGAACTGTCGTTAGGGTCTTGCTGGTTCTGCCAGATTGCGTTAAATATCGCGTTACGGAAATCTGCATGTTCGGTACCCGCTTGTTCTAACAGGGCAGCAATTGCCATGGCTTGGTTACCATCGGGTTTGGCCGAATAGGGCATGTTGAAAGGAATCTTCCAAAATTCAATTAAACGGAAGATATCGGCCATGAAGTGCGCGCGTTTTGGTGGGCAGAACGGATCAACCGTCTCAGACCAGAGGGGTTGATTTTGTTGGAGGTTCAAAAGCACATCAACAAACACCGGGCGCCAAGTGATTTCTGCTCCTGCGTTAGTCAAAAGCTCCATGCGTTGGGTTGCGAAGTACGCAAAAGGACTCCGAAAGTCGTAATAAAATTCAATTTTGGACATATCTGGCCTTGTAGGATGTGGTAAAGAGAGTTGGATATTCTTGGCATTGATAGTCTGCTTGTAGTTGGTGCCTAGAACTTCCGAAAACTAGACAAGTTCATCCAAACTTTGTGAACCTATGGCTACGTGGAGTCGAGCCGAAGCTAAGTGCGCGGCCTGTGTCTTTGGCGATGCGTGTCGACATATATGCGAGATGCAGGGAGAACTAAAGTGAGTTGTTTCTCAAAAAAATCAACATATCGACTTCTCTATCTACATTGGAAGATGCATTACCGTAAATACCATCTGGCCAACGTTGGTGGTTTACCAGGCTAAGGCAGCCATTCCCCGTGGGCACTTGTGCGCAATTCACTACCGGACAATTCAGGCTATAGTCAGTGCAAGCCTGAGCATCAGTATCCTGAGCAGCGCCAGCATTCGATTCGATACCTGCAATTCGTAGACCCTGAATCTGTACTCTATTGATAGCCTCGCTAATCCAATTCTCAGTGTTATAACCCGGCTCGGTCCTGAAACAACTTGCTTGCACAGAATTACAAGCCACAGCGGCGTCGGAAGTGCGGTAGACAATTTGGATAGGTACTGATGAACTGGGTATATCCGGAAGTTTGCAGGTTGTATCGTTATTATCGAGTGGCTGGTTGGCAAATACATCCCAGCGCACATCGTCAAAGGGTGATGCTGCGGCAAAGACAGATGCGCTGGCGATTCGATTGCCACTCGGTGTAGTGGCTGTATGACGAGAGATGGCGTATAGCTGGGCAAAAAAGGCACCATTTGACCAGCCCATGGTGTAGATGCGATCTGTGTTGACAATTCCTTCTTGGACAACTGCATCAATGAAGGCATCAGCGTTGGCTATGTCCGGGTTCATCGACGGTGAATTTAGGTCTCGGTAGTAGAAATCATGATGATGTCCATCACGTGGGGCGGCCGTCGGAAAACGTAAATTGCGACCCTGAATGGATAACAGCGTAAAACCGGGTTGGGTTAAGTCATCGCTCAAATCGAAACTCTCGACCTTAGCCAGCAAATCCGTTTCCAACGAGGCGGTATCGGCACTACCGGCACCACCGGGATGAAACCAAACTACTAACGGACGCACGGAAGTATTGGAAGCATTTGTAGGGCGTTTTACGCATGCGTGACGGGGCGCTCCCATGACAGACAGCGTCAACCTCTCATCCCAGGATTGACTGTTGCACGCAGGAATTACTTCAGAGGTATCTATCAACGAAACTCCTAGCTCGGTCGCCACACGTGTACATGGTGTGGCCGATGAGCAAGCGGGTAGCGGTGCCCTCAAACCAGTGGTCGCATTGCAGGCACTGCTGTTGGCAGGAGGTGGTGGAGGAGGCGAAGGAGGGGGAGGCGAAGGGTCCGCGATGGCACCAGAAGAAGAACTACCCGAACCACAACTGCTTAGCACTGACATTACAACAGACACAAATAAGGCCTTCAGCAAGGAAATTAAGGGGCCAGACCTCTTGTGCACGCTGCAGATATTCAATCGAACAGGCATGTTGCGCGAATTTCGATACTGCAACGGGCGGGCGCATCTGCTGGGACGTTAGGGTCTTTAAACGCGGAATGTGGTGTCCAGAAAGGTTTACCGGTACGCACTAGATCGCTGTCAAAGGTGCGGAAAACCACCACCTCTTCAATGTTCATGTGTGGGAAAACATACCAGTCATGCATACTGGTTGAAGGCGGCGGGTGCACTGCGTAGGTATCGAATGCAAAATCACCACCGGCATAAGACGGCACATGTATGGCTTGCATATCCTGGCGAGGCACGGTCTGTGCATCGCAAAACGCAATGGGCAGGTCCATCTCGGGTGCACCGACATTGCGCCAGAACTGCAGAATGAGCATACGCTTGGCGCGTGCAACGTCGCTCGCCTGCAGACCCGCCGCGGTCAGTGCGCGAACACTGTCAGGATCCTCACGCAGATAACGTTCGGTGACCAGTCTTGCGTAATTGTCGGTGAAATCAGAGTGCACAAACTGAATTGGCGCATAGTCTTGGTGTATTTGGGCCTGGGCAGGATTGCGACTGATGTGACCGGATACTAAGGCGTGGGTGCAGCCACTCATTTGTTTGGCGAGTGATACCATCTCAGCATAGTAGCAGTGTGCAACCTCACTTTCGTTGTCCCAATCGGATACCTCGGAGACGTGGTGCAGTAGCTCAAATCCATGTTCGGGCCAGTGCAACCCCGCATGGGTACGGCCGTTCCAGATTGGTACCTCAATGGGTACGGTTTCTTGCCCGCCCATGTAGTTCATAGGTGTAAAACAATATTCTTCAGCTGTGCTCACTGGATTATCCGCTACAAAGACCTGCCTATAGTAGCCGCCCCGGCGCAGTCGTGCGAATCGTGAGAATCGCTAAGCGTTTGGGGCTGGTTTGTGGTCATTAACGTGTGCGGCAAAGCCGGCACCTGCCTCTGTGTAGATGTTGAATACCGTTGTCACACCAGCTTTTTTCAACGCTTCTATTTCGTCCGGAAATTTAGCTATAGCGGCAATTTGCCCGCTAAAGGATACCTCTGTTAAGCGATCGATGATGCCAAGATGTGTACTCACTTTCGGCAGCGCCAACATCACCAGTTCCAGGGTATGCGAGGCTTGGATTCGGTCCCAAAAATCTGTATCACTAGGATCACCGAGTAAAACGTTACGACCTGTTGCTTGTTGGTTACGCACGGTGAGCGGATCGATGTCTACACCAACAACAGTTTTGCCATGATGACCACGCATCGTATCGTAGGCGCCTGTGCCTACCCCACCCATGCCAATGATGGCAATCGTCGCACCCTCCAGGTCAAGCAATTGGTCGTCCGCCAGCCTTTCACGTCGTTGCAATCGCCTCCAGATCGACCGGTGTTCAACATAGAGCCAATGAGAACAGGTATTGAGCACTGCGCTGATGACAAATGACAAGGCCAAAGCGATAGAGATGACAATGAGCCACTCGTTGTCTATCCAACCGTTGGCAACACAAACCGCTGCTACGATCAAACCGAACTCACTGTAGTTTGTCAGATTCAAGGTGGTCAGCAACGAGGTGCGCGCACGCAAATTGAAACCTGTGAGGAGCACGAAAAACAACGCCGACTTAAAGAATATTAACGGTGTAAGCATTGCGCCAACAATAAAAGTCTGCAGTGACAATTGGCCAGACAGACCAATCGAGAGAAAAAAGCCAAGCAGAAACAAGTCTTTGAACCCCAACATGGTTTTCGCCATTTCTTCAGCTTTGGCATGGTTTGCGATGAGTACGCCGAGGATCAGTGCGCCTAGGTCTCCCTTCATCTCA
>JAADHW010000066.1:7385-9460 GCA_013151695.1 Gammaproteobacteria bacterium
GGAGGAATCCGTAGAGAACGAGAAGTTCGCCGTGACCAACACGCGCAAGTAGAAGATGCAGCAACGGTCGCAGAGGAATGAGCAACAACAATAACAGTGCCCATAATGAAGGTATTTTGCCTGCGGACACCGCTAGAAAAACCACCGCCGCAATATCTTGCATAATTAAGATACCGATCGCGAGCCGACCATGAAGCGAGTTCATCTCGCCTTTCTCTTCCAGTACCTTGACGACAAAGACGGTACTGGAAAAACTCAAAGCAAAAGCAATCAGCAGCGATTGCTGAAAATCCAATGTAGGAAACTGAGATGTCCCTAACAGGGCAAGCGCGTAGATGAGAAGGCCAAATACACCCACGACAATTGAGGTATGAAGGCCCGTGACCGCCCATACCTGGGGTCTCGCCAAGGTACGAAGATTGAGCTTTAGCCCAACTGTAAACAACAGCAAGGTGATGCCAAGATCTGCCAGTGTCTGCAACAATGCACCGTTGCCGATACCCTGAGCATTGAGCAGAAACCCGGCTACTAGATAGCCCACCAGGGGTGGAAGCCCAACCTGTCGTGCCAGCAAACCCAGTAGAAAGGCGAGTGAAATCCAAGCAACATCACTGAGGCCAACGGCAACCCACTCAATGTCCATCTACCACCTATGTCTGTCAGTCGCTACCGGGTTGATATGAAATTCTTAGTCATCTTCTATGCAGATTACACTCAGGTCCATTCGTACATACCGAGACATGCGCAAAATTCAAGTTGCATTCCATTGGCCCGCATCTTAACTCAATCCAAGTTATTCCGGGTGCAGAACGTTTCCTCAATGAAGCCATGGGCATGGTGGTCGGTAAATATTTGTTTCGGCTGTACTCAAATTGACAATATAATAAGCTCTACCAGTCGATTTGCCGTGGATTCGTCATTCGACACCGTTATGCAGGATTAAGGAAATGCCACTCAAAACTATCGGTGCGGGGTTTGGACGAACGGGGACCCTTTCTCTGAAGCTCGCGTTAGAGCAGTTGGGATTTGGGCCGTGCCATCACATGGTAGAAGTGTTCGGGAAAAATGACCACATCGTATTGTGGCAAAACGCTAGCGAAGGCAAAGCAGTAGATTGGCAAGCTGTCTTTGCAGGCTATGCTAGTGCCGTCGATTGGCCTGTTTGTTATTTCTGGCGGGAGTTGTCGCAATTATATCCAGAATCTAAAATTCTGCTGACACTTAGAGATCCTGATGAATGGTATGACAGCGCGGTCACTACAATCTTTGAACGCATGATGCATTTATCAAAGGATGTTACTGATCCGCTCGGCCGCATGGTGCGTAAACTTGTCGTGGAAAATACTTTCGGCGGCGACTTGTCCAACCGCGACAACGCCATCAGAATCTTCAAGCAGCACAACCAGGAAGTCATCGATACAATTCCCGCCGACCGGCTTTTGGTGTTCGAAGCCACGCAAGGCTGGAGTCCGTTGTGTAATTTTCTCGGCGTGCCGGTTCCTGATACCGCCTATCCAAAGACAAATACAGCCCAACAGTTTCAGCAGCGCACTCGCACTTTGGGACCATGACGAAGTGAATTGTGAACACGGCATGAGCCAAGAGACTATCGGTAAATCAAAGTTCGACGAATACTGGCCCAAGATGATGACCTCTAAAGTGCTCGGGATCATGTTGCTGGTGTTGCTGGCGGGTTGTCGGGACAGTGGTTATCTACGGACGGAAGGTCAACAAGCCACGCCACCCAGCGACTTTCGTTTTGTTGGTCAATCGAGTGCATGTTTTCTGCAGCTACCAGAACAATCAAGATCAATACGGGTCAACTGTTTTCATATCGACGGTAGGCTGCACATTCACTCGAACCGTTGGTCAAAAATGCCGCGTTGGCGGGGCGAAAGCTGGGTGAAAACCGTCAGCAGCAACCCGCTTGTTCAAATCGAGATCGCGGATAAGATTTATGCGATGTCGGCAACAGCCATCGACGACGAAGAACAGCGAACAGCTATACTTCGGCAACGCGGCTACTGGTATGCCTGGGATGGCATCACGGTTTTCAGTTTTACACCCATCGGCGA
>JAADHW010000218.1 GCA_013151695.1 Gammaproteobacteria bacterium
CTCGCATGCTGGGAAGTACTGCTTGAACACAACGAACCGCTCCAAAATAATTGGTTTCAAACATTTGTTTATGTTCGTCTTCTGGAGTGAGTTCTAGCGGGGATGCGCCACCAATACCTGCATTGTTAACAAGCACATCAACCGGACCGGCAGCGTTCACCCTTGCAAACGCTGCATCAACGGATTCGTTACTACATATGTCGAGTTCGACAACCTCGATGGGTAAGGATTCAGAATTCGCCACTGCCATCAACGCATCTGCTTTGGCAACATTTCGCATACCAGCAAACACTCGGTAGCCGCTACGCGCGAGATGAACACTCGTGGCAAGGCCAATACCTGTACTGGTGCCAGTGATAATTGCATTTTTCATTGGTGATCTACTCTAGTTGGTTTAACTCAGGGTTATGCCCTATGTTAGAGTGATCACTACCAAAATTGCTACCACCATAAGCTTTTAGTATTACGATGACTTTTTCACAGATTCTTAGCCAGCTTTCTAACGATCCGTTAACCCCTTTCCTGCTGCCTTTGTTTGGTCTGGCAATAGTGGTGGAAGCGGTCATATCGCGCAGGCATAACCTGAACCTATACGAACTCAAAGACTTTCTCACTTCAATGGCGATGTTATTGATCACTACAGTGGTCGATATCGCTCCAAAAATTTTAGCTTTTGCTGCATTTTACTTCTTACACGAAATCAGCCCTCTAAAAGATGTTGTACTACGTCAATGGTGGGCTTGGGTACTCCTCTTCTTCCTTGACGACCTGGTTTACTATTGGTTTCATCGCGCCAACCACGAAGTCAGGTTTTTATGGGCAGGTCATGTCTCCCACCACTCCTCGCAGAAGTTGAATTTTGGTACCGCTCTGCGGCAAGGTGTAGGCGAGCGCACGCACAAGTATCTATTTTGGCTACCACTACCCCTACTAGGCTTTGATGCTCTGATGATCTTCACCATTATTGGCATCAACCTGCTTTATCAATTCTGGGTACATACAGAATTAGTTTCTCGAATGCCGAAATTCATCGAGCTGATATTTAACACGCCCTCACATCATCGCGTGCATCACGCATCCAATATTCGCTACTTAGACTGCAATCACGCCGGGGTGTTGATCATTTGGGACCGCCTATTTGGCACCTTCTCCGCCGAACAAGATGCTGAACCACCACGGTACGGACTAACCAAAAACATCGATACCTACAATCCTGTGGTTGTTGCATTCGGAGAATATGCCAACATATTACGCGATTGTATGCGTGCAAAATGCTGGCGCGATCAGCTGAGCTATTGTTTCAAAGCACCCGGCTGGTCACACGACGGCGCAGATAAACGCGCGCGGGTTTTGCGCGCTCAAGTTCGGGCAGCGTCATGAAATTTTACCATGCAACACTTTGGCTGTTGCTGCTAAGCGTGGGCGTTATTAGTAGTGGCTGTACAAACTTGCGCGCGCTGAACGCCGATCTGGCCATTGTCGAATATGAGACTGGAGGTCTACAGTATGCATTGGATCGCGAAACAACCGAAGTAAAATTCCGCATAGGAGACACCAAGGGGAAATTTCGAGTTACAGATGCCAGGCTAACATTTACCACAACACAACTGTCTGGCGTAGTACTTGAAGTCAGTATCGCCACCGCAAGCGTGGATGTATTCAACCCACTTCTAGAACAAATGTTGCGAGGCGCAGATTGGTTTGCCGCAAAACAGTTTCCGCTGGCCAAATTTAAAACCACAGCTATCACCCGCAATCCAGCCGATCAAATCACGGCGACCGGAGATTTAATGATTAAGGGTATTAGCCTACCACTTATATTAGATGTTACTTTTGACCAAGGCTTACCTGACTTGAAAACTCCCCCGCCAAATATCGAGTTTTCTGCCAGCGGCGAATTTAGCAGGTCAGCTTATGCGATGAGTGCCTTTCCCACCATGGCACCAGACACCGTCGTACTCAATATCACAGGCAGTTTTGTGCAACAGTAATTTCCAAGAAAATTACCATCGATGGGGTTCCGTATAGCTTGATCATGGGGTCCCCAAAATATGTGGTTGCCTGGCAAATTGCAGGCCGAGCTTAGCCTAATCTACAAGATTCTCTATCTCGCTTCTTCAGTACCACGCAACCCCAAGTAGGGTCGTAAATATCTTACCGCCAGATAGATCGGCCCAGTGTCTGCAGCAGCGACAACAAGTTTAAACACGTAACCCGACGCGATGAAAACCATGAGCTGTGGCCAGATGGGCTCATCTGCAGATATGGGCAACGCGTGGGCATAAAAGTGAGTGATTAGAATCACCGCGGTAGTGTCGACAATTTGACTGATCATGGTGGAGCCATTATTGCGCAACCACAAGTGTTTACCACCGGTGAGGTTTTTCCAAAAATGATAAAGGCGTACATCACAAAACTGTGCAATGAGATAGGCTACCATCGAGGCTGCCACTGCACCGAAGGCAAGCTGGCGTACCTCAAAGAACACCGGCAGCCGACCAGCTTCGTCAACCATGGGCAACCCTGAGACGGCATCTAACGGTTCAAATCCGGGCAGCACCCCCCCCAACCAAAGTAAGAAAATCACCCATATGTTAAGCAGTAAGCCGACCCACACCATATCTCTAGCTTTCTTTTCACCAAAAAGCTCACTGATCAGATCAGTACACATGAAAGTGACAGGGTAAGGCAGCACGCCAACGGCCACTACCATGGGAATATCGATACCGAAGATGCTGAAAGAAAGGTCAAGAAATCGGCTAATACCTAGGACATTTAGCAATGCTAAGGTGCACAGAAAAACACCAGATAGTATCAGGAATACCCGTTCGCGGCGTTTTTGATAC
This sequence comes from Gammaproteobacteria bacterium, assembly GCA_013151695.1. Lineage (GTDB taxonomy): Bacteria > Pseudomonadota > Gammaproteobacteria > Pseudomonadales > Azotimanducaceae > UBA4421. Next base: position 2,847 of record JAADHW010000218.1, read on the forward strand.
ACCGCCAACATATCCGCATCCGGCGAGGTTACTTGGGGGTGGTCAGCCACTGGTCGTTCACACAATTTTGCAATCGGCCACCACCAAGATATTCGACTGCCAATTCACCGCCCTTATAACGCATGTCATAAAGACTTTCAGGGGTAAAGAAAGCCGAATGTGGGGTCAACAACAGCCTGTGGTCAATCCATTCTTCGTCTGCCGCCCAGGCCTTAATCAGTGGATGCTCAGGATTTGCAGGCTCTTCGGGTAAAACATCTAAACCAACGGCCATCAATTGATCAGCTTTGAGTGCATCGTATAAGGCATCTATATCAATAATCGGACCACGCGCGGTATTGATTAAAATCAAATTTGGCTTACTGGCTGCAAGCACTTGCGCGTTGATAATTTTTTCAGTTTCTTTTGATAATGGTAAGTGCAAGCTGACCACATCACTTTGGGAAAACAATTCTTGTAATGAATGCACCCGACGAATACCTAGCGCCAGTTCGGCGCCATTTTCCCGGTAAGGGTCATACATCACCACATCCATGCCAAAGGCCTTAGCACGTAAGATTGTGGCTGTACCAATTCGTCCAACACCTACCACACCGAATGTGCTCACCGACAATCTTTTTCCAAAAGGACTAAGCGCAGGACGCCAAAGGGCGCGCGGATCCTTTTTCAGTTCCCGAGTGTGGAAGGTGATGCCTTTCATCAGTGACATCATCAACGCGATGGCATGATCTGCCACTTCTTGGGTGCCATAATCTGGCACGTTACATACCGGCACTCCAAGCCCGCCCCAAGTTTGTCCGTCAATGTTGTCGAAGCCAACCTTAGGCGTAACAAAGATACGACAGTTGGTCATTTGTTCTCGGTATTGTTTAGGTATGTCCTTAACGCTAATCACCGCATCACAATCTGACCAATCTTGGGCACTGACATCTTCATAGCGTTCGTAAAAGGTCGCCTTTGAATCGCCAACGCTTTGTTCTTCAATTTCTCGGTTGCCCGGCCAACGCATCGCTGGCCACAAAACGTGGTAAGCCATGTCTTCCCCCCAGGGTTAAATAAAAATGTTGCGTAGGATGTTACCTGGCGCCTACCAATTCTGCCAGGAGCTGCACGCTCCCACGTAAAACGCCTTCCTCGAGCCCACCAATGCGTAATCGAGTTGCTATCAGGTGTGTCATACCTACACGTTCTTGATAGTCCGCAATAGTATCCGCAACCTGTATCGGTTCTCCGACAATAGTCCAATCGTTGACGGTTTCACCGGCTTGCAGCCGAGAATTTTCCACCCGCATCGCTAACTGTTGCCTAATAGTCTTCAGCATATTTACATCTTCACTGACAAATACAGTACGCATGAGGGGCACCACAGTTGGAATTTCGGCGCCGGCGTCGATGACCGCTTGGCGATGTTGTGCGTAGTTTTGTTGTAAAGTCGCTAAGCTTTCCATGGGTGAGCATAAGTACGGCAAACCTAGACGCCCAGCTTGCGCCAATGCTTTAGGACCAAACGCAGCCACCCAAATAGGCGGCTCAGGTAATTGCACCGGTCGCGGATACACCTCTACTGCATTCGCTTCATCATCGTCGAGTGAAATCGCCTTACCCGCCCAAGCGTCACGCATGAGGCCAAGTGTCCAGGCAAAAATACGACGCTTTTCTTTGGCTGGCACTTGAAAGGCTTTCAACATGTCCGGCGCATACCCCCTGCCAACACCCAGTATCAAACGCCCACCACTGAGCTGGTCCAACACTGCCACCTGCTCAGCCGCCTGCAGTGGATTTCGCAATGTTAATAAATAGGAGGTAGTTCCCAAACGTATTTTATCTGTTGCGCCAGCAATACTGGCCAACAGCGTCAGCGGGTCGGGTAGCGCGTTATCGCCAAAATGGCTCTCCGGAAGCCAAATAGATTCATAGCCACAAGCCTCGGCAAACTGCGCCTGATCGCACAAACTACGCGCACACAGATCCGTGAAATTCCACGGCGTTAGACCTAGATGCAAATTCCTCAATTCAGAGCTCTCATTTAACCAAGTGAAGTATTTGTTCAGGCAATAAATTCCAGTACCACAGCCACCACACAACTGCTGCCTGATTAAAGACAATTAAGGTGAAATGTATGCGCCGACTAGGCCACCAAAAACTCTGGAACCATACGCGGTATAAGTTAATAACAAGCAGGGCGGTGATCCCAGAAAAAGCAAACATCCACCACAGTAAGCCGGGCAGCTGTTTAACTCCGTCGCGCAAAAACGAATAGGTGCTGTCTGCCAATCCACCAACTTGCAGCAAAAACATGACAAAACAACCCCAGGAAGAGACCACTAGAATAGTGGCAAAACGTTGACCCAAGACACCGCGTTGACCACGATGTGCCATAGAAGAGAACGGCCAATATAAAATTGCTAACAGAACAAGCAACACCCAACCGCCCAATAGCATAGCGTTGAAAAACGGTGTTTCTACACGGGATGCACGTACATAGCCAATCGTAGGCAGGTCTGATAAATACAAAGCTGCATTGTGTGATTCCCCGACGAAGGCCAACTGCTTTGAGGTTCCTACTTGCTGTAACGCACCAGATTCAAGCTGTCTGTAAGGTTTGTTCTCGCCCCCAGCCAACGTAATCTCTTGCGCAAGCGGGTCGTAGCTCACCTGCAATGTAGTGGCTAGCGCCATCACCTTAGTGTAGTTAGATAGATTACGTCGTGCCGATATATATACTCCGGCTAAACTTGCACCGTGTTGAATTTCCTGAGCAGCTACAGTGTAATCTTCTTTCTTAAAGCCCATACGCACAGAAAAAGCGTCAACCAAGTCGTTTACGGCGGTCATACCTGAATCAGTATTTGTAGAGACAAACAGACCAACTTTATGTTTCGGCCACAACACCATGGCAGAATTAAAAAGGATCGTACTGCCATGATGAGCCACTGCTCGGGCATCACCTTGACTCACCTCATACATACCCAATGTTATACCGTTAATCTCAGGATGAGCCAAATAGGCTCCTTCGAGTAATTTCTGTTTTGACTTCGCACTCAGCACGCCAGTACTTTGTGGGTTGAGCAGCTCTACCATGAGCCTAGCCACGTCCAAAGCGGTAGCGCTACCTGAGCCGGCTGGAGCAAGCGGTATGAAAGTAAACGGCTCTACTTGAAACACACCCGCATTATGCTGATAGCCTCTTGATCTGCTTTGGTCCATAACATTTGTGAGCGGCTGGCGTGTACTGCTGGCATGCATGCCCAAAGGCCCAAATATGTGTGTCTGCACGTAATCGTGCCAGCCTTCTCCACTCACCTTTGCAACCAAAAAGCCAGCTAATGCAGCACCATAGTTTGAATAGGCGGCCACTGTGCCTGGCGGCCGCACCCGCGCTGGCATGTGATCGGCCAGCGTATCTCGCAGAATACCAACCTGTCTTGGTCCACTAGCGAATAATCTCGACAGATCATCTTCAAACCCAGGGGTATGGGTCATTAGGTGTCGCAAGGTTATCGGGTCGGAAAACTTGTCTTCCATGGCAAACGACTCAAGGTAAACATTTACATCGGCGTCTAACTCTAGTCGGCCAGATTCAATTTGTTGCAGAACACTGATCCAAGTTAAAACCTTGGTGATACTGCCTATGCGAAACTGGGTATGGCGCCCCTGCACCGGTGTGCGATCTTGCAAATTAGCAAACCCATAACCCTTAGCCATTACCAGCCGACCATCACTGACCAACGATACTGTTGCACCAACGGTCTCTCCACGCATCACCGCTCGCTGCATGATGCCGTCGATGAACCCTTCCATTTCACCCGCCGGTTCTGCGAACGCCGGCGACACACTCACACACACAAGCAACAAACTGAATATATTGCTAATAAGCCATCGAACAATGAAGCTATTCATCAGATTCAACGCTACTCCACCTCGATCATTTGTAACAAAGCCAGGGTACGCATTGTGGCCAGCGCTGCGGCTAAGTGTCGTTGAGCTGCAAACTGTGAGTATAACGGATCATCCCTCAACAAAAGACATTGATCATCGCCACATCGATATTGCGTACGCTGGCCGAAGGAGTTTCCCGCACGTCCATACTCGCCGAACTCGTCCGCTTGCTTGGCAAACCGCCAGAACGATTGCCAGGTTGTCGGCAAACCTTCAATAGGAGCTTGCACTGCTTGCAGAGTGGCATCCGCAACTTCTTGCAACACGTTTTCGAATTGAGAGTTAACACGGGGCAGTTGATCACAACTATTCGACAAAGCTACTTTTAGGGCTTCACTGTCTATACTAAAACGATCAAATCTGTCTGCAAGAGAAAAACGCCACCAACGCCCCGTATAAACAGGCACCACACGGGCGGGAGAAGTAACGTCTTGAATGTAGTGGATAACACGCCCCAGCTTTATTAGCCGCTGATGATGGTCGTTGGATGTTTCGATGTCTACTACAAGCTGGTTGAAGTGATCGTGGAATCGTGTGTCTATCAAGCCCC
>JAADHW010000055.1 GCA_013151695.1 Gammaproteobacteria bacterium
CAAGCCATCACTAGTGCCGGTTTTGGGTGTATGGCAGCGTTAGATGCTGAACGCTACTTAGATGAACTCGCCTAGTGCCTTTATGAAACCTCACGCGCGAGAATTCTATCCGCAATTTCTTTCGACCATATTTTAGGTCCTTCAATATGCACAGACCGCCCGGTAGAATCGACAGCTACTGTGACGGGCATGTTTTTGACCTCAAACTCGTATATGGCTTCCATTCCCAACTCTGGGAAGGCCAACAACGTAGATTTGGTGATTGCCTTAGCCACAAGATAGGCAGCTCCACCGACAGCAATCATAGAAACCGCTTTGTTATCCTTGATTGCAGCAATGGCTTCTGGCCCGCGTTCTGCTTTACCAATCATGCCGATCAAGCCTGCGCTTTCTAACATAGGTCGGGTGAATTTATCCATGCGCGTGCCGGTGGTAGGACCTGCTGGCCCAACAACCTCATCACGTACAGGATCTACTGGGCCGACGTAATAAATAAATCGGTTGGTAAAATCAACCGGCAGTTCTTCTCCAGCATTGATCATGTCTACCAGCTTCTTATGCGCAGCATCCCGGCCGGTGAGCATTTTACCCGACAACAGTAATGTATCGCCGGCGCGAAAACTCTGTACATCTTCGGCGGCCAAAGTATCGAGGTTAACTCGTTTGACTTCATCACCCATTTCAAATTTTATATCGGGCCACTCTGCCAAATCAGGTGGTGTAAATTCTGCCGGACCACTGCCATCCAAAGTGAAATGCACATGGCGAGTGGCGGAACAATTTGGGATCACCGCAACCGGTTTGTTTGCCGCGTGGGTGGGATAGTCTTTCACTTTGACGTCTAACACCGTGGTTAAACCACCAAGCCCCTGGGCACCAATGCCTAAGGCATTCACCTTTTCGAACAGTTCTATACGCATTTCTTCCAAATGGGTAGAAGCGCCACGCGACTGCAACTCGTGCATGTCCAACGGTTCCATTAAAGATTCCTTGGCTAATAACATGGCTTTTTCAGGCGTACCACCAACACCTACACCTAACACGCCCGGCGGACACCAGCCCGCACCCATACTCGGCACTACGCTTAGCACCCAATCGACCACGGAATCTGCAGGGTTGAGCATTGCAAATTTGGCTTTGGCTTCACTGCCGCCACCCTTCGCAGCCACCTCAAATTCTACTTTATCGCCAGACACAATACGGGTGTGGATAACTGCCGGTGTGTTGTCCTTCGTGTTAGCCCGAGCCCCATCTGGCTCTATGAGTACTGAGCCACGCAATAGGTTGTCTGGGTTGGTGTATCCACGGCGCACACCCTCATTGATCATATCCTCTAACGACATATCAGCTTGCCACTGCACATCCATGCCCACCGTGACAAACACAATAACAATACCGGTGTCTTGGCAAATGGGGCGCTTGCCCACCGCGCACATTCTAGAGTTTACTAACACCTGAGTTAACGCCCCTTTTGCGGCAGGAGACTCCTCCGCCTCCCACGCACCACGCATCGCCCGAATGAAATCTACAGGGTGATAGTAGGAAATGAATTGCAGTGCATCTGCAACGCTGGCGATCACATCATCTTGTTTGATGACGGTCATATGCTCCTCCCAAAGCAAACTGCTCAAAATTGCAGAGTTTACTCTATTGTCTGCACTGCGGCAGAACCATAAACTGCGGTCATGTATAGAAAGACTCCAATCATGTATAAAAAAACTCTGACCACTGTTGTCGCCATCATCACGACCTTTTACCTGGGCGCTTGCGTTAGCCAAGAACCCAGCGAAGCAGACCGCATTGCGCACCGCTATCTGATTGTCGATACCCACATAGACGTGCCCTATCGCCTGCAGCGTCAACCCGCCGATGTTGGCGAAGCAACCGAAGATGGACAATTCGACTACCCCCGCGCCAAGCAAGGTGGGCTTAATGCGGCCTTTATGTCGATCTATATTCCTGCCAGTGTTGATGCGGATGGTGGTGCTTTCGAATTTGCCGAACAATCAATCAACAATGTAGAGGCCATTGCGACCAAGCATCCACAAAAATTTGCCATTGCCACTTGCACCGCCGACTTAATCACTCACTTTGATAACAAGCTCATCTCCTTACCCATGGGTATGGAGAACGGCGGCCCCATTGCTAGTAAATTCAGCAACTTAGAGCACTTTTATCAACGTGGCATTCGCTATGTCACCCTCACTCATTCAAAGAGCAACCACATCAGTGATTCAAGCTACGACAGCAACGAACAATGGCAGGGGCTTTCTGCGTTCGGTAAGAAATTGGTTCCGGAAATGAACCGACTTGGCGTAATGATAGATGTCTCGCATCTGTCTGATGCAGCCTTCTGGCAAGTCTTAGCGCTATCGCAAACACCGGTAATCGCCTCGCACTCTTCCATGCGACATTTCACACCAGGTTTCCATCGCAATATGTCAGATGACATGGTTGTCGCACTGGCAAGTAAACAGGGGGTTATTCAAGTTAATTTTGGTTCTTCCTTCATTCACCAACCCGCGCGAGATTATGGCACCAGCAGAACAGCGGCCGCGAAGGCGTACCAGTTGGCCAATCATCTTGGCGATGACGATCCTGCATTGGTCGAATTTTTAGCCAATTATCGCGATTCACACCCGTATCCTTATGCAGACCTTGCCGATGCTAGATCATATTGACCGGATAGTGGCGCTAACCAGCATCGACGCAGTAGGCATTGGCTCCGACTATGATGGTGTGGGCGACTCCCTACCAACAAAACTGAAGGATGTTTCAACCTACCCTAATCTGGTGCAGGGGCTACTTGATCGAGGATATTCTGAAACAGAGATTGCCAAGATCTTGGGCGGCAACACATTACGTCTATGGCAACAGGTAGAAGACTACGCAACCTCACAAGGTACTCAAACACAATGTACCTCAGGCTAGGTACCCAATTTAGGCTCTGTTTGGCGGGGTTTGTCCTTGTGCTAAGCACAATTGCCCTGGGCAAGCCACTTTCCGTGCCGCAACCTGAGGCTGACGAGTTTCATTTTGTCGTACTGGGTGATTCACAGTTCCACCACCCGGCGTTGTTTAATCGCATCATCGACCAAACCCGCCGGCTACGGCCAGCATTTGTTATCCAAGTGGGTGATCTCATCGAGGGTTACAACAGTGATGCCAAAGCCGTAGAAAAGGAATGGCAACGATTTACTCATCAAATCGCACCCCTCGGTGTTGTGCCTTTCATCCCCATTGCAGGCAATCACGATATTTTTGGAGGCAATAAAAAGCCAAGTGCCGAACTAGAAGCAATGTTTGAAGACCAATGGGGGCCTTTGTACTTTTCTTTCAACTACAAAAATACGCAAATAATTGGTTTGAATTCCGACTCAACCGAAGGCGTTAATCAAATTACCGGCGCCCAACTCAAGTGGTTACAACAAGTGCTTGGTGAAAACCATTCCACACACAAGTTTGTATTCATGCATAGACCACCGGCGCTGATGAAAAATGCTGACCACCTGCACAGGCTATTTAAAACTCACAACGTCGCCCATGTGTTCTATGGACATCACCATCACTACCATTTCTTTGAACGTGACGGTGTCGCGTACACAATGACCAACGCTGCTGCCACCACTGGGCACAAGAGCGAAGCGGTCGGTGGCTTCCCACATTTACTCCAGGTATCGGTACGTGGTGAGGAAGTTGATGTGGCAGTCATCAAGGCTGATGCCATCAAACCTCAGGACATCGTCCACCCGGGTGATAACTATGACATGTTTGCCTTGAGCCGCAATTTAGTTGACCGCCGCGTAACACTCACGGCAAAAGGCGAGTTGCGGTATCAGTTCCACATCGCGTTTCACAACACCAGCGATAGAGATATAGAAGTTTTCGTTGCATGTGATTCCGATGACCAGCGGTGGCACTACGCCCCGAAGGCTATCGCACCCATTACAATGCCCGCCGGTAAACAACATCGGTTGAAACTTGAGGCAAGTTACCAACCCAATCGTGTACCCGAATCAAGCCCTCAATGTCATATCCGCGTGCCCTTTCAAACCCAGCAAGGACAATGGATAGATTTCACGCAGCAGGTACAAGGGCTCATCAAATAAATTATCTTCGCGGGGTTACTTTGCAAAAACAGGCAGCACTTCTTCGGTATACACTTGCAAATTTTCCCAGTCGATAGGCGGCCTAAAGGCGATGTTAATGCCTTGGATACCAATGTCTTTAAACGCCCCAATTAAGTCGATTGTTTGTTGCACGCCACCGGTCAACGAGCCCTGAGGATCAATATCTGGCGTACGTGAGGAGTTCATATAGAAGCCAAGGTTTACACTGGTATCAATACGTGCGAAGTCACGATCGTGTTTGTCACAGGCCTTGCGCAATCGTTCCAGCCTGTCTTTAGCGAATTCAGGAGGCACATACGGCATATTAAAACCGTCTGCAAATCGCGCAGCAAAGTCAATGGTACGAACCTTGCCTCGCCCACCAATCCATAAGCGCAAGCCTTTGGGCTGTGGACTGCAAACTGCCCCTTGCATATCGTAGTACTCACCTTTGAAATTTACTTCAGCCCCACTCCAGAGCGTGCTAATAATGGTTAGCGCTTCTTCCAGTTGGTCTAGACGCTTACCTAGCGGAGGAAAACCGTAACCAAATTCACGGAATTCTTCTTCCAACCACCCGGCACCAATACCGATATCTGCGCGCCCACCAGACAAGTGATCGATGGTTACTGCGGCTTTTGCCAGCACGCCTGGGTTTCTAAACAAGGCGCAAAACACCAAACAACCGACCCGAACGTTCTGCGTATAGGTGGCAAGACCAGACAGAGCTGCCACCCCTTCAAAACACGGGTTGCCGCGGTCCTGGAGCGGATTCGCATAAAAATGATCCCACACTGAAATCCAATGGAAGCCACTTTCATCACCAATTTTCCATAACCGCTTCAAATCTTCCATGGAGAGGTCCTGGGGACCTGCATGAATACCTAATTTCATATCTTTAATCTCAGTAGTTGCATACGAGCCCTAATTCTCGTCCAAGGCAAATACCACCTGATCGGCGACCAATTGCTGTATCTGCGTTTCTGGGAAATCCATTTCACGTAAAATGTCTAAGGTATCTGCACCGATGTCTGGTGCCCGCATAGGCGTTCTCTTCGGCGCCTCCTTAACATCAATTGGGCTGTTGATGGTTAGTTCGTAACCTTCTCCCTGGTCGCCTGTTTCAACCACCACATTATTAATGCGAAGTTGCTCATCTTCCAGTATGGCCGCCATGGGTTGCACTGGCCCGTGGGTCACACCGGCTGCTCGCAAACGGCAAGACACTTCGCTATAGGGGTATTTTTGTAGGGCCGACTTGAGAACACTTTTAAAGGCTTTGCGATGAGCCATCAAACTAGGCACATCTTTAAAACGGTTGTCCTCTAAAATGTGCTGTGCCTCCAGGGCCGCAAGTAATTGCGGGTATTCACGCGCCGTATTGATGATCGCCAACACCACATAGGCACCATCACTACACTCGTATACATCTGTGAACGGGTTTGGCCAGCCTCGCTGTTGCCGATAAACACCAATGTCGTTACCCGCAATCACACCCTGCAGCGCCATGGCATTTGCCCACACACCATTGGCTACCAAGGACGTGGACACGAATGAGCCTTCGCCAGTTTTCTCCCGACGATATAACCCGCTCATGATGGCACCAAAAAAAGCAGTTGCCGTACAGTGGTCGCCCATTCCAGGTGACATAGGCATTGGAGTTTGACCCGGATCTCTAATGAACTCCATCAACCCAGAGCGAGCCCACCAACCGGTCACATCAAAGGCTCGCTGGTTCGCTTCCTCACCTTGCGTGCCATAACCACTAACATGCGCGTATATCAGCCGGGGGTTAATCGCCTTTAAAGCTTCGTACTGTAAATCGTATTTGACCAATTGTTTTGGTAGGAAATTAGTTGTGAATACGTCGGCCTTCGCAACCAGGCCATGTATCACTTTCTGCCCTGCCTCCTTACTCAGATCAACCGCCAGGCTACGCTTGTTGCGAGAGGTCAAAAGCCAATGGTAGGGTACTGGGTAAGTACCCACCAACTTTCTATATCCGTCACCACCAGGTGGCTCGACCTTGATCACGTTGGCACCAAAATCCCCCAATATAGTAGCTGCACCGGGACCTGCTACATAGCTTGCCGCATCCACTACTGTGATGCCTTCTAACAGATATTGCATTGCGTTTGCCCCACGCCTACTTTGCCTGTTCACCCTACCATTTTCTTAGCGACATGCTAGGGTACGCGGTTTTGGTTGTACTACTTCACATGTCAGATTTACCCTTTTGGTTTACCACAGCCCTCGATACACCGTCTAGTCCCGGCTCGGTAGACGTCAACGGTGCCCGCATAGTTTTCGAAACCTGGGGGGAAGTGGGCAAGCCCGGTATAGTTCTCATCCACGGCAGCAATGCCCACCTTGAGTGGTGGCGATTCACAGCACCATTTTTAGCGGACAAGTTTCGTGTTGTCGCGCTGGACCTCTCCGGCAACGGCGACAGTGATTGGCGGCCACAATACTCCGGCAAGCACTTCGCTGATGAAGTTTGGGCGGTATGCCAGGCGGCACAGTTAGGAGATCGACCCTACGTGGTGGGCCATAGCTTTGGTGGGTATGTGGCTTTAGAAACTGGCCATTATTATAGTGCAGATCTAGGCGGAATATTGTTCATGGACTTCACCATAGCACCTCCAGAAAAGTACTTGGAATGGGGGCTACGTGCAGAACGTGAAGGCGTAGTACCGACACGAAAACTACGGATTTATGCAGAAAAGGCAACTGCAAAAGGCCGCTTTCGCCTGATTCCGGAACAACCTGCTGTACACCCTGGCGTACTCCAGCACATGGCAGAGTACGGATTAAAGGAGGTCGAAGGTGGATGGACTTGGAAATTCGATCCCACCCTATTCGACCATTTGGAAATGGGGGTGGAGCAACGAGATAAATTTGCTACATTAAAATGCCACACAGCATTAATCTTGGGTGAGCATAGCGAAGATGAAGGTGCATTCTTTGCCGAGCACATGAGTGACATTACAGCAGGTTATCTCCCAGCTATAACCATACCAGACACCTACCATCATCTGATGTTTGACGAACCAATAGCTGTGGCTATGAGCATGAAGTTACTGTTACTGCAGTGGCACAAACAAGATAACCAACAAATCTACGACAAGTGTCTTACATCAACCCTGAAGCAGTCATCATGAGTGAACTATCCGCCGGTCTTATTACAGACTTACAGAGTATTGATACGCCTACGGTTTGTAACGCTCTTGAATTATTGGTACCAGAGCGCCGCGGCTATGGTTATACCACTAAACCATTACTGTGCACCCGCCCACAACTTCCACCAATGGTGGGTATAGCCCGTACCGCCACCGTTCGATCAGCCCACCCTTCCCACTTACAGGGTGCACAGGCTCGTGCCATGAACGATGGTTATTATGCCTACATCGACGAAGGTCCAAAACCGAGTGTCATCATCATCCAAGATCTTGATGATGGGCAAAGAGGCTACGGCTCCTTCTGGGGAGAGGTCAATTCCAATATACACAAAGGTTTTGGCGCCTTAGGCGTGATCACCGACGGCAGCGTTCGTGACCTACCTGATGCGGCACAAGGCTTTCAGATGATGGCCGATCGCGTCGGACCATCTCACGCCTACATACACGTGGTGGGATATGGCGAGCCGATTACAGTGGCCGGTATGCGTGTTCTAAGCGGAGAGCTTATTCACGCTGATCAGCATGGTGCAGTGGTCATTCCGTGGCAGGTTGCCGACCAGGTTCGACAAACCGCCAAACACATCGCCGCACAAGAGGCAGTGTTAATATCCGCCTCGCAGCAAGCGGGTTTCAACATCGACAAACTACGCCAAGCTTGGGGTGACGCAGCAGAAGTTAAGCATTAGATTCGGCTGCCAACTTCGCCACGATATCGCCATGCCGGCGCTTGTCCAAGGTATAAATTTTGGTCAACACAATGACTATTAACATGATACCGATTGGAATGAGGGTCAACACACCGTGTATGGCGGCAAGTGCCTGAGGGGTTTGCGCTGCATGCGCCTGATAGCCTGCAACCCCCAAAATTAAAGCAGTACCTGCCCCGCCGATTGCTTTAGCCAGCTTCTGAAAAAAACTGGCAGTGGAAAATATTGTGCCATCTGCACGTACACCGTGTCGAAGTTGCGCATATTCAACCGTATCCGGAATCATCGCCCAACCTAATACTGCCACCGGGGTTCCACCCAGCGCCACCAAACATCCCCAAAAGAAAATCCATTCAATAGAGGCAGTAGAGGTGAAATAAAACCCAACGCTCGCAACAATCGTCAAATAAGCACCGAGCCGAATGGCACCCGCCTTACCAAAGCGCCCGGCTAGATTGGGCACAAACCAAATGCCCACCAACATACACCCTAGCGTTAGCCCAAAGAACCAGGAGATGAGACCTGCGTCGCCGACATTATAGATAAAGAAATAGGCCGTAACAGACTGACGCACGGTAAAACTCAACATGCCACAACAAAATATTCCTATTACCACCAACAATGGTGGATTACGTCCCACCGCACGTAAACTGTCAACAAGGCTGGGACGCTTCTGCGGCGACGGAACAACAATTTCGTTAGTACTAACAAACGTAACCACTAGAAAAATGGACGCAATACAGCCGAATACGACCATCAGCATTTGGAATCCTTCTGCCTGAGAAGCAAATGAATTCACGAAAGGCATAGTACCAACGGACACAATAAAGCCACCCGCAAAGGCACATCCAATTCGAAAGGTTGAGACCTTGGTTCGTTCCTCATAGTCACTTGTTAACGACGCAGTTAACGTGGCGTAAGGTATGGTAACTACGGTGTACACAATCCCAAATAGGATGTACGTGGTGTAAGCCCATGTTAGTCGCCCGCCCGAATCTGTATCGGGCACAGTAAATGTCAGCACGGTAATTAACGCCAACGGGAGCGCACCAAACAAAATATAGGGGCGCATGCGACCCCAGCGGGTGCGGGTGCGCTCAGCAATGATGCCCATTATAGGGTCGGTGATAGCATCGATCAGGCGCGCAACCATGAATACCCCACTGGCTGCAACGGCACTAATACCCAACACATCTGTGTAGAAGTACAGCAAATAGGTCATCACTGAAATGAAGTACAAATTGATGCCGAGATCACCTACGGCGTAACCTACTGCAGACTTTGTATTCATTCCGCAATCACACCAGCATCGAATAATGTATCCATATCTTCGGCAGATACATCAAGGCTACGCAAAATATCGCGCGTATGTTGGCCTGTGTCTGGGGCAGCACAATCAAACTTAGCCGGATGCGGAAAACTTGATAGATTTATTGGTGTGCGCACAAGATCAACATCACCCAAGTGCGCATGAGGTGCCGCTTTAGCCATGCCTAGAAATTTAACTTGCGGGTCTTCGAACCCCTCACCAATGGTATTAATAGAACCGCAAGGCACTCCCGCTGTATTAAGTCGCTGAACCAGTTGTTCAACGCTAAATTGCTTGGTAACCACGTTCATATCGTTCTTGAGATGCTTCTTTTGTGCTACTCGGTCTGGCACAGACTGATAACGGCAGTCTTCTAACAAGGCGATAGCACCTAAGGCGTCACAAAAACGCTTCCACATCACCTCGCCAAACGCGGCTATATTGACATATCCGTCTGCTGCCTGATAAGTGCCCATTGATGCATGAGTGGGGTGATCATTGCCTTGTTGGTCTGCCACGTCACCATTCATCGTGTATCGAGCGCCTTGAAAATCCAACTTACACATCATGCTTTCCAGCAGTGAAGTATGCACCCACTGGCCTTCCCCCGTTCGCTCTCTATGCAATAACGCCAACAAGATACCTTGTCCTAAAAACATACCCGCGGAGGTATCGCTGATAGCAACCCCAA
>JAADHW010000168.1 GCA_013151695.1 Gammaproteobacteria bacterium
ACATAACCATGGGCAAACCTGCGAGGTTCGATAACTGATAACTCAAGGTGGTAGAAAGTAAAATTATACCAGTGTCGTGCAAAACAAAAGTAGCCGAGGCAAGTAACAGACCGATCGTTAAAGCATTCTCCTGAAATGACCTTTCGACTCTGGTTTTCAAAAACCAGTAAACAATATAGCCACTGGTAACCAAGGCACAGAGGCTTAAGAATCGAGAAACGAAAGCCCAGGCGGTCACCTGGTCCCAGGCAAACCAGCCAGCCATGATCAGGCTGGTCACTCCCCAGACAATTAGATCACTTCGCGCCTTTAACTTTGTATCAGGGTTGGCTATCGCCATTAAAAAGCCAACGGTAGTACGCAATATGCCCAAAGTTACCAGGGTATAAAGAAAGTTTCGCAACTCAGTGCTTGCCGGGAAATCACCCACCAGTAAATAGAAGTTGCGAGCGAGGCAACAGGCAACAAGCGCGAAAAACCACAACAGGTATGGCTCTCTGCCACCCATCCAGAAAAGAGCCGCGGTGAGGATGAGCACCAGAAGGAAAATGGCATTATATATAACCAGCCAGTCTACGGTGACACGGCGGCTAAACTCATAGATCGGTTGCAGTATTTCCTCTGGACCAACAAACACCGGACCTAAGGCATATCCGGGAACGCTCCAACCGGCAATAACAATTTGCAGTTGGTTTGATTCAGGTTTCAGACGGGCAGCGTCCAGAGTAATAAAGTAAGGCTGATAACTGCCATCGGGAATTGGCGGCACCAACGAGCCGGTTTGATCGATGAAATTACCGTTCAGGTAAACGGCCATCGCCGCATCGTAACGTAAAACATAGAGGCTTAACGGACTTGCGGGGTATTGTTTGATATCAAACTGGTAAATTTTATATCTCTGCTGGCATTCCCATACGCAAAATGACCCGGGCAACTGATGCGCTTGCCACGCCTGTGGATCTATCTGCTGCAAGTGCGGACTGCTTATTTCCTGAATCAGAACTTCACTAATTTCATATTGGGCCGGCTCAGTCTGATAAATCTGATTTATCACTATCCATACCGGAATCTGTAGCCCGATAATGATGGTGCTAGCTGCAAGGTATTTGATTAAGTCAGATTTCACTGATTGGTGGAAAGCGCTTTGTATGGGTTGGGTACAAATCAAAGCGCATTGAGATTGGAATAACAAGCTCGCTAGAAAATGATAGGGTAGAATATTTTTCAGAGGTTGGATGTTGCTTAGCCAAAAGGATCTGTCGCGAGCCCAAGCGTTAGTTTACGAACATATAAAACCAACCCCCGCTTACTCCTGGCCACTGCTCACCCAGGCACTGGACTGCGATGTTTGGGTCAAGCATGAAAACCATACCCCAATAGGTGCGTTTAAGGTGCGGGGTGGATTGGTTTACATGAGTGAGCTGAGTAAGAAGAATGTACCCATAGATATTGTCACCGCTACCCGAGGCAATCACGGTCAATCCATACCTTTCGCAGCAAGCTTCTATGGCAAGAATGTTCATGTCTTTGTCCCTCATGGTAACTCGCAAGAAAAGAACGCAGCTATGCAGGCATGGGGAGCGCAATTGTATGTTGAGGGCCAAGACTTTGACCAGGCGCGCGAAGCAGCAGGTGTCAAAGCTGAACAACTTGAAGCCCATCTTATTCCAGCATTTCATGAAAATTTGGTTCGTGGTGTGGCTACTTATGCTGCGGAATTATTCAATGACGTGGCCAGCCTAGATACGGTATACGTGCCCATCGGCATGGGTTCCGGAGCAGCAAGTTTGGTGCTGGTGAGAAATCTGATGGGGTTAACCACCGAAGTGGTCGGTGTTGTCTCAAATAATGCCGATGCGTATGCGTTGTCTTTCGAAGCCGGACGCATCATTGAAACCAATTCAGCACATACTTTTGCAGATGGTATGGCAACCCGTGTGCCGCACCCGCAAGCCTTTGAGATATTGAAAAATGGCTTGGCTCGCGTTGTGCGGGTCAGTGATGATGAAATCGCCGATGCGATTAGGCTTTTGTATCGTACTACTCACAATATCGCTGAGGGGGCAGGTGCTGCCGCGACGGCAGCCCTAGCGCAAGAGCGCGACAAACAAAAAGGTAAACGTGTGGCAGTAGTGCTTACCGGTGGCAATATCGATATGAACTGGTTTGGCCAAGTTTTGGCCGGTCACACGCCGGAGGTATAGGTGAGACCACGTACTCTATACCTTGCTGCTACAGCGGCTTGGTTCCTCGCATTTGGGTTGCAGTCGGTGGTGTTTACCTGGCTTGTTACCATAGTGTTGAGAGAGCCGGCTGAATTTGTCGGGTGGGCGCAAACAGCATTGCTTGTTCCCGGTATGATGTTGATCCTGGTGGCGGGTGCCTTCGCTGATCGCGTCGGACCTGATCGTCAAGCTTTGTGGGCACATGTATTCGCGGCAATTACGCCGTGGTTACTCATTGGCGTGTTGTATCTTGAGCTTTTGAGTTTCTCAGTGATGGTTCTGTATGCCCTGTTGATAGGTTTGGCGCAAGCCTTTGTCACGCCCGCACGAGATGGTTTGTTGAATCATGTCGCGGGAAATAAAGTACAAAAAACGGTATTGTTGGCAAGTTTGTGCCAGTTTAGTTTTCAGATCGTTGGCTATCAACTGGCCAGTACAGCAGATTCTGTTGGACCCATACCACTGCTCATGCTACAAAGTTGTGTGCTTCTAATTGGTGTGTGTGCCTACTGGTTAATTCGTCGCAGTGGGGCAGTGCAGGCCACTAACCAAGTACATGTATCTATTTTCCAAGGGATTATAGAAGGGGCTAAAACGGTCAATGCGTCCCCTATTATGCGTATGGTAGTGGTGCAAAATGTGGCCATGGCTTGTTTCTTTATGGGTACATTTATCGTTAGCTTTCCGCTTGTGGTACGTGAAATATACGCGGGTTCTTCAGCAGAAATAGCCACGCTCAACGCGTGGAATTCATTTGGTTTGGTGCTGACCATTCTTATTATGTTGCGCGTAGGTTATGTGCAGCGTCCCGGACGGGCTCTACTTTTTTTCCAGGGATTAGGCGCCGCTATATTGATGTTGAGCGGCTTCATCGAAGTGTTCTGGGTGTTTGTTGCAGTCATATTTTGTTGGGGTTTATGTGGTGGCATCACCATGCCAATGTCTCGCACCATTCTGCAAGAGCTTGCGCCTGCTGCACAGCGTGGTCGAGTGATGAGCTTTTATGCCTTTTCATTTATGGGAGCTGGACCATTGGGAACAATATTGTGTGGATATCTGTCAGGTTTGTTTGGACCCCAGCAAGCGATTGTTATCTGCGGTTTGATGATGCTGATTGTTGTGGTTGTGGTGGGTTTGTTCTCACGATTGTGGCATGCAAAAACTGATACTGTGGGGAAGCCGGTGAGCAGCTCATGAGTGTGCGTTTGAGCATAGATATCGGTGGAACCTTCACCGATGTTGTACTAGACAGTGGCAGGGTACTGACCACCACAAAGGTGCTGACCACCTATGACGATCCGGCGCGAGGGGTAATTCTAGGTATAAATGAAGTTCTCTCAGGCAGCGGGGTGTTACCCCAAGACGTCACTACCATACTTCATGGTACCACCTTGGCCACTAATGCCCTGATCGAGCGTCGCGGCGCCGCCACCGGTTTACTCACCACTGCTGGACATCGAGATGTGCTGGAAATGGCCTTCGAAAATCGATTCGAGCAATACGATGTGAACATCGACCGTCCAACTCCGCTGGTACCGCGTCATTGGCGTTTGGGTATTGAAGAGCGAATTGCTGCAGACGGCGAAGTACTTATGCCCCTCAACGAGGTACAGCTGATGAGTGCTGTAGAGAAACTTGTTAGCGATGGGGTTGAGTCTATTGCCATTGGTTTTTTGCACAGCTATGTCGCTGGCCAGCATGAAAGAGACGCTGCCGATATTATAAGGTCCAGTTTTCCGAACTTGGCACTGACGTTGTCGAGTGAGGTGTGTCCAGAAATTCGTGAGTATGAACGGTTCTCCACAACGGTTGCGAATGCATACGTCATGCCATTGATGTCGCAGTACTTACACAGTTTGTCGGCTCAAGTAGGCGATCTAGGTATTAACTGCCAGGTATTATTAATGACCTCAGGTGGAGGTTTAACCACATTACAGACGGCAGCAAAATATCCTATCCGGCTGGTTGAGTCTGGACCAGCAGGTGGCGCAATGTTAGCTGCAAATATCGCCCGCAGTTCTGACTTAGACTCGGTGTTGTCGTTTGATATGGGTGGGACCACGGCAAAAATATGTCTGATCGAAAATGGCGAACCGCTACATTCCCGTTCATTTGAAGTAGATCGCAGTTACCGCTTTAAAAAAGGCAGCGGCCTTCCTGTGCGTATACCTGTTATCGAGATGGTTGAAATAGGTGCCGGTGGTGGTTCTATTGCGCAGGTTGATGCCATGATGCGGTTGCAAGTAGGTCCGGCGAGTGCAGGTTCGCAGCCAGGACCTGCCAGTTATGGGAAGGGGGGGCAGTGGGCCACCGTAACCGATGCCGATGTGGTATTGGGTAAACTTTCTACAGATCACTTTGCTGGAGGTAAGTTACGCCTTGATAGTGAGGCAGCGCGCAGAGTGGTTGAACAGCATGTGGGTAGTATTTTTAATATAGATTCTAAACAAGGTGCGCATGCGATCGCAGAAATTGTTGAAGAAAATATGGCATCGGCGGCCAGAGCACATGCGGCAGAATGGGGAAAAGGATTGCGCAACAGGTGCATGATCGCCTTTGGTGGCGCGGCGCCACTTCACGCAGCGAGTCTTGCCGCAAAATTGAAAATCCCCAAGATCATCATTCCCCAAGGTGCAGGGGTTGGTTCAGCGTTGGGGTTTTTGTTGTCACCGATCAGTTTCGAGGTGGTACGTAGCTTGTATATGAAGTTGCAAGCACTTGACTCAACAGCATTGTTACGGCTTTTTAAAGAAATGCGAGATGAAGCAATAGAGGTGCTGACGCTGGCCTCTCTTGGTGAAAGGATGGGTGAGGAGCTGGGTGAAAAAGTGACTGAAAAACGTCAAGCATTCATGCGTTATGTGGGCCAAGGATATGAGGTTGCAGTAGATGTCACTGACATTAAACTAGATTCTAAGGGCTTACGCTTAGGCTTTGAGCAGGCTTATAAAGTACTTTACGGCCGCATTATTCCAGGCATGCAAATTGAGGTGTTAAGTTGGACCCTTTCATTGTCGGCTGCTGCTCAAAAGCAGCTTCTTCCCAAGCAAATCCCCAAGCAACTCCCCAAGCAAACAGACAAAAAAGTACCCAGTGCTGATGCTGGGTTCACAGAATTTTACAACGGACTTGAGACATGCGAAATGCCCATCTACCAACGCGACGGCT
This sequence comes from Gammaproteobacteria bacterium, assembly GCA_013151695.1. Classification (GTDB taxonomy): domain Bacteria; phylum Pseudomonadota; class Gammaproteobacteria; order Pseudomonadales; family Azotimanducaceae; genus UBA4421. Next base: position 5,394 of record JAADHW010000168.1, read on the forward strand.
TAAAGCCTGGGTTCATGGTGCACGGTCCGGTTCTGATAGTCGAAGATCAAACCAGCACTGTAGTACCCGGCGAAACACAACTGACGGTTTTGGAAGATGGTGCACTGTGCATAGATATGTTGGCGATTGGTAATGAATGAGCTGACCATACAGTTAGGCTGGAACCGTTTGTTGGCCATTGTTGAGGAGCAAGCGCAAGTACTCATGCGTACAGCTTTTAGTACTGTTGTGCGTGAGGCTGGAGATTTGTCTGCGGGCGTATTTAATCGCGCTGGCGATATGTTGGCTCAAGCAGTGACTGGCACCCCTGGTCACGTTAATTCCATGGCAGATGCAGTAAGGAAGTTTCTTGTCGCCTATCCACTTGCAGGCCTGGTTCCTGGAGATGTACTCATCACTAACGACCCATGGGATGGAACAGGTCACCTAAACGACTTTACCGTGGTCACCCCTGTTTTTGTGGCAGCAAAGTGTGTGGGTTTGTTTGCATCGACCAGCCACATTGCCGACGTCGGCGGTCGAGGTTTTGGCCCTGATGCAAACGATGTATTTGAAGAAGGCATTCGCATTCCTATCACCCATTTATTTCGTGCGGGCGTTCGCGATGAAACGTTGATGAGCTTGTTGAAGGCTAATGTGCGTGACCCGATTGTGATGGAAGGCGACCTGTATTCTCTCACCGCCTGCAATGATACGGGCGCGGCTGCATTATTGGAGATGTTAGTAGACCTAGAGCTGCAAAACCTCGAAGACCTGGGTGCAGTCATTTTGCAGAGATCGAAAAGTGCGATGCTGCAAAAAATTGCGGAACTTCCCCAGGGTAGTTTTGATTACAGTATGCGTATCGATGGCTATGATGAACCGTTGAATTTGTGTGCCCAACTCACAGTGACTGAAAATAGCATTGAAGTTGACTTTGCGGGTACGTCGCCTGTATCAAGCAAGGGTATAAATGTGCCGTTATCCTATACTCAAGCTTATGCAAGTTTTGGTGTGCGTTGTGTTGTTGGAAACGAGGTGCCTAACAACGCTGGGTCGTTGGGGGTTGTTGAAGTACGAGCACCTGAAGGGTGTATTGTTAATGCGCTGCCGCCAAGGGCGGTCTCTGCAAGGCACGCCATAGGGCAAATGTTGCCAGATGTGGTGTTAGGTTGTTTGCAACAAGTCCTGCCAAATGAAGTGCCAGCGGAAGGTGCATCATGTATCTGGAATCCAGTATTCATGCACAGCATGAGCCAAGCCTCGAATGAAAATGCCACCGATCAAGAATTTGTAATCAATCCAATATTCAATGGAGGTACTGGTGCGCGACCCGGAAAAGATGGCCTTTCCACCACGGCTTTTCCTTCAGGGGTGCGAACCACATCATCAGAAGTTAATGAAGCGACGTCACCACTGATTATTTGGCAGAAGGAGTACACTGCCGACTCCGGGGGTGCGGGTAAGTGTCGTGGAGGGTTGGGTCAGACGATATCTGTTGAACATCGCCAGGGCAGTAGTTTCGTGATTTCGAAAATGTTTGACCGAATCAAATACCCGGCCCGAGGTCGACAAGGGGGCGAAGCTGGTTCCGCAGGTCGAGTGTATACGCAACAAGATGGCGGTGTTCGCCACGAGCTTGGCGCGAAGGGGCGAGACCTCGTTCCCCCGGGACATCGTTTGGTCATGCAAACCCCAGGTGGAGGTGGAATAGGTGATCCTTCAAAGCGAAGTTCAGATCAAGTCTCGGCTGATCTGCAAGCTGGAATTATTTCGGCAAATGAGGCGGTGGATACCTACAAGAAGTAGGTGTTGCTGAGAAACGTGGGTAAGAGTGAACGTCATTTCGACGGCGATGGTTGCTAGAGGCACCACGCGTCTCTACTAGCCGTCGTCTGTCTTCGTGTCCCATCCGTCGATCAATAATGTAAATTCAAAATGATATCGACGAGTGTTCAAAAGCTGGGACACCACGTGGTGTATCGATAACGGGGATAAGTGACGTAAGCGCTTGATTTGATTGGAGCGAGTGATCGGGTTCGAACCGACGACCTAGACGTTGGCAACGTCTCGCTCTACCAACTGAGCTACACTCGCTTTAGGGGTGCGAATTCTATATAAGAACCGCTTACTGTCAAACTCTAGTTCGCTTTGAGGTGGATTAAACCTCAAATAGAGCGCTCGTTTGAGCTTCTTCTAGGCGTGGCGTGATAAGCAACTTACTTTCGTTCAATAACACACCTGGTGCGCCATCTGCAACTGGTCAGTGGTGTCGAGAATTGTTAGGTTGATTGCAAAGAAGACTAATACTGCGCTAATTTTTCATTTCTGGGGATGAAAAGTGCAGATTGCAGGTACGTGTGATGTATTTGAAAGGGACCGTTGGGAGACACCGTGGACGTCAAATAGCCGCTGCGCTATTTGGCTTAGTTGCCATTTTGACGCTGTCTTTCGTTCCAATTCCGGAAATGGTGAACTATCGGATCATATTTGGTGCGATGGTGAACGCGGCTCACGGGCCAATGTTTGCAGCACTTGCATGCTTCGCGGCTTGGCAGCTACGTACGTCAAGCTGGGTTGGATATGCAACCTTATGGCTGTTACTGGCGCTCGTTGGCATGCTCATGGAAGGATTCCAGAGCTTTGGTGTACGTGACGCGTCGTGGCAGGATGTTTATACCAACCTACTTGGTGCTACCGCTGGGCTAGCCATTTGGGTGTTGGTTTCTGATCGCCTTTCTGCGAAGTCACACCAGGCTACGGTGTACTTGGTGGTCGTCGCCGTGATCACTTCGTTGGCCATTGCTTATCCACTGGTTCGATCTATTGACACTTGGGTTGCTCGACAACAGCAATTGCCGGTTCTGTTTAACGCACAGTATGCCGATGCGTTGTCTATGACTAGGTCGATGACGGCGCCAGATGACGTTGAGATATCAATTCAAACGGCTGGCGTGGGGGTGCAAATTCTTCACGACGGTGTCGCGGGTGTAGAGATCATCGACATCGCTGCTGATTGGCGTACTGCGGCGCGTGTGGTTATTGATATCGAAAATACCAGTGATCAAAGCTTCGAAATGTCTTTCATCATTGGTGACTTTGAAAGTGACCCTGCGCCTTCTGATCGATTTCAAGCCAATCGGACAATGGCACCAGGCCAAAGGCAATCTGTCGTATTTACCGTGAACGAAATTGCAACCGGTCCAGCAACTCGACTGATGCCGATGGACAAGATATCAGAGGTTGTAATATTCCGGTCGGCAGGCAGCGCAGATCAATTTCTGTTGCATTCAATTAGGTTGGAATCATAGAACACTGGCGTTGTTGCGCGATGTGACTTGCTCTTGAGTCTATGAACGTGTTTTCATGTGCTCACTCGATCAGCAAGGACGATATGATGGCTCGAGTCAACGACTCATCCAGTAAGAGCTTTTTCCAAAGCGATAGATATTTTACGACCAACAATGAATGGTATTTCGCAACGCGTGAGACCTCAGGGCATGGTCCATTCAACACTCAGCAAGAGGCAATGAATGAGTTGAATGTTTATCTCAAGACGGAGATTGGGCTAAAAAACTTCGGCACTGATGTTTGGGATTCCCCGGGCTTAAGTCGATAGCAGGTAATTTTGCCGCCTGCAGGTTAAATACCTGCAATCACCTCACATCTTGCAGAATTTACTTTGCTGCAGGTGTTCATGCCTAGTACCATCCTCTTTAGTGATTTTATTAGTCACAAAGTGAGGCTGGGTGTCCGGGAAATCAGTGAAAATCTGATGCTGACCTCGCAACGGTAATTGAGAGAAAACTGCCTAGTACAAGTCACTGTGCCCATAAGCACGGGAAGGCGGCAGTTATCAGGGCTCTTCGCTTAGCTCATCAGTCCGTAGACCGACCCAGTGTTTATGCTTAACACCCCGCCCGAGGTTTGGCGGCAGGCTTGGAAAAACAAGTGTTACGACACAAATATCTACCTCTTGCGCTAGGCGTTATGGCTTTAACATGCTTTAACTTTGCAGTCGCAGAGAAACCCATGCGTATTGTCTCAATCAATTTGTGTACAGATGAGCTGTTGCTGCAGTTGGCAGATCGTGAGCAAATTAAGTCTGTGACTTGGCTTGTCAAAGATCCGGACATTTCGTGGGATGCACCCTTGGCCAGGGGCATAGATGCAAACTATGGGTTGGTGGAAGAGGTGGTGCCGTTAGAGCCAGACCTGGTGTTAACAGGCACGATGTCAACTCGTAGCGCTGTTGCCATGCTCAAACGTCTAAAATTGCCGGTGATCGAATTACCACCTCCGTTTAGTCTGGATGATGTGCGTGCACAAATTAGAATAGTGGCAGACGCGGTTGGCCATTCTGCACGCGGTACGGCTTTGATCGCTCAAATGAATAAACGCCTTAGCAATCTAAATGTCAGCACGGCGGGGCTCGCAGCACTCCTCTACCGTCCAAATGGCGGTGCGGCGGGGGTAGGTTCTTTGGCTGATGAAATGATGAGTGCTGCGGGGTTAGAAAATCGTGCGGCAAAGTGGTCTTTGGACCACTACGGCCATTATCCGCTAGAACTATTGGTATTGGATAAACCCGATATACTAATTCTCAATAACCAATACGACAGCCCACCCTCTGTTGCTAATGAAATACTAAATCATCCGGCACTCAACAAGACCTTTGAACCCTTTGAAACCGTCATCATGCCTCCACAAGCATGGTCTTGTGGGACCCCCCATGTTGTGGATGCGATTGAGATTTTATTGGATGCGGCGAATCGGGTAGCACGGCGTCGCGGGAATACTTCAACATGACCACGCAAACTAGGCCGGCGTTGTTAGTTGGCGTGTTAGTGGTGCTGATCATAATATTTTTCGCGATTTCGTTAGTAGTGGGTAGAGCGCCGCTAAACGTAGCCGACGCGATCTCTTCAGTGCTTGCAGGCGAAGTCAATGTTGGCAGTTTGGTGTTGCTTGAGCTGCGGCTGCCGCGTGCCATACTGGGGTTTATAGTGGGTGCAAGTTTAGGTTTGTCGGGTGCTGCTATGCAGGGGATGTTACGCAACCCTCTGGCCGAGCCCGGTATTGTTGGTGTTTCGGGTTGTGCAGCACTGGGTGCCGTGATCGCATTCTATTCAGGACTGTCCGCAGTCTTTCCATTGGCGTTACCAATTGGTGGTATAGCAGGGGCTTTTGTTGCGGTGTTGCTGTTATACGTCATGGCAGGCAGTCGAGCCAGTACACTGACCCTGATCCTCGCCGGTGTAGCAATCAACGCATTTGCCGGTGCGTTGACAGCGCTTGCATTGAACTTATCTTCCAATCCTTATGCGGTATTTGAAATCGTTTTTTGGCAAATGGGATCGCTGGCAGACCGAAGCCTCGATCACGTTACTTTATCTCTACCCCTAATGTTAGTGGGTTGGGGTTTGTTGTTAGCGTCTGCGCGTGGATTAGAAGCGCTTACCTTGGGAGAAGAAACAGCGGCGAGCCTAGGCATTAACCTGGCAACTACCCGAGGGTTGGTGATTGTAGGGACCGCATTTGCTGTAGGTGGCTCGGTGGCGGTGAGCGGGGTGATTGGTTTTGTCGGCTTGGTTGTTCCGCACTTGCTCAGGCCATTTGTTGGTCATCACCCGGGTAAGCTCCTATACCTGAGCATGCTCGGTGGTGGCGTGTTGGTGCTGGCGGCTGATGCTGCCGTACGGTTAATTCCTACCGGAGCCGAATTGAAGCTAGGGGTGTTGACGGCAACCATTGGTGCGCCGTTCTTTTTATTGTTGGTACATCGTATGCGCAGGGACATAACCTGATGTTGGTCGCTTGGGGTATAGATTATTGTGTAGCGAACGGGGTTAAGCAACGAGATATTCTTCATCAAATTGATTTCTCCGTGAGCCCGGGCGAAGTGGTAGGCCTCATTGGTCCCAATGGAGCCGGGAAGTCGACATTATTGAGGTTATTAGCCGGACTTTTGAAACCG
>JAADHW010000143.1 GCA_013151695.1 Gammaproteobacteria bacterium
GCAGCACGGCATGCTCAAACGATTTTCCTCCAAGCAAAAAGTAGCGTTGCAGACAGCTAGCCATCGCGATGCATTGGATGCGGTGCGGGCTGGTGTGGGGGTGAGTTTGTTAAGCGATCGATATAAAGGAGAGCTGACGCAATTGCCCATTAAGGTTAGTTCTGAAACTCTAGGGGTTTGGATGCTGACCCATCCAGAGCTGCGTCGGTCGGGTAAAGTCCGCGCCTTTATGGATTTCGTCGCGGATTGGACTGAAAATGGTAAATTGCTGACTTAACCAAGCAGTATTCGGGTGGGTTTCTCGGCGCCTGCAAATACATGTTTCCTGCAGATGCAAATAAAAGCGGTTATATTCGTTTAGAGACTAATACATACGGAGGTTAGTAGGTTGTCTGAATACACAATTAAAGACGTTACGCAATTGCGCGCGGTGGTAGGTGAGAAAATTCCTGGGCTAGAAGATAAAAACATCGATCACATCGATAGCTTTGCCAGAGACTTTATTGCTAAATCGCCCTTTGTTGTCTTGTCTACTGCGGATGCAAAAGGCCGCGTAGATGCTTCCCCAAAAGGTGACGATGCGGGTTTCATTGAAGTATTGGATGACCATACGTTACTTATCCCAGATCGCCATGGGAACAAGTTGGCCTATGGCCATGAAAACATATTGACTAACCCACAAATAGGTATTCTATTTTTTATTCCTAATACATTGGAGACGCTGCGTGTCAACGGCCGGGCAGAGCTTTCAAGCGACCCGGCTCTATTGCAACAACTGGCGGCTAGAGATAAGCCTGCGATTCTTGTCATTCGGGTGAGTGTTGAAGAGTGCTTCTTCCATTGCGGTAAATCGATGTTGCGGTCCAATTTATGGAAATCGGAACTATGGCCGGAAAAACATAAGGTCTCGTTTGGTGAAATGTTTGCGGCGCGTAAGAACGGGGATAAAAGTATTGCGAAAGCTGTTGATGAATATATAGAAGTAGATTATCGCGACAATTTATAGAGAGCGGAGCAGCGTGATATTTAGCCAACGTTTGGGTTCTACGCTTGATCCGGTAGTGGGCTCGAATGTGTGCCGAATCATGCTGTGTGGTTTGTGTCGGTAAGGTCGGGGGCGGCATTGATTTGTGATGGTCTAGTACTGTTGGCAATCCACTGCTCAGCCTCAGCCATCGTTTCAAATTGCCGGATACGCCGATGTTCAAGGCGCACCGCCCATTCAAAGTAATTACTGACCATGTCGAAAAAGAAATCGAATGCTTCAAACTTACCTTGTTTGGTTCTGGGAGCAACCAGGGCAAATAGTTTGTCTGCATGCTCAATTATTTCTCCGTAAACATACTCTAACTGTTGGAAAGCGGGGAGAAGTTCGCTGACTTCATAATATTGGGATGTGGCTTGGCGCGCATCTAGAATAAGGGCGTTCCAATCCTGCATGGTGTCGTGAGCAACAATGGCGTTAATAATGGATAACGCAGATTGTGCTCCACATACCTCAATAACGTACGTGTCCTGGCGATAGGTTAAATTGACGGGCAAAAGGTGGGTCTTCCGAGAAAATCAGCGCGCGGATTCTGCCTGAAAGTGAGACCATGTTCCACTATTTAGAACTGTTGTCGTCATAAAAAGGTAAATAATGCTGGGTTTGACAATGATCATGCCTATTAAAGTGAAGTCTCGTGTTTTACCCCTTTCCTTCAAACCGCTTCTTTTGGTAACTACGAGCTATGGGTTAGCGTTCGTGTGAAGCAATGGCATGAGCCAATTGCCATAGCTGGCCCAATTGCGACTCGTTTGTCATCGTAGAATACATTGGTATCAACGCCCATCTAATCGTGCAAACGAACGCCGCTGGGAGCGTCAAATGGAATGCCTGGGCTTGCTTGATGAGATGTTTAAAAGAGGGGTTCTGGCATCGGTGTATTCTGCTGCAGACAGAGTGTTGTCGATTGCGTGAGGCTCGGGAACTATGCCGCAGATTATGGTTGTTGCTATGGAAAGGCTTGCTGTGGGTGCCTACCTAAATTTGGTACTCATTGAACTTAGGCAGAGATCTCCTGGAAGCTGGATAGGTACTAGAGCGCAGAGCTAATCAACGGCAGAAGTCGGGCGTTGGAATTCCGGGCAACAGCATCCCTAAGACGAAATTAATATACTGATCATCTGAATTCCTGTTAAAAGAGTGCTCCTCGCAGACGAGTTCCGCTTCTGCACGATTTGTAAACATGCCTACTGAACCAATAAAGACGTACAAGAGGTGGAGGGGATCACCCTTGATCGCAAGGCCTTTATTTTGAGCCCAAACTAGCAGATCTAGAAGATCTCTAAAAAACGGACCTGAATGTCGTTCGTAGAGCCAGGCCAGTCTTGTGCCTGGGGATCCTCCTTCATGGGCCATAAACCTCGCCGCTTCAGGGTGATCCGCACTGTAGAGCATAAACTCGCGCAGCAGCAGGCGAAGCTGGGAGGGTCGGTCCACTCCTTCGAGGCCCTTATGACGGGCTTCATATCGCTCACCAAAACCAAAAAAAACCCGGTCAACAACAACTTTCCAGAGGTCCAGCTTGGTGCTGTAGTGGTAAGTGATGAGCTGTTGTTTGACGCCTGCCTGCTTCGCAATCTCGTAAGTGCTGGCTGCATCGAAACCAACTGCTGAAAAAACGGCTATCGCAGCAAGTTCGATTCGATCACGAGTCACGATGGTTCTTTCCTGGACAGGGCTTTGGGTTGTGGCTGCATGCATAGTGAAATAATAATGTATTTACCAAATATGTTCACTTGTTGTTTGTCACTTAACAAATTACGATGCCCGCTTCGATGCAACACCCCTATACATGCGCAAGCCAGGGTAAGGGTGACACAGAATATTTACATTACCGTCGCGATGTTGTCGGCTAACGATGAGTTCAAGGCAATAGCGCCCGACAGGAGAAAAGATGACTCGTAAACTCAATCCCACATCACTGATCCGACCCGTTCGATTTGCTCATATCGTACTTCAAGTTCGAGACATCGAACGATCAATTGCCTGGTATCAGACAGTTCTCGGAATGGAGACAGTGCACCATGCTGGTGTGATCGCTTTCATGACTTTCGACGAAGAACATCACCGTATCGCCTTCCTCGAAACACAGGTTGAGGCAGAGTGCCCGAAGGGCGCACCCGGTTTAGATCATCTTGCTTATACATTCAATGATCTCGGGCAGCTACTTTCAACTTTTGTAAGGCTGAAAGACCTCGATATCCACCCTTACTGGCAGATCAATCATGGTCCCACAACATCTCTGTATTATCGTGATCCGGATGAAAATGGTGTTGAGTTACAGATTGACAATTTCGCCACAGCTGACGAACTCAAGGGCTGGATGCGTTCCGACGAATTTAAGGCTAATCCGATTGGGGTTCCTTTCGATGCAGACAAGCTAGCGGCGCGTTATCAAGCCGGTGACTCGATCGATGAGCTTCTGGCGCAGGGAGCCACATCATGAGTGTTTCCCCATGAGTGTATCGCCAGAGATTGTTACTGCAGAGATGTTAGTCAGCCGCGCCCGTGATCTCGCACCTGGGCTCGGTAAGATTGCGGTCGACACAGAACGTGAGCGTTCCCTTCCTCCAGAGACGTTTCAAGCCTTTAAAGATGCTGGTCTTTTACGCGCACTTGTCCCGAAGATCTATGGAGGGTACGAGCTCGACTTTGGCATTGTCATCGAGACGACCCGCGAGGTAGGGGAACATTGTGGTTCCTCGGCCTGGTGTTTGGCAATTTGTACATTGCATAACCGGATCATTTCGACTTTTCCGGTTGCGGCGCAACAAGAAGTGTTTGGTGAATCGCCTGATGCTGTCGTGTGTGGGGTTTTTATGCCAGGCGGTAGGGCACATGCTGTTGACGGCGGCTATCAGCTTACCGGTCAATGGTCGTTTGCGAGCAGCAGCGACCATGCCAGTCACGCAATACTCGCCGGGTTAATCCTGGAAGATCCGCACGAAGAGAAAGTTGTGGGAATGGGTAACTTTCTGGTCAGGCGAGAGAATTTCAGCATCGACGATAACTGGATAGTGTCTGGTCTGGAGGGTACAGGCAGTAAGCGGGTCATAGTCGAAGACGTTTTTGTACCCGCAGACTGGATGAAGGTGGTTGCAAAAGACGAGGCAACTTCACGATCCGGCGGCACTCGTGGTGAGAATCGCCAAGGCGAGGAGGCTCAACTGCCCATAAATTCTACAGCGACCCTTGGCCTGGTCGGGGTGCCGCTTGGAATCGCTCGTGGGGCGATTGCATCTTTTGAGGATCGACTTGCCTCTAAAATTAGGGTGAGCTCATACCGGAATGTTGAGGCACAAGTCGCAGCACAGCTGCGGTTATCTGAGTCGGCTGCTGAAGTGGATGGCGCGGAACTCATCGCGATGCGTGATGCGCAGGAGATGGTGTATACCCAAAAACAAGGCGTGTCGGCCAGTTTAAAACAACGAGGGCGGTATCGTCGTGACGCCGCCTATATATTTAATACTTGTGCGAAAGCGGTAGCACGCCTTATGCCGGCAGGCGGTGCCCACGGGATCTATCGTGAAGCGCCGTTACAGCGCGCTATGCGTGACACCCAAGTAATGGCGACCCATATTGTTGCAGATTGGGACCTCGCTCGTGAAACCTATGCGCGAACTCTGCTTGGCCTACCTATCTCCGATTCAGTTTTTTAACTCACCGAAGGAGTGCACCCTCATGAAATTGGTTACCTTCACACACCAGGCAGAAACCAGAATCGGTGTTGTCAAAGAAGAATCAATTGTCGATCTGTCCAAAGCGGCACCAGATCTTGCCACTAACATGATTGATTTCCTGCAGGCAGGCGAGACAGCGATGGAGATCGCGCGTAGCGCTGCTGAATCTAGTTATGCCACTATTCCTCTTAGTTCCGTGCACCTTAAATCGCCGGTCCTTCGTCCTCCCAAGATTCTCGCCATTGGCCTGAATTACAAAGACCATATCGCTGAAACAGGTTTGAAGACGCCGGAATACCCAATCATCTTCAACAAACAATCGATGTCTGCACACCCACCACAGGATCCTTTTCATCTACCGAAGGCATCAGACAAGCTGGATTATGAAGGAGAACTAGCGATTGTGATTGGCCGCTATTGTCGCCACGTTCCCCGTGATCGTGCCTGGGAAGTCATTGCCGGCTATACTATCGTTAATGATGTTTCGGTCCGGGATTGGCAATTGCGCACCCAGACAATGACCATCGGGAAATCGTTTGATACGCATTGTCCAATGGGGCCCTGGATAGTTACGCCGGATGAAATTGACGACCCACACAATCTAGATCTTAAAACTTGGGTCAATGGTGAGCTTCGTCAAAATTCAAACACAAAACATCTGATATTTGACTGTTTCGAACTAGTTGAACATCTATCAACGGCCTTTACGCTCGAGCCAGGAGATGTCATTCCCACTGGCACACCTTCTGGGGTTGGCATTGGGCTTAAGCCGCGCCGATTTCTAGTCGAGGGTGATGTTGTTCGGATTGCAATTGAGGGTATTGGTGAGATTGAAAATGCTGTTGTATCAGAGCCTGCTGAAACAGTGCGTATCGGTTAAGTTGTTTTCTGTCTGCAATGTAGCAATTTTGAGGTCAGTGGAGGGTGGCGCTTATTGCTGGCGCAACATTTGGTCCATGAAGTACTTGTTTTGATGCGTGCGCAGGGAACGGGTAAAACAAGGGCTAAGGTAAGTCGACATAAACTCGCATTCGTTATCTGCGACCTGGCAACAAAGGAAAAACATGAAAAAAATTCTAGGTTTCACTGTCGGAACGATCCTTCTGGTCTATCTGGGGGCCTTGCTTGTCGCCAACGATCCAGATGAGCAACGACCCGGCACTCGCTTGTCTGGTGAAGTTCAAGCAACACCACCAACAGATTGGTCCTTTCTAGAACCCCGCAGCAAACTGCTTGTGCAAACCCATACCTGGTATCTGATTCCTCATTCAGTTACCACCACATCACTTGTAGTGGATGGCATTTTGTACGTGCCCTGTGGGCGATGTGCGAGTAAGCGATGGCCGAAGAATGTGGCAAGTGATTCACGGGTACGGATCAAAGCCAACGACAAGCTGTACGATCTTAGCGCGGTAAAGGTCACTGATGCCGCGACCATGCAACGAGTGTTTGGTGATAATCCTTTGGACATGCCCGGTATCGAACTATATCGGATAGAAGGCAGATAATAGCCAGCTACCTAAAGCCTGCAAAATGACAACACATCCGCACCTATCTTGAGTGGGGTTAGAAGCTCGGCGCGTTAGTCGCAAGAGATGAGGTCTGTCTAAGGAAGTTCTCGAAGCTTTCTTCCATTTATACTTCCATTTATATGCGACCGTATCGGGTAAGACTTTCGTTTCGATACTATAGTTGCATATATCAACTAAATTGTTTATATATAGTTGATAATGTCAATTATATGCTGCTTTGCATTTCACACGCCTGTCAGTTCACGGTTGATCTCAATCTAGGGGAAAAATGAATACATCAATACAATTACGATCGGAAATAACCAGTGCGGGGACACTCAACCTATATCTTGAAAAGGGCACTGTACCCGAACCGCAAGATGATGAGGTGATTGTTCGAGTAGAAGCAGCACCCATTAACCCATCTGATCTGGGCATTATGATAGGGCCAGCTGATATTTCGACCATGCAGGTGACAGGCGAGAGCAATAATCCGCGCGTATCTATGGATATCCCTGAAGACAAATTGCAGTCTTTGGCCGCAAGACATGATGTTGCAATGCCCGTTGGAATTGAAGGTGCTGGTACCGTTGTTGCCGCTGGCTTAGAAGCGAAAGCTCTGTTAGGTAAGGTGGTATGCATTTCTGGCGGTGGCCTGTATTCCCAGTACCGATGTGCCAAAGCTTCAGCATGTCTCGTGCTGAATGAAGGCGTTACTGCCATAAAAGCTGCGAGTAGCTTTGTTAATCCGATGACATCTCTGGGCATGGTTGAAACCATGAGAATGGAAAATCACACGGCCTTGGTTCATACCGCTGCCGCATCAAATCTTGGTCAAATGTTAGTAAGAATATGTAACGCTGACGATGTCTCTCTGGTGAATATAGTTAGGAAAAAAGAGCAAGTAAAGCTTCTAAAAAACCTTGGCGCAAAATATGTTTGTAATTCCAGTGATGCCTCATTTATGAGTGATCTAGTGTCTGCGCTGACAGCAACAGGGGCCACAATTGCATTTGATGCAACGGGTGGCGGAACACTAACGAATCAAATCTTGACTGCAATGGAAACCGCATGC
>JAADHW010000082.1 GCA_013151695.1 Gammaproteobacteria bacterium
ATCTTTCTTCCGAACTTTCTGACCAACCGCGTTTTCCGGCGGTAATATGCCGGAGGTACCTGGCGTGGATGGTGTAGGTGCTGAATAGTAACCCAGCGCATAGTCGCCTTGGGTGTAGCCAAGCAGGTCCTGTAGTTCAGGACTTAAGTCTTTAGCCACCTCTGGTGGGCAGGATAGATATTGATTTTCTTCCTGCCTCAGCCAACCCAGACAGTAGGTAATGTTTAAGCCGATGCGTTGCTGTGTCGATTTGTTGCGGCCACCAGAATGAATGACCGAGCCAGTGAATAGAAGTACCGAACCCGGCTCCATAACCGCCTGACATATTTCTTCTGGCTGTGCCTGGCGCTGCCAATCCCAACGGTGACTGCCCGGTACAATCCGGGTTGCACCATTTGCTTCGCTGAACTCTGTCAGCGCCCAAATGGTGCTGAGTTGAGTTTCAATTTCCTTTGGCAAATTGGTGCCCCAGGCAAAGCGGTCCCGGTGTAAGTCTTGTGCCCCTTCGCCAGGAGATATATTGATTGCCTGAGTGGTGTTCAGCAGCAATTTTTTTGAAAACGGCGACAAAAATTCCTTCGCAAGGTCCATCACCTCGGCATTGGTTACCACCTCACGGCAGGATGGGCAGCGGGCCACCAGGGCGCCAGTGCGTTGGGTTTTCTTGCCGGTGAACTCGTCTCGGCCAAAGGCTGTATCTTCAATAAAAGGTGCTAGCTCATCGCTGACCATTGTGCGCAGTTCTTCCGGCATCGCATTAGCAACAATGCATGCGCCGTCGCGCTCAAACGCTGCAATGATTCTATCGGTGCTATTTAGTGCATCTAGGGTTTCAAGTTCAGGCACAATATCTTCCTTGTGGGTTACCGTTTGTTCGCTGACTCAGAATCTACATCAATTTGGCAACTTACACCAAAACCGCGATCAGGTAACATGTGAAAACAACACAACAGCTTCGTAGGAGCAAACGGTGGACTTGATGGCGAGTTATTCGGGTAGTATGTTCGGGCTTGGCGTTTTTGGAATTCTGTATCTTGTGCAGCTTCTCATAGCCGATGTTGCCGGCTTGAGAGCAAAACATACACCGGGGAGTGCAGTAACTGGTGGTCACTCCGACTTTCTTTTTCGCAGCCATCGTGCACATGCAAACACCACCGAAAGCATCGGTGCCTTTATATTGTTGGCTTTGTTCGCGATCTTAACCGGCGGTGATCCGTTATGGACGGCGTTGACAATATGGAGTTATGTTGGCTTGCGGGCGTTGCACACAGTTTTTTATTACCTCAACTTCCAAACTATGCGCAGCGTGGTTTTTGGGCTGGGTTTGTTAGCGTTGTTGACCTTGTTCGGGATCGGTATTGTGGCGAGTTAGTTGTGGTTGTGAAAAGATCGGATCGCGTATTGACCTGCTGGTGATTGAGATTGTTTTGTTCATTGCGCGTTGTGATTCGACTGACTTTTGTACCATTGCACGGTCTGATCGACGGCGTGCTCGTGTGTTGTGAACTTAAAATTGGGGAATTGGGTTGTAAACTTGCCTCCGTTTAGGGTTAGCGGCTCAGAAAATTCATACAATAGTTCAATCATTTCCTTAGCATCTGCGTTGAATAAACCAGCCATGGATAACATCCACTTTTGTAGTGTGCCCATGGCGGGTTTAGAGCCAGCAGCGCGGTAGGCCATCTCGATAAATTTTTGGCCGGTTAAAGGGCCGGCACCAGGAACGTGCCAGGACTCGCCATAAGAGTCGTTACAAGTGGCAAGTTCTATACAGGCACGAGCCGCATCTTCAATAAAAACCAGATCGTGATCAACATTCAGCGCGGCAGGCCACATTGATTTCTTGCCGGATATTGCCCCGGTGAATATAGGTTTCATTAGCCCATTAACAACTCCTGGGCCATAAAAGTCAGGAAAGCGCGGAATAACAACTTCAACTTGCTTCGCGCCATGCGCCTCCCACAACATAGATTCTAAGTTATTGCGAAGCGTACCTTTGTTTGTGGTAGCAGCCAACGGATGTGATTCGGTAGCCGGATGATCTTGAAAATTCCCGTAGCCGTAAACGTTGCCGATAAAAACCAATTTGGCTTGAGCTTGTATTGCACCCTCAAGAACGTTTTTAGTGACAGAGGGCATTACTGTAGACCATTGATGATAAGGGACGCTGATGCAATGGTAAATGTAGGACGCGCCTTGACAGGCTTCGACGGTTGCCGTTTGCTGCGTAGCGTTAAGCTCTACATATTCTGCTTGCTCGGGGATTTCTGGCACTGTTCGAACAACAGCCCGTACCGGCTCACTATTTGCCGATAGCTGCTTTACAATTTCTGCGCCAATGCTCCCAGTAGCGCCAAATACGACATGCAGCGGGGGTTGATCGTTAGGTATATTCAATGGGAAGCTCCCGGGATCATTTTTATATATTTTACATAGTATAGTAAACAATGTTAAGCGGCCAGCCCTGTAGGCTTCCAACAAACAGGTTGGTTGAAGTGTCGCTGCTATTTGTTAAGGCGGTGCTGGTGGATTACGCGTCTAGCCAAACTTCTTAAATGACCGCCGTTTTGTGCGGCTTGGTATCTTGTCTTTACCTGTGCTGAATCTTGCCAACACAATGTCGATGACAGGGTCGACAAGAGCATCAATCGACCTATCAAAATTTAACCTTTCGGCGAGTTTGAGCGTGGCCAGTCCATGTAGGCCAATCCATGTAAGATGAGTTGCTAACACCATATCGCCAGCCATGTAGCCGGCCTGCTTGGCTTCCTGAAAGTTTTTTAGCGCTAGATCCCAGGGGCTCATCGCAACATCACTCATTAACTGATACTCCGCCATTTCACCCTGATCAACTTCAAAGCAGAGGTTGTATTCATGCAGATTATCAAGCGCAAATTTTATGTAGGCATAGCCTGATGCGTAAATTTTGTCTAGCGGGTGACTAACAACATCAGCAGATTCTTTCATGGCGGTTGTTAAGTCGAAGAAAGCAACCTCTCTGACCGCGACAAAAATCGCCAGCTTGTTTTCATAATATCGATAGGCCTTCATTGAACTCCAACCAAGGACTTTTGCAATCGATCGAGCGGTGACCCCCTTGTAACCCTGCTCTGAAAATAATTTCATCGCAGCATCCAAGATCTGTTGTCGTCCTTGGTTCAGTTCTGCTTCTGTTAGTTCGAGCCTAGGCATAAATATGAGCTAAAAACCACATGTTCGCATGTTAAGCATGCTGCTTGAAGAAAATTCTCATTCGAGTTTACTGCTAATGTATTCTGCCAGTTGGCTGGTGGCTGCCACGGCGTCGGGTAACAAAGCGCGAAATGCGTGAAAAACATGAATCATGTCGGGCCATATCTGTAGGGTGATGTCGCAACCCGCTAATTTCCCTGCTTCGACAAATGTATTGATTTCATCAATAAGAACTTCTTCACTGCCTACTTGAATCAACATTGGCGGTAGGCCTGCCAGATCCGCATAAACAGGAGAGGCCAGCGGATCCTTGGGATCTACTCCGGCCAGATAAAGACTCGCATCTTGCAACAACCCAGATTTTGAGAGGAAGGGGTCGGTATCAGCTAGCCGAGTATAACTGTCGAAACTACAGGATAGATCCAGCCATGGGCTGATGCACGCAACCGCGCTTGGCAGTGGATCGCCTGCATCCCTAAGCACCGTCAGCGCAGAGATAAGCGCACCGCCACCGGCGGAATCACCCACTAGTGCAATGGCGCCAAATTCATCTGGGCGTTGTCGCATTTCACGGTAGGCTGATACCACATTTTGCACTGCAGCCGGAAACGGATTCTCCGGCGCTAAGCCGTAGTCCAGCATATATACTTTGGCCCCCACTTCCTGAGACAAAACGATGCCAAGGCCGCGGTGTGAGCGTGGCGAACCTGCTACGTAAGCGCCACCGTGTACATAAAGAATAGAGTTTGCTTGGATGACTCCCTTGGTAGCAACGCATTCGCACCCGATGCCGTTCAGCTCCATCGCCTTAAGATCCACGCTAGGTGGTAATTTACCACGACCACCCATCGCGTCCATGGCAGCACGTCGGTCTGCAAGCGAAGTGTTGTGCCGGTCAGGTCTTGCCGCCAGTATCTCCCGGACTTTCTCTATGCCAACCGCCACCACTTTATGCTCCTTGCAAAAACAAGCTTATAATTTACGTGGCAATTGAAGCCACCGCATTAACTTCTACCAGCAAAGAGGGGTGCATGAAGGCTGTTACTTGAACCAACGTACTGGTTGGGTAGCCAGAGCCAGAATCGAAGAATTCTTTGCGCACCTTGTTAACCTCTTCAGCATGAGCAATATCCGTGACAAAGATTGTTAACGAAACAATATCCTCCATCGAACCGCCCGCGTCTTTGACGATGATTTCAATATTTCGGAAGGTTTGTTTTGCTTGTTCTTCGATCCCGCCATTACCCACAGGTTTGTAGTCAGCAGTGATGCCAACTTGACCAGCAATAAACAATAGTCGCCCACCTGGTCTTTCCCAAGCCGCATTGGCATAAGCGGCTCCGGGCTTTGGTGCACCTTCGGCGTTGAGTGATTCTGCCATTTTAGTATTTTCCCTTGTTGATTTATGAAGGCCATGAGTTTTTGCTACATGCTGGCGAATCCACCATGGTCTAGAATCTTCATAATATTGGCCGGCGGAATAAAGGGCTCTGGCGCGTCTTCCCCGGGTATACGCGGCCTACCCATGCCAGCCAGCACAGTTTCTAATTCCGGTGGGGAGAATATCCACACAACTTCAAGCGAATTGTCGGCATCTGCAAGAAAGCCATGTTTGGCGTAACGCCCTACAAATAACGCTTGGCCTCGTTTAAGGGGTATCTTTTCGGTTTCGGTGATGGCGTAACCGCTGCCTTGGGTTACAAATAACAATTCTTCATTTCGAGTGTGGGCGTGTGGCGGTATGGCCGCCCCCGGCAATAACTTCTGGGCACCTATCGCAAACGAGTTAGACGTAAAATTATGCGGCGATATAATCATGTCCGCGTAACCGTGCGCCGGCAAGCTTTGCCAAAATGACTTTCGATCCGCTTCGCGAATTACCAAAGATTGGCCCTTGGTGGGTACAAGAGAACCAATTTCTTTAACACCTTGGTAGTAGTCCAAAGTTGTGTCGAAGCCTGGTTTAGCATCGAAGGTTGGCCGCTGTTCTCCGGTTTTCTTTTTACCGAATTTCCTGAGTAGTTTTTCATAACCTCCGGGAATGCAAAACCACAATAAGCGAAGTTCTTCGTTTCCTGTGTTAGAGATACTGTGTGTCACCTGTCTTGCGGCAACCAGGGTATCACCCTTGGTCACCGCTTCCGCTGTACCATCTAGTGTTATCGTCGCCTGACCTTCATCAACATAAACAACAAAATCACCTCGGGCGAAGCAGCGTTGCGGCAAACCACCACCAACAGGCACAACATGCGTACCAACAGAATAGGCATTACAGGCAGAGCTTTCAGCACACAGTAGAATGGTGGCGTATCCCTCAGATGACTTTGGCATCCAATAGGATTCAGACTCTGCTTCGTCTAGTACCAATGTCGGACCTTCGTCGGCACGATTTTGCTGTGATCTTGGGCGTGGTAGTTTGGAAAGATTCCGCCCCATCCACTGGAACATATTTGCTGCGGTATCTGGGGTAAACGAATTTTCCAGCCGACTGATCTTACCGTTTTTGTACACGGCAGTTTCGCTACCGTGCATTACCAGATCAGGCAATCCTTCGCAGGTATAGGTGAGTATAAAGGTGTTGGTTACCGCATCGCCAACTTCTTTGGTCGGGTCAACGATGACTGGCGAGCGAGTATCAAATCGATAGTCGAATTCATCAAGCACACGTACAAACTCCGCCATAATGGCATCACGGCCCACAAACTTTGCGCCCATCGGTACATTCGCGACAATTTCGTAAACCGCATCGTCATTAAAAAAAAGTTCCACTGGGCTCCACTCACCGGATTCGTAAGCCACTTCAAAGGCTTCCGAGTAGGCTTCAAACTTTTCTAAATTACCCACTATCATTCCTTCCTAGTTAAGTTAGGTTCTTGACTTTACAAGGTAATATTTACTACGTAAAGTAATTGGGTGCATTTCGCAAACGTCACGGATGAATCTATGGCTTAACTAAAAGCACACTACAACTCCGAGCAGATTATAGAGCTTGTTTGTGTTATCAGCTTCTTTAGTTGGACCAACCATGTTCATGACATATCTGTTCGAGCGCTGACGCCACTCAAGCAATGTTATTCGACACATAAGTGTCCTACCTCTGCAGTGCTAAGCGCTACGCTGCATCGTCAAAGGGTACCGCAACGGCTTGTTCTGTTGGGCAGAACTCGCCACCAAATGGCCGACAACACATTAATAGTGGGTTAGAGTTCGTTTCTGGAGGATTCTTAATGATAGGTTGGAAAGAATTCACACATGCTGCGCCCCAAATCGCTGATGCGGGAATTCGTCTATGGGCGCATAACGAAGTTGCGTTTATCGCGACCGTTGCAGCGAGCGGAAGGCCTCGAATACATCCCTTTGTTCCACGCATCATTGAAGATAGATTAGTTGCATTTATTATGGATTCATCGCCAAAAATAAAAGATCTGGAGAACCGCAGACAGTATGCAATCCACACATTACCCGGCAAAGACGATGAGGAGTTCTTCGTCAGTGGCGAGGCCCAATTCGGCACTCCTAATCATCGACCCAAACATACTCGATGGAATCTATGACTTATTCCGTTCAAAGCCCCAAGCCGAAATTCAGTTCGGGTCAAGCTTAGCTCACCAGCGGTCCCATGTTGCGCATTCTAAACTTGCAACAAACACCTCATCTTAACAACCAGTTGCAGAGTTGGTTTCAACAGGAATGGGGAGAAATCGATCCAATGTTCGGAGATTTGTTTCCACAACCGCTAGTTGCAGTTGACGAAAATGGTGGCCTAGCAGGCGGGCTTGCGTTCACCTTGGCACCAGAACCGAATGGCTCTCACATGGCGGTATGGATCAACGCAATCATGGTTTCGCCCCCACAGAGAGGCCGAGGTGTAGCATCAAAACTCATTCAAGCAGCAACAGAACGTGCGTGGGCTGAACACGATTTGAACCGTCTATTTGTCAACACGGACATACCATTGCTTTATGAGAAAAATGGCTGGTCGCTGGTGAAGAAAGGCAAGTCGAACTCGGTCCTAACCACCGTCAAAACAAAATCTTGAATAGGTCGATGTTGGCCGTACCTTAGAATCGAGGCCGCCAATGATCGTCTATCTCTACGAGGAACCCGGCA
>JAADHW010000080.1 GCA_013151695.1 Gammaproteobacteria bacterium
TCCATGATTAGCCGACTCAAAGCACTGGAGAAAGACTGAGACTATGAGCAATGCGTTGAATACGGTGACAGTGACGATACTGGAAAAAGACTACCAAGTGAGCTGCCCGCCAGAAGAAGTAGACGCTCTGACCAGCGCGGCACGTTACCTCGATGAAAACATGGCAGACATTCGCGCCTCAGGTAAAGTGGTAGGGCTTGATCGCATAGCCGTCATGGCTGCATTGAATATCACCAACGATTACCTACTTGGCCAAACAACAGTGAATACCAATCAAGATGCAGTAGAGTCACGTATCAACCAGCTCAACGAACGGGTTGGCAACGCACTTGCTCAACACAAGCAACTCAACCTCTAGTCTGCACATGCTAGGCATGTAAAGTACAAAACCTGCAAATCGTTACCCACATCTCACTCCCAAGCTTTATCGAAAAACAAGACTTTGACACAGCGAATTTCGCGTTATACTTTAACTACTCCTGGGGTGTTTGCCAGTTGGTCGCGTCCTTGAGCCGTTAGAGATAACTTAGGAGACTTGGCGTCAGCATCAGTGTGCATACCCAACTTCATGGGTCGCCTTAGATGTTGCACTAGCCTCCGCCTTGAACCATAACGGTTCAGGGCAAACCATCAGCGGCATTTCCGGGAGCTACACTATCCATGCCTGCCAGTAGACTA
The DNA here is from genome assembly GCA_013151695.1 of Gammaproteobacteria bacterium. GTDB lineage: Bacteria > Pseudomonadota > Gammaproteobacteria > Pseudomonadales > Azotimanducaceae > UBA4421. The sequence goes on from JAADHW010000080.1 coordinate 679, forward strand.
GAACTTCGCACCCTGTATCGAGCACAACGCAGCAACTTATCTGTGAACAAAAGGTTACCTGCACAAAAGAATATTGCACACCAACTGAATCAACATCTTCGCATTAAAACCGCTACCTGTATCGCGGCTTATTGGGCCACAGACGGCGAGGTAGATCTGGCCGAGTGGATAATGGGTCAAACCCAGGTCACCGTCACCTTACCCCGTATGGAGCCCAACAAAACCATGCGATTTTATCGATTTGATTCCACTGACACCTTAGAGAGAAATCAATTTGGCATCTCAGAGCCGGGCTCAACAGCCCAACTGATCTCCAGCCAAGAGATTTCCGTTATGTTAGTTCCCCTCGTGAGCTTTGATGCCACGGGCAACCGGCTTGGCAGGGGAGGTGGTTACTACGACCGTTTTCTCAGTACCCTCGCCAAGCGACCCTACTTAGTTGGGGTCGGCTTTGCTTGTCAGCAACACCCTATACTAACCGAGCAATCCTGGGATGTGCGCCTGGATGCTGTGGTCACAGAAAATGCATTTATGGAGTTCAATTAATGGCTGTTCGAAAGATCATTCGCATGGGACATCCAAACCTTCGCCACGTTGCAGAAGAAGTTTCTTCAACCAGTATCGGTAGCGATGAGTTGAACCGTTTGATCGATGACATGATCGACACTTTGCACGACTATGGCGGCATTGGCTTAGCAGCACCCCAAATTGACGAGCCGCTTCGCTTAGCCATCATCGAAATTCCCGGTGGCCCCAGTCGCTACGGAGACATTGAGCCGTTGCCGCTGACCACTTTCATTAACCCCCACATCGAAGTTCTAAGCCAAAACTCAGCTGGGTTTTGGGAAGGATGTTTGTCCGTACCTGGTCTGCGCGGATATGTGGAACGCCCGCAACACATCCGGGTTGACTACACGACGGTTGAAAATCAAAGTGCGGCGCTAGAACTACAAGGCTTTTGGGCAACAGTCTTCCAACACGAGTTCGACCACTTAGACGGAAAGCTGTACATCGACCACATTAAAGACCGCACCAAGCTCGTCTTTGAAGAAGAGTATATACGCTATTGGGAAGAAGAATTTGATGATTAACCGAAGCATGCTTGCTCCATAGGCCTAGCTCAAGAACAACCGGTAAGCTGGGTTTTCGGTTTCTTCCCAAAATCGATATCCAATGCGCTGCAGATAAGAAGCGAGCCGCACTCGGTCTTTGGGCCCCGCTTCAAAGCCAACTAGCACACGCCCAAAAGCTGAGCCATGGTTGCGATAGTGAAACAGCGTGATGTTCCATTGTGACCCTAGCCCAGTCAAAAAACCTACCAAGGCACCTGGCCGTTCAGGAAATTCAAAACGAAATAACAACTCTTTCATATGCGCAGAAGCCCGACCACCTACCATATGCCGTACATGTAACTTCGCTGCCTCGTTATCGGTCATATCGATAACCGCATAACCTTTTTGGCGCTTTAGCTCGACCAACACGCTGGCTTTATCCTGCGGAGAAGTCACTTGCAAACCAACATAGATATTCGCATCTTGGCCTGGGGCATAACGGTAGTTAAATTCTGTAATGGAACGTTTACCCAAGGATTTACAAAAGCGCAGGAAGCTGCCCTGGTGTTCGTCAATGGTCACCGCCAGAATCGCTTCTCGTTGTTCACCGAGTTCTGCTCGCTCTGAGATATGGCGTAAACGATCAAAATTGACATTCGCACCACTGACAATCGCAACCGCTGACTTGGGCCGCGCACGGGTTTTCTGGAAATACTTCTTCATCCCAGCCACCGCTAATGCGCCCGCCGGTTCCGCGATCACCCTAGTTTCTTCAAAGACATCTTTGATCGCGGCGCAGATCTCATCAACGCTCACAACAATCACTTCATCCACACAATGCTTGGCAACCTTGAAGGGTTCCGCGCCGATCTGGGCCACCGATACTCCGTCGGCAAATAGATCTAATTCTTCGGCGGGTAGTTTCACTCGCCGGCCTTTTTCCATCGCCACTGATAGACAATGGGAGCCTTGAGGTTCAACCCCAATAACCAAGGTCTGGGGATACAAATATTTCACATAGGCAGCAATGCCCGCGATTAAACCGCCGCCACCTACCGGCACAAATATCGCATCTGGTTGGCCGGGGTGCTGGTTCACTATTTCCATACCCACCGTTCCCTGACCAGCAATCACATCAACATCGTCATAAGGATGAATATATATAAGCTTCTGATCTTGTTCTAACAATCGGGCGTGGGCCGCAGCCTCGTCATAGTTATCGCCATGCAGTACAACTTTTGCCCCCAAGGCTCGAACCGCATCAACCTTTATGCTGGGCGTATTTTTGCCCATCACGATGGTAGCCTTAATACCCAAGTGCGAAGCGGCCATAGCCACGCCTTGGGCATGATTTCCCGCTGACGCAGCGATCACACCGCTGGCTTTGTCTTGCTCGGAAAGTTGCGCAATCTTGTTATATGAACCACGCAGCTTAAAGCTGAAAACCGGTTGAAGATCTTCCCGCTTTAGGAAAATTTCTGCGCCCAGCCTTTTAGATAATTGCGGGGCACGGGCAAGCGGTGTCTCTTGGGCTAAATCATAAACCCTAGAACTTAGAATTTTCTTTACATAGCTTTCCAGCATGGGCACCATCTTCTCCGTTTATGCAAAATCCGAGGCCTTCTATCAGCCATCAGGACACTCTCAAGCAACAGGTTGCAAAACATGCGTTGCAACTCATCATGCCGAAACTCACCACCAAAAGTATCGTCGGCGTAGGCACTGGTTCAACGACCAATTTTTTCATCGACGAGCTAGCCGGCATTCGTCATATGTTCGACGCTGCCGTGTCATCTAGTCAAGCCTCAGCCAAACGTCTGGCGGATCATGGCATTCAGGTCATCGATTTAAACACTGCGCCTCAAGTGGACGTTTATGTCGATGGTGCTGACGAGGTCAACCAAGCTCGTGAGCTCATCAAAGGTGCCGGCGCAGCACTTACCCGCGAAAAAATTGTTGCCGCTGCGGCGCATGAGTTTATCTGCATTGTAGATGAAACCAAGCTGGTAGATACCCTAGGAAAATTCCCATTGCCGGTGGAAGTCATTCCCATGGCGCGCAGTTTGGTGGCGCGAGGTATCGTTGGCTTAGGTGGGCAACCCATATGGCGACAAGGTACGGTTACAGACAACGGCAACTGGATACTTGATGTTTTTGAATTCATGATAGACGATGCCAAAACTACCGAACTCAATATAAATCAACTCGCCGGGGTTGTTTGTAACGGCTTGTTTGCTGCACGCTGTGCAGACACTGTACTGATTGCTACTGATGAAGGGGTGCGCACACTCTAAAATTGTTCTACAAGTTTTCTAATCCAGCAGTTTGCCTGGGTTAAGAATTTGGTGAGGATCAAACAGTTGCTTAACACCTCTCATCAAATCTATTTCTTCATCGCTGCGACTAAAATTCAGAAAATCCTTCTTTAACAATCCAACTCCATGCTCAGCAGAGATCGAGCCATTACGCGCGCGCACTAATTCGAATATGCGCGGGCTCATCGCATGGCCCATCTGCATGAACTCATCTACAGTTAGCTCTGCGGGCTTTAGAATATTGAGATGCAGGTTGCCATCTCCAATGTGACCGTACCAACACACCTCGAAGTCTGGGTAATTTGTCGAAACAAAATGATCAACCTCTTCTAGAAAACCGGGAACTTGGGCAATGCACACCGATAAGTCATTTTTGTAAGGTGTGAACGGTGCCAAACTTTCAGAGATACCTTCCCGAAGTTGCCACAGCGCTTGCGCTTGGGCTTGAGACTGGCTCACTACACCGTCCACCACCCAGCTACGCTGCATACAATACTCAAACGCTCGACTCGCTTGTTCGAGCAACAATTCATCAAATTCAATAAGCGCATAATACTCTACCGGCGCAGACAAGGGTGCCGGTAACTGTCGGTGCGCTCGTACCTTATTTAAGGCCAAGTCGGAAAAGAACTCGAAGGCAGACAGCGTAAGCTGCTCACTAAAGTTGGCTAGCACGCGTAAAAGATCACCCACTTTTGGTACCCCTAACAGCATGACCATTTGAGCTTGAGGCTGGGCTGCAAGGCGCATATCTGCTTCACAGATGAAAGCTAATGTGCCTTCAGATCCAATCAACAAATGCCGAAAGTCATATCCTGTGGCATTTTTAACCAGCCCAGCATTACAGTTGAGGAGCGCGCCAGTACCCGTGACGGCACGCAACCCAGCAACCCAATCTCGCGTCAGGCCGTAACGTATGACCTTGATACCGCCAGCATTCGTTGCCACGTTGCCGCCTATCTGGCTTGAGCCAGATGAGGCAAAATCTACCGGGTAGAACAACCCTTGTGCTTGGGCAAACTCCTGCAATGTTTGGGTAACCACCCCAGCTTGGCAGGTGACAATGCGATCACGGGAATTAAAATCTAAAATTTGGTTCATGCGATCAAAAGAAACAACTATCTCGCCATGACTTGCCACGGCACCACCGGACAAACCGGTTCTTCCTCCTGAAGGCACCAGTGCCACCTGGTTGGCGATCGCATATCTAACCAGTTCCACCACTTGGCGATTATCGTTGGGAAACACCACCGCGCTAGGGGCAATTTCAAAGCCATTGGTCCAGTCCTTACCCCAGTGTTGCAGAGAGTCCGTGTCGGTTTTAACCTGTTTGGCGGGAAGCACTTGATCAAGCATGTTGGGACCTTAGGTGGTAAGCAGCATAGTTAAATCTAGCCGGAAGCTTATTGCGACCAATCACAAGCATGGTCTAACCACTGCCAAATTTCAGCCCGAATGACATCACTTTCATTGGCAAGGTGATGTGAAGCCGCGGGAATGATGCACCATTCACTGTGCGGATAGCGCTTCTTTAGTACGGCTATATTATGACGCCACCCTACTGTGCGATCGGCGTAGCCTTGAATAATCTTCGGCACTAGGGTGCTCTGTGGCGGGTATTTCTCAAATCGAGCGAACCACTCGACCATGGCTTGCACCCAAGCCACCGGTAACACTTGAGCTTGCAATGTGTCTTTGTATTGCAGCGACATAAATTCTTCATTGTCTGCGTTTCGCATAATCGTACGCGGCCGATCTGACACCACTAACTTTGCAATAGCAAACAACCAGCGACTTAGCCACCATCCGTAAGGTCGCACCAAGGGCGCAAAGAGTACAATGTTTCCCGTGAGGTCCTGTGGATATTGATGCGCCCATTCCATGATGATTGATCCGCCCATACTCTGGCCGACGGCATGCACATTCACATCGTCCACAATATTCAGTTCATGGCGGGCGTGTCGCAACACTGCGCGCGCAGCATCTACATATTGATCAAAGCTATTAATCACGCCTCGCTCACCCGAAGAAAGACCGTGCCCTATCTGATCAAAAGCTATAACGCCTATATTGCGGCTAAGGAGGTAGTTGATGATATGTCTATACAATCCAACATGATCGTAGTAGCCATGGCAGATCAGTGCGTAACTATGAGGTTGGGTAGGGAGATAGTACTGAACAACTATTCTCTCACCATCCACCTCCAGCACATGCATCTGATGATCCTCGGCATGACCGAAGTTCAGTTGGTAGAACTCTCGATAAGCAGCGTAGGAGGGTGGATTATTGGCGCTCTCACAACAATTAGCCTCACGCCAATCACTGCGTTGTAGTTCACGTTGTAGCTGCGCAGCGTCAAAGGCACTTTGGCCTCGAACCACAGCAGCTTCCACCTGGGTGTTAGTGGACAACCGAGCTTAGCTGGCCACTGGCATAACGCGTAAACATGTGTTCCAACGAATCGACCTTAATTTTATCGGCGTGCCCCGAGGTACCAAATGCCTCATAACGTTCGACTACTACTTTTTTCATTGCGTCTAACGAGGCTTGCAGATACTTACGTGGGTCAAATTCAGCGGGATGTTCCGCTAGGAATTGTCGAATGGCCGCAGTAGATGCTAAACGTAAATCTGTATCAATGTTCACCTTGCGCACCCCATGTTTGATGCCTTGTTGAATTTCAGCCAACGGCACGCCATAGGTTTCCGGGATTTCTCCGCCAAATTTATTGATGATGGCCAATAAGTCCTGTGGCACAGACGAGCTGCCATGCATGACCAAATGAGTATTGGGAATACGTGCGTTGATTTCTTTAATGCGATCAATGGCCAGCACGTCACCTGTAGGTGGGCGACTAAATTTATAAGCACCATGCGAGGTGCCGATAGCAATCGCTAAAGCATCTACGCCGGTCTGCTTAACAAAATCTGCGGCCTGCTCCGGGTCGGTTAAAAGTTGTTCCATAGACAGCTTGCCTACGGCACCCACACCGTCTTCTTCTCCTGCTTCACCGGTTTCCAGGGAGCCAAGACAGCCCAATTCGCCTTCCACAGAGACACCACAAGCGTGCGCCATGGCAACAGTTTGTTTAGTAACCTCGAGATTATAATCATATTCTGCAGGTGTTTTTTGATCTTCAAGCAGTGAACCATCCATCATTACCGAGCTGAAACCTAACTGGATGGAGCGTTGGCAAGCGGCAGGCGAGGCACCGTGATCTTGATGCATGACAACCGGAATCTGTGGAAATTCTTCAACAGCCGCCAATATAAGGTGTCGTAGAAAATTCGCGCCGGCATATTTTCGCGCGCCAGCCGACGCTTGAACAATAACTGGGCTGTTGGTCTGCGCTGCGCCTTCCATTATGGCGCGCATTTGCTCTAGGTTATTTACGTTGAAGGCTGGTACGCCGTAGTCATTTTCAGCAGCGTGGTCGAGCAGCTGTCGCATACTGATCAGGGCCATGAGAATCTCCGTCTATGATTAAATTCGTGGATTAATTTCGTGGATTAAATACGTGGGACTAACCGACAATAATAATCGCAGTTCCGCATCGAGTATATGCAAGGATCTACCTGTTTTTGTAAGTTTTATCGAGGTTTTGGCTCTTGGCCTTTTACAGGATGTTGACCGGCAGGATGTCGACCGCCGGAAGCACCTTTCCCTCCACAAACTCTAGGAAGGCACCACCCCCGGTTGAGATGTACGAAATTCCTTGTCGAACAGCATATTTATCGATAGCAGCCAAGGTGTCACCCCCTCCTGCAATAGAAAACGCATCGCTCATCGCGATTGCTTCGGCGAGGACCCGAGTGCCTTCACCAAACTGATCAAACTCAAATACACCCAGTGGACCATTCCACAGAATCGTTCGGGCGGATTGCAACTGATCACCCCATTGCCGAGCGGTGATCGGACCGATATCGAGTATCATTTCATCTTCGGCCACTTCACTGATGGCGCGAACCACTGCTGTTTCACTGGCAGCAAATACCTTACCCACCATCACGTCCGTGGGCAGAGGAATGTCTATTTTTTCAGCTATCTCGCGCGCCCTATCGAGAAGGTCTTTCTCATATAGTGATTGGCCCACCTGGTACCCTGCTGCTGCAATAAAAGTGTTGGCGATACCACCACCTGTGATGATCTGATCTGCAATATTAGCTAATGAATCTAGTACTTCTAACTTTGTGGATACCTTGGATCCGCCAACAATGGCCACCATGGGACTTTGAGGGTTGGCCAAAGCGGTACCCAGCGCACTGAGTTCTGCTTGCAATAACAAGCCCGCGCAAGCTATGGGCGCAAACTTGGCGATTCCGTGTGTGGACGCCTGCGCACGGTGCGCCGTACCAAAGGCGTCCATGACAAACACATCACATTGACTCGCCAATTTTTGCGCTAGAGTGTCTTCGTTGGCTTTCTCGCCTCTAAAATATCGAACATTCTCCAACATTGCGATGCAGCCCGGGCTAACTTCCGCACAATCGGCAATTTCTTTTATCAAAGGAACTTTTTGCTGTAACAGTTCGCTCAACCGCTGTGCAACTGGTGCAAGCGTGTATTGTTCATCCATTTGTCCTTCGCTCGGCCGGCCAAGGTGCGACATCACTACCACGGCAGCATTTTGCTCCAGTGCATACTCGAGGCTCGCCAAGCTGGCCTGGATGCGCGCATCATTGGTAACTGCACCCTGATTGATAGGCACATTCAAATCGGCACGTATCAACACACGTTTATTGTTGAGCGAAACCTCTCGCATAGAGAGTACATTGGCCGACTGCACAGATGGACTCCTCCAAATTGACCGCGTTCTATTTCGCGTTTGTTATGATTTTTTGCGCTGTCGCAACTACATTGTCTACAGTGATGCCTAACTCTGACAACGCTTCATTTCCTGGTGCTGATAACCCATAACGATCAATGCCCACTACAGCACCGTCCAAGCCAACAAAACGATACCAATAATCTGGATGCGCAGCTTCGATGGCTACGCGAGCCCGGCAAGACGCGGGCAACACTGTTTCTCTATATTGTGCATCTTGATCAGCAAACCGTTGCGTACACGGCATCGATATCACCCGAGCGTGGATGCCAGATTCGCCCAGGACAATGGCCGCATCCATGGCAACCTCTACTTCTGAACCTGTGGCAATCAGAATGACATCCGGGGCTGCCTCGGTGTCTCGTAAAATGTACCCACCGCGCTCAATGTTAGCAAACACATCTGCACTGCGCGGTTGGGCGCGGCAGGTTTGCCGGGTGAATATCAAGGCACTGGGCTGATCTTTCGAAGCCAACGCACTTTTCCAAGCGATCGCCGACTCAACGGTATCGCAGGGGCGCCATGTTGCTAGGTTTGGGGTGGTGCGCAAATTGGTGATCTGCTCGATGGGTTGGTGCGTGGGTCCATCTTCACCCACTGCTACCGAATCGTGGGTATAAACAAAAATGTTTGGTATCTTCATCAGCGCGGCCAACCGTACCGCATTACGTGCGTATTCCATAAATACCAAGAAGGTGCCCGTAAATGGACGCATACCACCATGCAATAACATGCCATTGCTCATCGCCGTCATGCCAAACTCACGCACGCCGTAACTCATATACTGATCTGCCGTCATGCCGTCCCAATCGGTATTATTTGAACCGGTCAAGTCCGCCGAACCACCAAACAATTCTGGCACCCCGGTCGCAATTGCACCAATGGCTTGCTGTGAAGATTTCCGCGTTGCCCGTGAATTCAAGTTTTCCTGTTCGCTGCGTGCCAAATCTGTGATTTGCCTATCCCAGTCTTGGGTCAGTTCCCCTGCCATACGGCGCAGAAACTCCGCGGCTAGATCTACATGCGCAACTTTGTAATCATCGAACACCTGTTGCCAACTGTCCTGCAGCACATTGCCCCGTGCTCGCATATCCCAGTCTTGGCGAATGCGCTCGGGCACCTCAAAAGCCTCATCACCCCCCCAGTTCAATGTCTTACGGACGAGGGCAACTTCCTCCGCCCCCAAGGCAGCGCCGTGCACGCCGGCGGTACCTTGCTTGTTAGGTGACCCGAAGCCAATGGTAGTGCGACAGCAAACCAAAGTTGGTCTGCCATCAGACTTCATTGCCGCCGTTAGTGCCTTGTTAACCTCATCCGCATCATGTCCATCTACGTTTCTGATGACCCGCCAGCCATAAGCTTCAAAACGCGCACCGACATCCTCGTTAAACCAGGCTTCCACCTCACCGTCGATGGATATGCCGTTGTCATCATAGATACAAATAAGCTTACCTAGAGCGAGTGTTCCCGCTAACGATGCTGCCTCATGCGATATGCCTTCCATCAGACAACCGTCACCCACCACCACCCAGGTCCTATGATCCACAATGCAGCCTTCAGGACGATTGAAATGCTTGGCAAGTTTTTGCTCTGCAAGCGCCATTCCCACCGCATTTGCCAGGCCTTGTCCTAAAGGTCCAGTGGTTGTTTCAACACCAGGACATTCGCCCACTTCAGGGTGCCCAGCAGTTTTGGCGTGTAGTTGTCGAAAATTTTTGAGGTCGTCGAGACTCACGTCATAACCTGTAAGGTGCAGTAGGCTATACAACAGCATTGACCCATGGCCGTTGGATAAGACAAAACGATCACGATCGACCCAAGCCGGGTCGTTAGGATTGTGCTTAAGTAGATCTCGCCACAGTACTTCGCCTACATCGGCGAGTCCCATGGGTGCACCTGGATGCCCACTATTTGCAGCTTGCACCGCATCCATAGAGAGCACGCGAATGGCATTAGCTCGTTCAATTCTTGTAGACATAGAATTCTCTAGTGTCGCAGCGGCGCTATTGTCTTCACTTGCGTGCAAGGCTGCAAATCTTTCTTACGATTTCCTCATATGGGAATTACCTCTAAATAACGTAGAATGCGTGCCTCAATGATTCACAGTGAAGTTAAGATACATGGCTGACTACTCCGTTTTCACCTCAGAATCTGTCTCTGAAGGTCATCCAGACAAAGTGGCCGATCAGATCTCTGACGCCATATTGGACGCCATGTTGGCTCAGGACAGTGAATCACGCGTGGCTTGCGAGTCCCTTATTAAGACCGGATTAGTGGTTGTTGCGGGTGAGATTCGTACCAACGCCGATGTAGATGTCGACAAGTTGGTCCGCCAAGTGGTTGCTGACATCGGCTATAACAGCGCCGATGTTGGCTTCGATCCTGAGTCGTGCACAGTGGTTAATGCCTTGGGTATGCAATCTGCTGACATCGCGATGGGCGTTGATGAAAGCACTGGTCGCGAGCAGGGTGCAGGTGACCAGGGCTTGATGTTTGGCTACGCTACCGATGAAACCGATGTATTGATGCCTGCCCCGTTGACCTATGCTCACCGCTTAGTTCAACAACAAGCGAAAGTTCGGCGTAGTACGGTGCCCGAACTCAGGCCTGATGCCAAAAGCCAGCTGACGTTTAAATACGATAGTGATGGCACTCCCATCGGTATCGATGCTGTGGTGTTAAGTACACAGCACGATCCAAGCATTTCTCAGCACGACTTACATGAAGCCGTGATGGAAGAAGTAATAAAGCCAGTGTTGCCCGACAACTGGGTATCTGCCGACACAAAAATTTATATCAATCCAACTGGCCAGTTCATTATTGGCGGACCGGTCGGAGATTGCGGTCTCACCGGACGAAAAATTATTGTCGATACCTACGGCGGCATGGCGCGCCATGGCGGCGGCGCTTTCTCCGGCAAAGATCCATCCAAAGTTGACCGTTCCGCAGCCTATGCAGGCCGCTATGTCGCCAAAAATATAGTTGCAGCCGGGCTAGCTAGGCGCTGTGAGATTCAAATCAGCTACGCCATCGGCGTGGCAGAGCCAACTTCCATCAGTATCAATACTTTTGGCACCGGTAAAATCGATGATGCGCAAATTGTTCAACTTGTGCGTGAACATTTTGATTTGCGACCGAAGGGTTTAATCGACATGCTAGACCTGAAGAGACCTATCTTTCAAGCAACCGCTGCCTACGGCCATTTTGGTCGTACGGAAGAAGAATTTACTTGGGAGCGAACAGATAAAGTAGCGCTATTGGCTGCTGTCCTGTAGAAAATTTGGGTCTAGAAATCGGCAGCTCCCTAGGATCCAAGATGGCAAATATTGAACACTTAAGCT
>JAADHW010000152.1 GCA_013151695.1 Gammaproteobacteria bacterium
GGCAGCCGCCGAACGCTTAATGACCGCTAACCCCATCGATTCTGTCACTATTAAAGACATCACTGAAGCAGCAGATGTCGGTCAAGGATCATTTTATTTACATTTCAAATCAAAATACGAAGTACTCATTCCAATCATTCAATTGAAAGCAGAGATGCTCGACAAAAGCGTCCAACTTGTGACCAAAAGCATGGACGATCCTGCGGAAATTTTATCAGTATCCATGCGCTATATCGCAAGGACACTTGCTCGCGACGAGTTGTGGAGATGGTTTCTCCAGCACTCTGGTATGCCTGTTAGTACGATGGAGAGTGTGTTTGGTGAATTTAGTCGGCGTGACCTAATGCGGGGATTTGATGCTGGACGCTTTAATGTTGCGGATATACGCGTCGCCGCAACCTATGGCTTTGGTGGTTACGTCAATAGTATCGTAATGGCATTTGAAAATGAGGACCCTGATTCCTTTATCGATAATGCCATTGAATCAATGTTGAGAGTCCTCGGTTTGAGTCAAGATGAGGCGCATGTCATTAGCCACGGTAACCTGCCACCACTGCCTCCCTACCCCTAACTGGCACAAGTGTGTATCAATGTTACTGGGCGTCCTCAATTTTTAGTGATTGTTTCAGTTCACGCTTCACAAATTTCCCGCTAGCATTTCTCGGCAGAGGGTTTTCTTGTAGCCAGATATAACTCGGTATTTCGTGTTTTGGAATAAGATTGGAAAGTTGCACTCGTATGGCATCAGCAGTGAGCGACGTTCGTTTGCCAATGAAAATAGCCGCACCCACCTCTTCCCCCAAGCGATGGTCCTCGACACCAAACACGACACATTCAGCGATACCTTCGATACTAAATATTGCTGCCTCAACGTGGGCGCAATAAATGTTCTCACCACCTCGTAACACCATGTCTTTTATTCGATCGACAAGATAGATAAAACCATCTGCATCGATTTCAGCAACATCACCCGTATGCAACCAACCATTTGTAATGGTCTTTGCCGTTGCGTCTGCTTGATTTAAATATCCCTTTATAACTGGCGCTCCTTTCACCCAAAGTTCACCAGGCTCGCCCACAGCAACAGTTTCACCATTTTTATCGACGCACTTAATCTCAAATGTTGGCATTGCTGGCCCGCAACTTTCAGGTTTGTCGATGAAAAAATCAGCAGATATTGAGGTGATGGTACCGCAAACTTCTGTCATTCCGTAACCTGTAAGGGGGCTTGCTGATTCAATTAACTTATCAATTTTTCTAACAAGGTCGGGCTGCAATTGCGCGCCGCCACCGCCTACGGCAACGAGTGAAGATGTATCGTACTGATCAAAATCAGGATGTCCGATCAACTCCCGAGACATCACTGGCACACCGGTTAAACGAGTGATCTTTTCTTGTTGGATTAGCTTGAGTGCATCTTCGGCGTCCCATTTGTACATGAGAACAAGCTTTCCGCCAGCGACAGTCACAGTATGCGCTTGGCAATTATTTGCAGTGACGTGAAACAGCGGCGTGGTGACCAGGCTCGACACAATAGGCCCGTCTTGTCGCATTTTTGATGCATCGTTTTTAATACGGGCTATCGCTAGCTGAGAGGCTTGACCCCAAAAAGCGAAATTCATAATATTATTGACACAACCTCTGTGTGTTAATTGTGCGCCTTTGGGTTGCCCAGTAGTGCCTGATGTGTAGAAAATACAAGCATCGTCATCTGGGTTAATGTCACATACTGGCATCTGCGGCAAAGACTTAGTCAACTCGGAATAAGGCGTCACGTTTGGCTGGTGACTTTCAACCCTGACACCCACAACCTGAATATCGTCAAAATCAGACCAAATTCCGTTGAAACGTGCGAGCCGTTCAGAGTCACAAATGAGCACCTTGGGAGTGGAGTCTTTAAGTGCGTAAGAAATCTCCTTGGCTACCCACCATGCGTTTATGCCAACCACGGTTATACCCTGTGAAACACATGCCCAATAGCACAACATCCATTCGGGATAATTTCTCATGGCTATTGCCACCCGATCACCATGAGAAATATTTTGCTGCTTTAGCCAGTGAGCAATTGAAGCTGCTTCTTTATGTGCTTGGGCGTAGGTCCATCTTTCTTTTCCGTAAACTAGATAGTCGCGCTCACCGAATTTTTGTGTAGATAACCAGATTTCCCTCAAACTCTGAGGCGCTGCGCGGTAGCTTTTAATACTATTGCCCCGCACCTCTATTTCTTCTATTTCAAAGGCCGCATCAGGACCTGTGAGTTCTTTCCATACTTGTTTTAGCGCGTCATACATAAATAAATTCAGTTATTGTCAAGACGATTACTGGATGCGCTTGAAAAGTTGGTGCAATTTACGTTCTTTCTGGCGCTAACCAACCAAAAGCACAAAGTGCCCATTTCTGTTTAACACTGATCTTTTGCAAGACTGACAAGAACTGATGTAGATCGTTCAAGCCAACGGACGCTGATTCAGGTTTGACGTTCTCGACAAGTGCCATCAATTCGCGAAGTCTATATCGCTTTACCGCTTCGTTAGTTATCTAGACCATTAGATCACATTGGTTGCGAATATCAACTATATAAATTATATTGGCTAATGTTCAAGTAAATATGCAAGGTCAACTCTTCCGTGTTCTAAACACAAATAGAAGGAAAGATTAGGTATGAAAATTGGGAGTTTTGTTCATGAAGGTGTGGCGAGCTATGGTGCAAAAACCGATGAAGGAATCATTGATCTGGCATCTCGACTACCTGAATACCCCGACCTGCTTACAATGCTTCAGTTAGATGGCTTGGCGCATGCAGAAGAGGTCGTCAAAGCCTCAACACCAGATTTCTCTGAAAACGACATCAACTACCTACCCTTGATCCCTACTAATGTTAATTGTTTGTGCGCGGGTATTAATTACTTAGATCATATTGAGGAAACAGGTCGTGAAAAGCCTGAATTTCCGACATTATTTTATAAGACCAGTCAGGCAATCGTTGGTCACGGACAAGCGATAATGCGTCCAACAATCTCGCACCAACTTGACTACGAAGGGGAGTTTGCTCTTGTAGTTGGCAAAACCGGTCGAAATATTCCGGTAGAAAACTGGCGAGAATATGTAGCCGGGTATACCATTTTTATGGATGGCTCTATTCGCGACTTCCAAAAACGTAGCGTTGATCAAGGCAAAAATTTTTACAAATCGAGCGCACTTGGTCCATGGATGACAACGTTAAATACTGCCCCTGCACTTTCAGAGATGAGAATTAGTACCCGGCTAAATGGCAACGTCATGCAAGATTCTTGTATTGACCTACTTTGTTTTACTGGCGCAGATTTGCTCTCGTATTATTCACATATTATGGAATTATCACCCGGTGACATTATTGCAACTGGCACACCGGGTGGTGTCGGGAGCAAAAGGAACCCTCAGGTTTGGATGAAAAATGGCGATCACATCGAGGTATCAATTACTGGCCTAGGAACTTTGTCTAACACGATTGCCGATGAGGAGTCGTTTTAGTGGACTTTGACGTGCCGGTGCTAATTGTTGGTGCCGGACCGGTTGGGCTCGCGGTTGCTGGTGATTTGGGCTGGCGGGGTGTTACATGCATTGCGATAGATCAGTCTGATGGTTGCATACTTCAGCCACGAATGGATTTGGTGTCTATCAGAACTATGGAGTTTTGCCGTCGTTGGGGTTTGAGTGATGCCGTTAAGCATTGTCCTTACCCGCAAGATTATGGGCAAGACAATATATTTGTTACCTCTGTAACAGGTTATGAACTTGCGCGAGACAAGCGACCTAATCGTGCCCAAGCACAAGCACCTGCGTATAGCCCGCAGCGACGCGAGCGTTGTCCACAAAACATGTTTGATCCCATCTTGCTAAAACATGCTCAGTCCATGCCTCATGTAGAGATAAAGTATCGGCTACAACTCACATCATTTGAACAAGATGAAGCGGGTGTAACTGCCTATGTTAAGAACCTTGAAACGAATACAGAAGAGAAAATTCGGGCGCGGTATCTAATCGGCTGTGACGGTTCTAGTAGTTTAGTAAGGCGTTCACTACCGGTGAAGATGATTGGCAATGAAACACTAACCTATAGTGTCAACGCCATGTTCCATTGCCCCAATTTTAATTCATTACATGACAAGGGCGAAGTTTACCGGTACGTGTTTACCGGTGCTGATGGCGTATGGGCAACAATGGTTGCAATCGATGGCGAAAGTAATTGGCGATTCCAATATGTTGGTGATAAAGATTCTCATGATAATACCGAAGAGAAACTTCGAGAATTAATTGAAAGAGCAATGGGGAAAAAGTTCGATTATGAATTGACCTCCATTATGCCCTGGACAAGGCGTCAACTTGTTGCTGATCAATTCTGCTTTGAAAGGGTATTTTTGGTGGGTGATGCCGCCCATGAATTGTCTCCAACGGGTGCCTTCGGAATGAATACGGGAATGCAAGAGGCCGTTGATATTGCGTGGAAGTTAGATGCGATATTGAAGGGCTGGGGAGGCGATGACCTGCTGCGGAGTTATGACGTAGAACGTCGCCCCATTGCAGAAAAAAATGTCAATGAAGCTGCTGGCAATCTCACCAGAATGGTTGATGCAGTAACCGAACCTAAAATCTTAGATGACACACCAGAGGGCGATGCCGTACGTGAAAAAGTGGGATCAAAAATGCTCAATACAATGGTGCGAGAATGGCATGCTGACGGCATTCATATGGGTTATTACTACAATAACTCCAACATTATTGTTGGGGACGGAACCCCGGCACCTAAAGATGATCCTGTTGTTGTTACTCAGAGTGCGCGCCCAGGTTGCAGAGCGCCTCACGCATGGATTTCAGATAACCACTCAACCTTAGATTTGTTTGGCCGCGGTTTTGTGTTGCTAATTTTGGGTGACAACAACGCCAAAGCTGATGTGATTAGTGCTGCCTTGGAGAAAGCGGGAGTGCCTTTTGACATTGAATATATTGACGCCTCGGCAATTTGTGATCTCTATGAAATGAGATTTGTCCTGGTTCGACCGGACGGCCATGTCGCTTGGCGTAGCAACACCTTGCCAGATGATGCCACCCAGATCATTGATACAGTTCGTGGTCAGCTGAGCTAACCTGTTCTTACAAAAAACTCATAGAGGGACACATATGAAACAGACTATCGATAGTTGCGAATCAATATTTGAGTTGCCCCAGCTGGCACTTTCAGAAATCGTCTTGAAAACTGAAAATTTTGCATCCTTACAACGGTGGTATCAGACTGTTCTTGGTTTGGAACCCTTTTTTGTTCGAGGCAGACAATTAGAACCGGCATGGACAGGTGCTCAGAGCATTGCGTTTTTTCGCATGCGCGGGACTTTTCCCTACGGACAAATATTCGCCATCTTTGAAATAGATGGGACGGAAATGATGCAAGGCAGCGACCCTGGTTTGCATCATATGCAGTTTAAACACGGCGAAATAAACGAACTTTTCCGGCGTTACGAATTGCTTTTGAAACACAAAATCCTACCAAGTCATACGTGGGATCATGGCCCAAGCACGAGCTTCTACTACCATGACCCTGATGGCAACATGGTAGAGTTGTCGGCGCCAAACTTTGAGAATGAAGAAGAATACCTTGGATATTTTGCCACGGCAGCCTATCAGAAAAACGTTTCTGGAGTCGAAATTGATGCTGAGCCTTTCATCGCCCAAACCCGTAAACTAGCAAGCGAAAAATAGCTGCACGTGTAAATCGACTATAACAAACAGTTAGGTTTGAATGGCTGAATTACACAGTCTAGTGCTAACCATACTGCACTAGTTCTTCATAAGCGACGCCTGCTTTGCGTTTGGCGTTTAATTGATTCGCATCAAAATCAATCCCGATTGGATTTTTTGCAAATACTTCACCTTGCATAAATGCATTTGCTTCCTCCAAATCCATGATATCAATCTGCAATTCAATGCTATTACCCATAGGATCTAAATAATACATAGACATTGTGATGCCATGATTAATTGTCCAAAACGGAATAATGTCTTGTTTCTGGAGCTTTTCAAAAGTGTCGAATAGATCATCGAGACTATCGTAGGTAAACGACACATGATGTAAGCCACTCATATTTGCGGACTTGTCAAACCCGGGATCGTTTACGAGTACAACTCTGTGATGTTCATCATCGTAACATAGGAAACAAAGCATCTCGTTTTCAAACTGGACTCTGCCATCAAGGACAGCCAAGTACCACGCTTTGGCTTCTTTCATATTTGGAGTTTTGATGGCGACGTGGGCTAATTTAGTTGGTGATGACATCTGTTATCCTCTGGTACGTATTTGTTTAAACTGAACTCAAACTCTTCTTAAGGGCAGCAGCGACGGTAATGCCGCGATGATTGCCCGCATTTGTTGTCGCGCGCCAAGCAACGTGCCCGTCGGGGCGAACTAATACCGCGCCGGCAGTTTCGATGCCATAAAACTTGTTCCAAACACCATCGATATCAACAAGGTCTGGTTTAGCACTCTCGTTACCAATCGTATAAACCTTGAACGGAATATTTTCAGGCACATCAGCTAACGTGTTTTTCCAACCGCTTACATCACCATGAATTAGTAGTGTAAACCCTGTGGTTGCGTACAAATCCAGCAGCGAAAGCCTAACTTCATTGCGGTCCATCACCCAACAATGGGGCGCTCGCGCACCTGGCTTAGCATTTGCGATATAAGTATATATAGCATTCTCAACATTATGCTCTTCAACATAATGTAAACTGTCATCTGACGTTACTATATTAGAATCCCAATATCCAAAACCGATTTCTTGACCCAAAAACATAAAGTGAGTCGTTTGATCTACAATGGCATCTGCTCTTTTCTTTCGCTGCCTTCGCCCTTTCTCCGTATCAGCATCTATCTCATCAGCATCTTCAATTTCGGCACCTAGTGCGGCACCTGTTTCTCTAATCCTAAGTGCATTTTCCCGACTCGTCTCAACATTGAATACAGCAATTTCACGTCGCTCGGTATGGTAAGAATCAAGCAACGAATCTGGTGCACGCCCTCGCAATACATAACTCAATTTCCATGCTAGATTATGAACCTCCTGCATACCTGTGTTAAACCCAAACCCTCCTGTTGGAATATTGAGATGGGCTGCATCGCCTCCGAAGAAAACACGGCCATCCCTGTATTCATCAATGACTTGCCCACACAAGACCCAGGGGGCAATGCTAAGAATGTTAATAGGAAGTTTGTCAGTGCCTAACGCTGTCTGAACTCTCTTCATACA
>JAADHW010000236.1 GCA_013151695.1 Gammaproteobacteria bacterium
AGGCGGTGGAGTGGCCGAAGATACTGAAGAATGTGCCGCCTCAGAGTTTTGTTGGCGGACAATTGTTTGCTTAGCGAGGCCGGCGGCTGATTTAGGAAACGTTAGGGGAAGCTTCATTTCCATGGCAATGTGTGGAATGCCAGCCTCTTCGAATGGTGTGCCGAAGGGAAGGAAGCCGCCTTTTCGGTAAAAATTTTCGGTATAACTTTGAGCGTGGAGAAAAACTCTTGAAAGCCTAAGCTCTTTTGCTCTTTCAACCGCTGCTGCTAATAAATTTGCTCCAACACCACAACCACGTAGTTCTTTAGTTACTGCCATACGCCCAATTTGGCCTGACTGCATCAGTCGGGCGCAGCCTAGGTGCTGGCCAATTTCATTTATCGCTAGAAAGTGCTCGCTGTAGTCATCATGCACATCGCGCTCTAGTTCTGACGGCACCCCTTGTTCTACAACAAATACCTCTGTTCGAATTTTCATCAGCGCGCTTTTGTATTCGTTCCAAGGCGCGGTAATGATATGGGTTTGCATTTACTTTATTAACGGTTTGGTTGCTAACATGTCAGCGCACCCAATATATGTGGCAGGTGTTAAATCAACTAGCTCATCATACGCAGCTTGTGGTAAGTCCAATTCAGATAAGATTGATTTAAATGATTCAGCGTTAAGCTGTTCACCTCGAGTGGCAGCTTTGAGCCGTTCGTAGGGCTCCGTCATACCGTACTTACGCATGACAGTTTGCACTGGTTCTGCTAGCACCTCCCAACTGTTGTTTAAATCCTTGGTAATGGTGTCGGGATTTACCTCCAGGCGAGACAAGCCCTTTAATGTTGCAGCATATGCAATACAACAATGAGCCAGGGCGGTGCCGATATTCCGCAGTACCGTGGAGTCTGAAAGGTCACGTTGCCATCTTGAAACGGGAAGTTTAGATGCCATATGTTCAAGCAAAGTGTTGGCTACACCGATATTACCCTCAGAGTTTTCGAAATCGATAGGGTTAACTTTATGTGGCATGGTTGAAGAACCTGTTTCGCCCTCGACCTTACGTTGTTTGAAATAGTTGATAGATATGTAACTCCAAATGTCTCTATCGAAATCTAACAACACCTGGTTAAATCGCGTCAAAGCGTGGAATTGTTCTGCAAGATAGTCATGGGGTTCAATCTGAGTGGTCCAAGGATTATTGGTTAACCCTAGCCGGGTTATAAATTGCTCTGATAAGCTGGCCCAATCTGCACAAGGGTATGCGCTGAGGTGTGCATTAAAGTTACCCACCGCGCCATTAAACTTAGCCAGTATCTCGCCATTAGCGTACTGAAATTTTTGCCGACTTAAGCGCGCTGCTACGTTTTTCATTTCCTTGCCTAGGGTGGTAGGCGATGCTGTTTGGCCGTGAGTTCTCGATAGCATAGGCAGTTGGGCGTACCTTACCGCCAGTTCATCAATGGTATCTATCAAGGTTTGCATACTTGGAAGTATGACTTGCGATCTGGCGTGGGCGACCATTAAGGCATAGGCTGTATTGTTTATGTCTTCAGATGTGCAAGCAAAGTGTACCCATTCCGATTGTGCCGCTAAACTCTTACGTTGGCTAAACTTCTCCTTTATAAAGTATTCAATGGCTTTTACGTCATGATTAGTAGTCGCTTCAAGCTGCTTGATTCGTTGCGCATCACTGATATCGAAGTGAGTGACGATTTCTTCGACGCATTGGATGTCCTCGGTAGACAGTGTTGGTAGTTCGGGTATTGAGGGTTGTTCCGCTAAGAATAAAACCCACTGACATTCAACCTGAACACGAAAGCGCATCAACCCGAATTCACTAACAATAGGTGTTAGTTGCTGTACTTTTTGGTGGTAACGTCCGTCGATGGCGCTGATAGCCATTATTTCGAAATCACTACTCATAGGTGTTCTAAATCCTTAGGTCGCAGGTGGTTATTTTCGCGCCGCCGATAAGTTCTTCACCCGCGTAGAAGGCTACGTACTGTCCCGGGCTAATGGCGCGCTGGGGTTGTTCAAATCTTACCAAAAGTTGACCATCAGCGGCTTCGGATACGCAGCAGATTTGGTCGCTTTGACGATACCTGATCTTCGCTTGGCAATGCAGTGGAAAACTGGGGGTGCGTAGCCAGTTAACTTGTTGCGCTCGCAACCAATGACCACCCAGGTCGTGCTCATTCTGGCTGACAATCAAGGTGTTGTTTGCAGCCTTTCCCACCACATACCAAGGCGATTCTGGCCGACCCTTAACCCCGCCTATATTTATCCCTTGCCGCTGTCCAACGGTGTAGTAGGGGAGGCCCGGATGTTCACCCAAGGATCGACCTTGAAGGTCGTGGATGGGGCCGGGTTTTTCATCTATGTAGCGGTTTAGGAAGTCGGCGAAACGACGCTCACCAATAAAGCATATGCCCGTGCTGTCTTTTCGATCGTGATTATGTAGGCCATGTTCCTTGGCGTAGCTGCGAACATCTTTTTTTTGCCATTCGCCTAGTGGAAACAAACACTTTTGCAGCTGTGTTCTAGGCACGGCCTGCAGAAAATAGGTTTGATCTTTGTTTTTGTCTCTAGCCTTGAGTAGCTTGAAGTTGCGTTCGCGACCTTTGTCATGGCCACAACTACGCGCATAGTGACCGGTTGCAATCAAAGGGCTGCCCAGTTGTGCAGCGTAGTTAATAAACTGTTTAAATTTGATTTCTCGATTACACAGTATGTCTGGGTTTGGGGTGCGACCAGCGCGATATTCGTGCAGGAAGTCTGTGAATACATTGTCCCAATATTCCGCGGCAAAATTAGCGGTATGTAAGGTCATCCCAAGTAGTTCACACACTCTTTGTGCATCTTCTAAGTCTTCGATGGCGGTGCAGTAGTCTGTACCGTCATCTTCATCCCAATTTTTCATGAACAGACCTTCAACATCATAGCCTTGCTCTAGTAACAGCGCTGCTGCCACGGAAGAGTCGACCCCACCGGACATTCCTAGGATCACATGGCGTTCATTTTGCTTAGAATGGGAAATAAACCTAGACACTTTGAAATAACTGAGAACCCTGATTCTAACACTCTACAACTCACCGTTCTCAAACTTCATGCATAATGCAGCGCAGTTAAACAGCCCAGGATCGCCATAGTGGTAAGCAATGAGTCCTCCCTTAGCCATGTCAACCAAGCGGGCGAAGCCAACATGGTTGATGTGTCTGGCAAAGAAGTGACAAGTCGATTGGCTCGCGCAGTTGGCACCATAGTAATGTCTAGTGAAACTGCAGACGCCATTGTCAATGATCAGATCAAGAAAGGCGAAGTGCTGGCCGTCGCCCGTATCGCTGGAATTCAAGCAGCGAAGAAGTGCAGCGATCTAATACCTCTATGCCACCCATTGGCATTGTCTAAAGTGCAAGTCGACTTTAAATGGCGTGAACAAACTGTGTTAGAAATTCAAGTTATGTGTAAGGTCAATGGCCAAACTGGGGTTGAAATGGAGGCCTTAACTGCCGTTAGCGTTGCGGCGTTGACCGTTTATGACATGTGTAAAGCGCTGGACAAAGGTATGCGTATCGAAGGTATTGTGCTGCTAGAAAAACAAGGCGGGAAAAGCGGTACTTGGGTTCGTTGTTCGTGAATAATAATCTAACTAGCGACGATAAGGTGAGAGTGGTCTTCTTCGCCTCGCTACGAGAGGCCATTGGTACCCACAGTGTGGAAGTGTACGCAACCAATGTCGCGGAGCTATTTGAATCTTTGGCCAGCCTGCTTGGAAACGATGCCGTTCGCGCGTTGAAGGTCAAAAATGTTCGGCTGGCCGTCAACCAAGAACTGGTGGCGCATGATGCAGAAATTAAACCCGGTGATGAAATTGCTTTCCTGCCGCCTGTAACCGGAGGATAGGGTGGCCCGCCGCGTTCTAATCCAAACAGCCGATTTCAGCCCGGATCAAATCTATCGTGATGTTCTTGACCTGCATGGTTCGAAAGTAGGCGCTGTAGTTTCATTTGTCGGGCTGGTGCGAGATCGTGATCGCTCGGCGGGTGACACTGTATCCACGCTTACCTTGGAACATTACCCAGGTATGACTGAAAATAGTATTGAACGCATTATTGATGATGCGCAATCGCGCTGGTCACTGCTAGACCTGCGCGTAGTGCACCGCATTGGCACCATGACACCGTCTGAACAAATTGTTTTTGTCATCGCAGCCTCTGCTCATCGCAGTGATGCCTTTGCCGGTGCTGAATTTGTTATGGATTATTTAAAAACTGATGCGGTGTTTTGGAAGAAGGAATCCACTAGCTCTGGTACTACTTGGATCGAATCTACTGCGGCTGACCGGCAGCGAGCTAAACACTGGACAAAGCTGTGAGCCTCGTATTTGAGTGAGCGTGGGAGGGGGCTTAAACGAAGCAGCTATTTTTTTGTGCGCTCAGTGATATACTCCCGCGCCGTTTAACAATCCAACGGTTTGAGCGCTCACAGAAAGATTACGGCGGTATCTTTGCTAGAAACTGTCTTGTAACAGTGGGCCAAAACCTAGAATATTTACCTTATATAGGGAGCAACTATGGCCTACCAGCACATTAAAGTGCCCTCGGACGGTGCGAAAATCACCGTCAATGACGACAGCAGTTTGAACGTTCCAAATAATCCAATTATCCCCTTCATTGAGGGTGACGGTATCGGTATCGATATCACGCCGGTGATGATTGATGTGGTAGATGCCGCTGTAGAGAAAGCCTTCAATGGCGAACGCAAAATTTCTTGGATGGAAATTTATTCTGGAGAAAAGAGTTTAGAAGTATATGGTGAGGATGAGTGGTTACCCACAGAAACCCTTGATGCCATGCGCGAATTTGTGGTCGGAATTAAAGGCCCCATGACAACACCTGTTGGTGGTGGCATTCGCTCACTCAATGTTGCACTGCGACAAGAACTCGATTTGTACCTGTGTCAGCGCCCGGTTAAGTGGTTCCAAGGTGTTCCCAGCCCGGTGGTTGCACCGCATAAAACAGATATGGTTATTTTTCGGGAAAACACCGAAGACATATATGCTGGCGTAGAGTGGGAGGCTGACTCCGAAGGTTCAGAAAAGTTGCTGGCTTTTCTACAGAATGAAATGGGTGTCACGAACATTCGCTTTCCACAACATTGTGGCATTGGCATCAAGCCCATTTCCCGTGAAGGCAGCCAGCGCCTCATCCGTAAAGCCATTCAATACTGTTTGACCGAAGATCGTGATTCTCTGACCTTTGTACACAAAGGTAACATCATGAAGTTCACTGAAGGCGCTTTCAAAGACTGGGGTTATGAGCTAGCAGTGTCAGAATTTGGTGCTGTACCACTTGACGGTGGACCGTGGCACGAACTCACCAACCCCGAGACGGGCAAGAAGATAGTCATCAAAGATGTTATCGCTGACGCCATGTTGCAACAAATTCTCACCCGTCCAGATGAATATGACGTGATTGCTACCATGAATCTTAATGGCGACTACCTGTCTGACGCCTTGGCTGCTCAAGTTGGGGGTATTGGTATCGCCCCCGGCGCGAACATTGGCGATAAAATCGCCTTGTTCGAAGCCACTCACGGCACTGCGCCTAAATACACCGGGCAAGATAAGGTCAACCCTGGCTCGTTGATTCTTTCGGCAGAAATGATGTTACGGCACATGGGATGGCGTGAAGCAGCAGACTTGATTATTAAAGGTATTGAGGGTGCAATTTCTAAGCGCACAGTCACTTACGATTTCGAGCGCCTAATGCAAGGAGCGACATTGCTGTCTTGCTCTGCCTTCGGCAAAGCGATGATCGAAGAGATGTAGGCAGTTAAGCTTGGAACATCGGCAAGTAAGCAAAGAGGGCGCGCGCTGCGTCCTCTTCTAAATTGTTACCCAGAAGATGCGCTGTTAGCGGAACTGGTTTCGATCTCCGGTGTTTGATCTTCTTCATCAAAATCAACCGAAACGCCCAGTCCTGGCACGTCTTGAATATTCACTGCATGCAGACCCTTAGGTCCTTCTACGATATCAAACTGCACTGGCTGCCCCGCCTTAAGCGTTTTATAGCCACTCATTTGAATGGCAGAGTAGTGTACAAAGAGATCTTCGCCTCCTTCGTCGGGTAAGATAAAACCGTACCCTTTGGCATTGTTAAACCACTTAACCTTTCCAATAATCATTACTGCTGCCCTCCCAAGCAGAGTGGTCGCCAAAACCCACCCCAGAATAGACCGACTTTGGTCAAAAACACCTTGGGAGTCAAGGGGGCTTAAGTCTGGTGGTATCTGCGTACTCAGGGTAAATTTCGCCCTTGAAAGTGCAAGATTCACCCTCAACTTAATAGGCAGGCCCGAAAACCAATACAGATCAGGAACAATGCAGGTATCATCGGCTCAGCCAGTTTTCTACCCTTATATAACTATTCGAACGAAATTACTGATGGATGGACTAACCTTTAATGACTAGGCAATTCCAGGTTCCTAAAAACAATACAGGGGAATCAGGTGGCGAAGATGAAGATCACGACACTGGTGTCGCCACTGCCGAGGCGAAGCCGAAGCTTAAACGGCCCGCTATGTACAAAGTTTTGTTGCTGAACGATGACTACACGCCAATGGAGTTTGTGGTACACATATTGGAGATCTTTTTTGGGATGAATCGAGAAAAAGCCACACAAATTATGCTCACCGTACACACCGAAGGTGCCGCGACGGTAGGCATATTCCCGCGAGATATTGCCGAAACTAAATCCGAGCAGGTCAACCTTTATGCTCAGGAAAACAGCCATCCCTTAGTCTCTACCATCGAAATGACCGACTGAGGTCAGGAGAGTACAAGCTACATGTTAAGTAAAGATTTAGAGACCACGCTCAACGAAGCCTTCCGCCTGGCAAAGAGCAAGCGACATGAATTCATGACCGTAGAGCATTTGCTTTTAGCGTTGTTAAACAAAATAGGTAGCGAGCTAGACAAACTTCGCAGTGATCTCGAAACCTACATCGAATCAACAACGCCACTCATTCCAGCTGGGGATACAGAACGAGAGACCCACCCGACTTTAGGTTTTCAGCGCGTATTGCAGCGAGCCGTGTTCCACGTTCAGTCTTCGGGACGCAAAGAAGTAACTGGCGCCAATGTGCTTGTTGCGATATTTAGCGAGCAAGAAAGCCAGGCTGTGTATTTCCTCAAGGAACAAAGCATCGCTCGCATCGATGTGG
>JAADHW010000392.1 GCA_013151695.1 Gammaproteobacteria bacterium
ACAGAGTAAATCACTAGGCACAACCTCATGAATTTGTGCGTGACCAAACTCTCGGTGGTCGGAAGTTTGTACCTCTCCCTGCAACTGTGTGGCCATGGCTTGCATGCCATAACAAATACCCAGGACAGGCACACCGAGCTGTAATAAGTTAGGCGGAATTCTCGCTGTTTGTCCGTCTGTTACAGACTCAGGTCCACCAGAGAGAATGATCCCATGGGGCGCAAACTCACGTACAAATTCTTCGGTTATGTCAAATGGATAGATCTCACAGAACACCCCACACTCACGTATACGCCGAGCGATAAGTTGGGTGTATTGCGAACCAAAGTCGACTATCAGCAATCGCTGATCATGGATATTGTTCAAAGTATTTACGACTAGCTCACTGGGTAATTGGGGGCTTCTTTGGTAATTGTGACATCATGAACATGTGATTCGGACATTGAAGCACCCGTCACTTTCACAAATTCTGGTCGAGATCTCATGGTCGCGATATCACCACTACCGGTAAGCCCCATGGATGCTCTTAAGCCACCCATTAGCTGATGAACAATCGGGCTAACAGGGCCACGATAGGGTACTCGTCCTTCGATTCCTTCTGGTACAAGCTTACGGCCATCTCCTTCTACTTCTTGAAAATAGCGATCGCTGGAACCATTATTCTGCGACATCGCCCCCAGGGAGCCCATGCCACGGTAAGATTTGTATGTTCGACCTTGGTACAACTCAACCTCTCCAGGCGCTTCATCGGTACCCGCGAGCAATCCACCAACCATGATGCAACTTGCCCCGGCAGCAATCGCCTTCGCCAAGTCACCTGAATAGCGAATACCACCGTCTGCGATGACTGGAATATTCTCTTCCTCCGCCGCTCGACTGGCTTCAGAAATAGCGGTGATTTGAGGCACACCAATACCAGTAACAATTCGAGTGGTACAAATGGAACCCGGACCCATACCTACCTTAATGGCATCAACCCCGGCATCGATCAATGCTTTTGCGCCATCGTAGGTTGCCACATTGCCGCCAATAATATTTAAGCTAGGAAAACTCTGTTTGATCCAAGCAATGCGATCTAGCACCCCTTGGTGATGACCATGGCTGGTATCAACAACAATCACATCTACACCGGCCTCCACTAGCGCCGCGACCCTTTCATCAGTCTCATCACTGGTGCCTACACTGGCGCCAACCCTGAGTTGACCCAAACCGTCCTTACAGGCCGTCGGAAATGCTTGCGCCTTGACAATGTCTTTAACCGTTACCATGCCGGTGAGTTCGAATGATTCATTCACCAACAACACTTTTTCGATTCGATACTCGTGCAACATGCCGGTTATTGCAGCGAAACTGGTGCCTTCCTTAGCTGTAACCAGCCGATCTTTGCCCGTCATGACGTCCTTAACCAAGGCATCGTTACGTTGTTCAAAGCGAACATCGCGACTGGTAATAATGCCGACTAGGCGATTACCTTCCACCACCGGTACACCTGAAATGCCATGACTCTGGGTGATCGCAAATAGCTGCGATATGGTCTGTTCTGGTCCGATGGTGACTGGGTCTCGAATGATCCCCGTTTCATATTTCTTTACCGCTCGCACCTGTTTAGCTTGTTGCTCAATGTCCATATTCTTATGCACAATTCCGATGCCACCCTCTTGCGCGACAGCGATTGCCAAGCGCGATTCCGTCACCGTATCCATCGCAGAGGAAACCAGTGGAATATTCAATTCAATATCACGGGTCAAGCGCGTATGCAGCGAGACTTCTGATGGCAAGACTTGAGAGTAGGCAGGTAGCAGGAGAACGTCGTCGAAGGTGAGTGCGTCGTTTGCAATACGCAGCATTTGGGACCCCACAAAAGCGGGATTCTACACAACACCCTACTCTATGTAAATTGGGGTTTATGTAAATTGAGGCTTATGTGAATTAGATGTGCGCTACAATAGCCTGCATGACCCAGTTTGCCCAATCCCGTCGAGACAAACAGGTTTTATCGGTCACCGATCTAAACCGGCAAGCCAGAATCACTATTGAGGAGCAGTTCCATCAGGTGTGGGTTCTCGGCGAGCTTTCGAATTTTGCCAAACCTCGGTCAGGGCATTGGTACTTCACCCTAAAAGATGATCGAGCCCAAGTACGATGTGCGATGTTTATGAATCGCAATCGTAGCGTCCAACTACAACCAGCAGACGGTCATTTAGTGATTGTCAGAGGTCGCGTCAGCCTTTACGAAGGCCGGGGTGACTTCCAGATTATTGTTGATCACATGGAAGCCGCAGGAGAAGGCGCTCTACGGCAAGCCTTTGATCGATTGAAAGTGAAGTTAAGCGACGAAGGCCTGTTTGACCCGGATCGTAAACAGCCAGTACCCACATTCCCAATTCATTGTGCCGTGGTTTCATCTCTGACGGGCGCGGCTCTTAAAGACGTTTTGGCCGTATGGCAGCGTAGATTTCCAAGTTTGCGTGTCACGGTCATACCCAGTGCGGTACAAGGAGAAGCGGCTGAAGGTCAGTTGCTTGAAGCCATCGCCGCTGCAGATGCTTTGCGCCCAGATGTGCTCTTACTCACCCGCGGTGGTGGCAGCCTAGAAGACCTGTGGTCATTTAATTTAGAAAGTGTGGCTCGAGCTTTGGCTCGATGTGAGGCGCCTACCGTGTCTGCCATCGGCCACGAAATAGACATCACGATATGCGACTACGTCGCCGACCTACGTGCACCCACACCTTCTGTAGCAGCCGAACTGATCACCCCCAATAGAGACGACGTGATTGCAACTGTCACTCACTACCACGCTAATCTTAGGCGCAGTTGGCGCCAGTTACTGAAGCACTTGCGTCTACATATAACTAACTTGAAGTTACAAGTAACCAGCCCAAGACACATTTTGGAGCAAGCTGCCCAAACAACAGACGATGTCGCGCAACGCATGCGTTTATCTATGCTCCACAAACTTGAACTTTTGGGCTCACAAACCAACCATTTCTCGCAACAACTGAGCACCTTGGGACCCCACGCTCAAATGGCTAAAGCAAGTGATCAAGTGGCTCATCAGGGGGAGAAACTACGTTCTGCCATGATGCGAACATTACATCAGCACCAACAAACCCTTCGGGGCACCGCACGTATGTTAGAAAACTTAAGCCCCCTGCCCACCATAGCTCGTGGCTATGCCGTTTCCATGAGTTCAAGTCGCACAGTGTTAACCTCAACCAGCCAAGTCACGACAGGACAAGATATCGTCACCTATCTGCGTGATGGGGCTTTCAACAGTACTGTGACCAAAGTACAACCGGGAGAAAAATTATGACGCATCAGTTGCCGCTAGTTTTAATGGCTTTTGTCGGGCTACTTGTCCCCGGTTCAAGTTGGGCTGCAACCACCAATGATACTGTACCCGGCGGAGTTTACGCTTGGGTAGCGCCACAACACGCGACAAAATTGCGCTTCAACAACCAACAAGTGCTGGTCGTGAACGGCGTGGCGTTAGTGGGAATCTCCATGAGCCACAAGCCAGGCCCAGCTCTAATATCTTATACATTACAGACCAGCAATGCCGACAATATATTGCAGCACCATTTCAGCGTCGCCGCAAAACAATACACCGAACAACACATCACTATTAAAAACCAAGCCTTGGTCGACCCGCCGGCGCAAACCCTGGCGCGCATTACTGCAGAATCGCAACGTCAGCGTGGGTTGTATCGAGCATACAACCCCGCACAAGACTTAAGCGCTGGGTTTGTGAAACCCCTGCAAGGCATTACGACAAGTTTGTTTGGTCATAGGAGATTCTTCAATGGCAAGCCGAAAAGCCCCCACAGTGGTTTAGATATCGCAGCAGATGCAGACACTCCTATCGCAGCAGCGGGTAACGCCATCGTACGACTAGCAGACAATCTTTACTTCAACGGCAACACTATATTTTTAGATCACGGCCAGGGCCTCATTACCATGTATTGCCACATGAATAAATTGTTGGTGAATGAAGGTGGACAGATTCGGCAGGGCCAGATTATTGGCTTGGTCGGCGCGACTGGCCGAGCGACTGGCCCCCACTTACATTGGTCGGTCAGCCTCAACGGCAACCGGGTCGACCCTGAAATGTTTATGCGCAAGCTCAACACCGTGGCATTGGCACCGAAAGACTTTTAGCTTACTTATTCGTCCCTGAAAAAGTCCTTCCCTGGACTTTTTCAGGGGTACGCCTCAATTCGCGGCACAAAAAACGTGGTTTTTGTTTGTTCATTCTCGGCTCACGCCGGGCTTCGCCCGCGGAGGGCCATCCATGGCCCTCAAGTCGGCCTTCGTATTTTGCCAGGTAATGGCGCCTTGGGCGTCATTACCTGGCAAACCAATACTGAAAATTTGATCAAAAATATAGATCTCTCAATAAGCCAAACTTTAATCAGGGCCGACTACTTAGATTTGCGGTGCTTGATTGCCCTTCCACGACGGGTTTTTTGGCGCTGCGTTAACTTGTTTTTCTTTCCTGCAAATGGGTTTTGTGCATCCCGCAATTCGATCTTTACCGGATTGCCCACTAAATTGAGCGCTTCGCGAAAACCATTTTCCAAATAACGTCGATAGCTTGCGGGCAGCGACTCTAACTGATTTCCATGCACAACAATTCGTGGTGGATGTTTACCCGCGCGGGTTGCAACTTTGACCTTAATCTGACGCCCGCGTATGGAAGGGGCAGGATGCACTTCAACCAAGTTTCTCACCAACCTTGTCAGCATCGAAGTTGACACATCAAACTCACCCGCCGCATACACCTCATTCACAATACCGAACAAATGTCCTACGCCTGTACCATGCAACGCTGAGATTCGATATGTAGGCACCCAGGGGACAAAGGCCAATCGTCTGTCGACGGTCTTTTTCACCCGGTCGCGCTGATCTTCGCTTAACCCATCCCACTTGTTAATCGCTACAACCATAGCTGCACCAGCATCCAGCGCGTATTGCAATACGTGCAGGTCTTGCTCCACAACACCCTCGTTTGCATCAATAACCAATATCACCACATGGGCTCTTTGCATGGCCTGCAAGGCTTTAACAACTGAAAATTTCTCAGTCACCTCATCAACCTTACCTTTGCGACGCACCCCCGCGGTATCGATCATGACGTAGTCAACGCCATCACGCTCAAAGGGGATATCAATGGCGTCTTTGGTGGTTCCCGGCATATCGAAGACTACCTGACGCTCCTCACCAATCAGGCGATTCACCAAAGTAGATTTGCCGACATTGGGTCGCCCGATGACGGCTACTCTAACCCCCGGGAGTTCTTCAAAGGGCGTTTGTTCCCGCAACAACCCTTGTGCCTCAAGCGCAGCAATTAGAGCTTCCTCCAAGGCATGAATACCACGACTATGGCTGGCAGATATCAGCAAAGGATCGTCAAAACCAAAACGAGCAAACTCTGCATTGATTTGATCTGCGTTGACGCCATCGATTTTGTTGATTACTGGGATAAAAGAAACATTCTCACGACGCAAATAGGTGACCACATCATGGTCTGCAGTAGTGATACCTTCGCGCCCATCAAGCAAAAGAACAACAATATCGGCTTCAGCAACCGCCAATTGCGTTTGTTGGGTCAACGCCTTAGCTAGAATATGCTCGCCAAATAGACCACCCGTATCAATCAACGTAATGGCGTGGTCTAACAACTCACAGCTTCCATAACGACGATCTCGGGTAAGTCCAGGCACATCTGCGACCAATGCATCTCGACTTCTTGTCAACTTGTTAAAAAGTGTTGATTTACCGACATTGGGACGGCCGACCAACGCCACTGTGGGATACATGAAACCCTACTTCAATTCTATATTCAGGGCGTGCAGACCGCCGGAATTTCCAACCACAAACAAAGTTGTATCCACAACCAACATGCTACTGCGAATGCCGTCGCCATCTAGCTTACGACGCCCCAAAAGACGCCCATCTCGCTGGGCAATGACATGCAGGTATCCCTCTTCATCACCGACCACTAGGTAGTTTGAAAAGGCAGTGGGCGGACTGAGTTTACGTCGCTTAAAACTCTCTTGGGTCCACACCACTTCACCTGTCTGTTGATCGATGGCGGAGATGACATCTTCATCATCAACCACATATATTTGCCCGTAACCTTCGGCCAAATCTAAGTGACTAGAGATATTCTTCTCCCAACGAGGCCGACCGTCTCTTTTAGATAAACCTTTTACTCGACCTTGATAAGCCGCTATGAATATTGCTGCACCACTGACTAACGGCCGGCTATCCACATCTACAATTCTGTCTAGTTCCGAACGACCTTCTGGCAGCATTACCCGATGTTCCCATATCGGTTCTCCATTCTGCGTACGTAGTGCGATTATTTTACCGTTCGCAAAACCAGCATAGACAATGTCGTCTTGGACAACCGGCGAGCTGGTGCCGCGCAGAGTAAGAATGGGTACTTGGTTATCGTAAGTCCAACGAACAGTACCGTCTTGCTGATCAAGAGCGACCAGGCGACCATCGATTGTTTGGGTATACACTGAGCCATCGTGCACCACAGGGACGCTTAAAACCTCACTTCCCAGGTTCGCAGTCCAGGCATCACTTCCATCTCCGACGTTGAGGGCAATGACTTCGCCATGGGTAGTACCCAACAGCACTAATCCGCCGCCAACACCAACCCCGCCACTGACAAAACTGGGGTCCGTTCTATCCATGATGTTAAAAAAGGACCACATACTTCGATCTTCAACCAGCGCATCTGATCGCCAAATTCGCTTGCCGGTAAATCTGTTGCGGGCCTCAACAATGCCATAACCGTCTGCCGCAACCACACGATCTGCTACCACCGCTGGGGACAAGCGTAGATACTTTTGACCTAAACCTTGACCGATAGAGGCTTTCCAATTCCTGTCTAGCTTGATCTCATGTTCAAATTTGACCAGCTCTGCAGGCTTAGTAAGCGCTTCTGCATCATCATCGCCGTCAACCCACGGCAACCAGCCAAACCAACTACAGCCCGACAGCAAAAATATCCCAGCGCTAAGTACGAGCCATCTATTCAATTCTCTAATCATCGGATTGCTCAGTCCTCTTGCTCGATGTCATCACTGGAAGAAATCTCACTACTGTCAGAAGCTATTTCTTGATCAACTTCTGCCGACGTTATTACCGCCTCGTTGAGGGTCTCCACCGCTTCAAAGATTGTCACTGAGTTGGACATATTGATCGGCAAATGGTGCCGTGTTCTGTGCCTTCATTCGAAGAATCGGACGCTGATCGCCTTCGACTAAACTACCGATGGCTGCCTGGTAAGACTCATGCGCCAATTTAACTTCGCCTCGTGAGGCGTGAATGTCGCCCTTGGTCTCCAGTACCCAAGACTTGTAACCTGAAGTTGCCACTGCATCGAGTGTTTTCAGAGCAGCATCTGGTCTGTCGAGGGCTCTTTGCACCTTGGCCAAACGGATACGTGCTAAATCTTCTAACAACTCGTCACCGGCTGCCTCAACAGCTTGCTGTAAAAAATTTTCTGCCACAGAGAAATCACCGTCTGCGGCAGCCACTTGTGCTTGATGGAACAAGGCAAAAACATAATATGCACTGCCACCATGAGCTTGAGCGAGGTTATCCAGTTGCGCAGACTTTGCCTCTTGCTGCGCATCGGTGAACGCAACGTAGGCTCGAGAGGCGTCATGGACCTGGTCCTCTGAATATCCACCATACCAACGAAAGCCAACGATACTCAATACAGTCACCACCACGGCTACCATCACTAACGTGCCGTGCTTACCCCACCAAGACTTCATTTTCTCGATTTGTTCTTCTTCGCTCAAGTATTCAGACAACCTTCACCTCACTGCCGGGGTTAAAACCCGCTATTCTGTCACATCTGCGTCTGCACTGTGCACTAACACACGTTGCACCAGACTGTTTCTATCCACTCGATCTTGCACGCCAGTAGCCATGTGCTTTAGCGTTAGGAATTCTTCCTCTCGCTCTTGCTGACCAATGATCAGAGCCCAAGTTGCGTTACACCCATCCGCCCTTTTTAGCTGCTTCTTCAAATTGCCGCCACCCATGTGGACCCTTACCGCAATTTTCTGTGTTTCACGCAGCTGTTGCGCTATTTCACTCGCAAATGCCAAGTACTGCGGTTGCGTGTAACACAGATAAATATCTACAGCGGATTTTACAACATCGCCATGAACGCTTTCATGCAACAAGACCACGCGATCTACACCCATACCAAAACCTGCTGCAGGCATCGCCTTACCGCCCAATTGCTGCACGAGACCATCGTAGCGTCCACCACCACAGATTGTTCCTTGAGAACCAAGCGCATCGGTAATCCATTCAAATACCGTATGTGCATAATAATCCAAGCCTCGAACCAGATTCGGATTGACGACATAACCCACGCCTAGCTCATCAAGCAGAGTGCGTAATGTATTGAAGTGAACGTGGCCAGCTTCATCAACAAAGTCTGTTAACCGTGGCGCCTGAGCCAGCAATACTTGCGTGGCCTCATTCTTGCTGTCCAAAATGCGTAACGGATTAGTCAGCAAACGGCGTTGACTGTCTTCATCTAACTGCTTCGCCAGCGGCGTAAGATACTCAACTAACGCTGCGCGATAGGCCGCACGCGCATCGCTCGAACCCAAAGTATTAATCTCGAGACGAACATGATTGGTCAGCCCAAGAACCTGCCAGCAGCGTGCAGCGATGGCGATTAATTCCGCATCAACATCAGGACCCGCAAAACCGAAAGCTTCCGCCCCAACCTGAGAAAACTGCCGGTAGCGACCACGTTGGGGCTTTTCATAACGAAACATAGAGCCGGTGTAGAATACTCGTTGGGTTTGATTGTACAGGAGGCCATTTTCTTGCAGGGCTCGAACACAGCCTGCAGTACCCTCGGGGCGCAGGCTTAAACTATCGCCATCTCGATCGGCCAGGGTATACATTTCTTTTTCGACAATATCGGTAGATTCGCCAACACCGCGTGCAAACAGCTCAGTAAATTCCAGCAAGGGAAGCTGTACTTCCTCATAAGCAAATTGTCGCAACGTCGTGCATAAGCGATCTTCAACGTAACGCCAACGCCGTGCTTCCGCAGGCAGCACATCACGCATACCCCTGACCGCTTGTACCATTAAACCATACCTAGAAAAGCGGGCTTACTGCCCGAGCACCAATTTCGCAACGTTGTTACGCGTGTGTGGCGTCAACGCCACAGTTTCATAATTAAATTGCAGAATTGCGCCTGGGGCATACCCTAACAAAACACGAAACGGACCTTGGCCGATAAACTCTACACTTTGGCCGGCCATACCCAGTTCACCACCAATGTTCGGCCATCTGAGTGTTTTATTTCCACCCAACAATCTTCGGTAAACTTTATTTTGAGACGTTCCTGTCCATGTTGGGTTAGCCGGCGGACACCAGAAACAAGAGGTTCAGCGAGGTTTACCTGGGTTGTGTGAGCACTTGCTTGATCTGAAGATGATGGTCCTATGGTTAGTGGGCCCGTGTTTGCATCACCAACGCTGGCCATTTGGAAAGCTTCGACTACCTCTATGTTTTCGCCCTTGCCAGCCTCATCTGCAAGCTCTTCGCCTTCTGTACGCCTTACATCAACCTCTACTTCGTTCTCTAACCCTGCCGGTAGCGTTTCAGTACTTTCAGCATCACTGCCGCTAAAAATTATCAACGCGAGAACGAAAATAAGAATCCCAGCGAGCAGCCCAATACCAATCTTCAGATGCTCGTTTTTGAGGTGAAACAATTTTATCGGGCCCAGCGCATTTTCTACTTCAGGTTCAGCCTCACTGTCTTGAGCGTTGTCAAAGGTTAAAGCTGCAACAAGAGGGTCAGGGTCTAATTCAAGAAGCTTTGCGTACGCTCTAACGTAACCACGAGTGAAAACATGTGCGGGTAATTTTTCACGATCCCCAATTTCGATGGCTTCGACAACGGCTACCGGAAGATTCAGAGCCTCCGCCACCTCACGGCGTGTAACACCAATAGCTTCCCGTGCAGCTGCCAGAATACTTCCCGGCGCACTGGCGTCTACTTCTGCGGTTGACATCTTGCCGCCTGTTCTGGAAACAAGTTTTTCAACGCAAGACTGTAGCTGGCGAGATCATCAGCTTCTTCAGTGGCAGTACTGAGTTTCACACCCAGACACAGACCGCGCGCGCTAGGGTGTCGGCTGAAATTATTATAGCGCTCATAATAACGCTTGGCTTGGGTGAGTTGATCGACATCAAAGGCTATTTGTGCCAGCTCCAAGTTTGAGCGTAGTTGGCTTGAATTTAATTCTGTAGATCTATCGAAGGCTTTTTTTGCCTGGGGGATTTTGTCTACTTTGAGATAGGCTAAGCCTAAATTCTCATAGGCTTGGGAACGTGCATGATAGCTGGTGTCATCGACCAATTTGATTAACGGTTTAACGGCATCTTCGTATCGACCACGAGAATACAAAAAACTCCCATAGTTGTTCAGCGCTTGTGCATTATGCGGATCAAATTTCAAGGCTCTCACATAATGCTGCTCGGCCAACGCATACTCTGCCATAGAATGAAACACTACCGCACTTAACACATGGCCCTCGACACTCTTTGCATCTATCTCCAGTGCTCGTTCTAGTACGGGACGCGCTCGTGCAAAATTGCGCTGTTCTAAGTATCCACGCGCTAAGTCAAGCTGTGCTTTCACCCTTCTTTCTTTCGATGCTGGGCCCGGCATACCGCCAGTCGTTTCGGTGATACAGCCACTTAGTACTAGGCACGTGACTAGTATCATCCATGCCTGCAAAGACCATCGGCACCATGCCGAGCTTAATTTACTCAATCTACGAAGCTGATACATGGCAAGTCCTTGTCAACATCATGTGTTTGAAACCATTTCATACAGACTATCTTGGCTAATATTTGCGGACTGTTCATCTGCAGACTTAACCCTCGCTAAGTACCGAGTTTTACGTTTGGTTCGATCTTGCACCTGACCGACCAATTGACCACACGCAGCGTCAATATCAGCGCCGCGGGTGGTACGCAGCATGGTGGCATATCCTTGCTTCATGAGGTAGGTTTGGAAATTCCAAATATCCTTCTTAGCAGAACGTTCGTATCCTGAAGCTGGAAATGGGTTAAACGGAATGAGGTTGATCTTGCACCGCACATCGCGTAACAGATTAGCCAACGCAACTGCGTGCTCATGCTGATCGTTTATGCCTGCGATCAATGTATATTCAATAACCAACTTGCGTTGTTTGCCTAGTTTATCCACATATTCACGGCAGGCAGCGAGAAGCTCTTTGATTGGATACTTTCGATTTAGAGGCACCAATTGATCGCGTAACTCATCAGTTGGTGCATGCAGAGATATCGCCAACGAGACATCTGTTACTTGCGCAAGTTTATAGATGGCGGGAACAACGCCTGCAGTGCTGATGGTTACCCGTCTTTTAGACAAACCAAAAGCGAGGTCTTCCATCATTATATTACTGGCGGTGACCGCCGCATCGAAGTTGAGCAAAGGCTCGCCCATGCCCATAAACACAATATTAGTGACTCTCTCACCACGATCTGCGAGTTTGCGATTCGCCAGAATCAGTTGGCCAACAATGCTAGCAGAGCTAAGATTACCACTGAAGCCCTGCTTGCCAGTGGAACAAAAACTGCAATCTAGGATGCAGCCTATCTGCGAGGAAATGCATAGAGTGTTTCGCCCTTTGTCAGGAATAACTACCGATTCGACAAAGTTGTTACCGCCAACATTAAGTGCCCACTTGCAAGTACCATCTTTAGATTCCTTAAATGTCTCAACCTGGGGTAGATCAAAACAGGTATTTTGTTGCAGCCACTCACGCATGCTTTTGGGCAAATCGGTCATGGCGGCGAAATCAGTTCGACCTTGGTGATAAACCCACTTCATGAGTTGACGCCCACGATATTTTTGTAACCCTTGTTGTTCAAACAAGGTCTCCATTTGGGGACGATCAAGGCCGTATAAGTTAACTAATTCGCTCAAAATATATCCGTGATGAAGCTATCGGTTGTGAATTTCGTCGTCATTAAAGAAATACGCTATCTCGCGCGCCGCTGATTCTGGCGCATCCGAACCATGCACTGTGTTTGCATCGATAGAATGCGCGAAGTCTGCCCGAATAGTACCCGGTGCCGCCTCCGCTGGATTGGTCGCACCCATGAGTCTTCGATTAGTCGCAATGGCATCTTCGCCTTCTAAAACTTGCACGACCACGGCGCCGGAACGCATGTAATCACAAAGGTCTTGATAGAACGGTTTGCCTTCATGTTCAGCGTAAAAACCCCCGGCTTGTTGTTCGGAAAGCCTCAACATTTTTGACGCAATAATCTGCAAACCGCTCTTTTCGAACCGAGAATAGATTTCTCCAATCAGGTTTCTCGACACCGCATCTGGTTTTAGGATAGAAAGCGTACGCTGTACTGCCATTATTATCTCCGTAAGCAATCGCCAACTTAAGTTAAGCTCGCGCTATGTGGTTAATTTTAAAGGATTTCCCAGCCCTTATCTGGGATTCGTGGTGGCTGCTATAGCCACCAGCGGGCGCACATTATACGCGTGCTTGAGGTCCGCGCAATCGGCTCACAACCTCACAAATTCGACCTGCAGCAATGTCAATGTCTTCAGTGGTGGTGAAACGCCCAAAACTAAAGCGCAACGACGCATGGGCAACGGCCTGTGGCACACCAATCGCCTGTAACACATAAGACGGCTCGATCGACGCTGAGGTACAAGCAGAGCCACTAGAGACAGCTATTTGATCCAATGCTAGCAGTAGAGTTTCGCCATCAACACCACCAAACCCTAGATTCACTATAGAGGTTAAGTTGAAATCTGGGTGGCTGTTTACACAGATATCAGGTAGCTGTAACACACGACGTAAAAACTGCGCACGCAACGATGAAAGATGAACCTGCTCTTCATGCATGTGTTGGTGAATAATGTCTGCCGCTTCACCCAGCCCAACAATTTGATGGGTGGCTAAGGTACCCGACCGCAAGCCCATCTCGTGCCCCCCACCGTGAATTAATGGCGTCATTTTCAACGGTGGTTCGCGACGCACGTATAAAAAACCCATACCCTTAGGGCCGTAAATTTTATGTGCAGACACAGATAACAGGTCGATATTCATCGAGCTCACATCAATTTCGAGCTTGCCATAGCTTTGCGCGGCGTCCACATGATAGGGCACGCCTACTGTCTTACAAACTTGCCCAATCGCCTTGATATCATTGATGGTGCCAAGTTCGTTGTTAACATGCATGAGCGAAACCAGCAGTGTATCTGGGCGTATTTCCGCACTGACTTGGTCTACTTCAACGCGGCCATGGGCATCTGGTTGCAAATAGGTCACTTCGCAACCTACTGTTTCTAAGTAGGCACAGGTATCCAGTACGGCCTTATGCTCAACAGCACTAGTGATAATGTGGCGTCGTTCTGGATTGGATAGCGCCAGCCCCTTAATAGCCAGATTATCTGATTCTGTCGCTCCGGAGGTCCAAATTATCTCCCTAGGGTCAGCTTGTATCACCTGGGCTACTTGCACACGGGCGGCCTCAACGGCTTCTTCCGCTTGCCATCCATAGGAGTGGGAACGAGATGCTGGGTTACCAAAGTTACCGTGAACCATCAAGCAGCGGCCCATTTTTTGGGCTACACGCGGGTCAACAGGTGTGGTGGCGGCATAATCTAAATAGATGGGATCAAGCACAATACCGAGCCGTTAAGAATCGATTGTTGTGGCTGCGATTCGTGCAGACTCAATGCTTACCAACCGTTGCTGGCGCGCCGCCACACCACGAATACATTCTCGCTGCATCAAGTTAGCAAGACTGATACCTTGCAGAAAATCGTCAATTTGGGAAGACAAATCCACCCACAAGTCATGGGTCAGGCACACGTGCCCTTCCTGGCAGTTAGCGCTGCCACTACATTTAGTGGCATCAACACCCTCACCGACCGCACTCACTATGGCTGAGATACTGATGTCTGCCGTATCGCGACTGATCACATACCCACCACCGGGACCACGATGGCTCGCTAACAGTGCTGCTCGTTTCAATCGACCGACAATCTGCTCCAAATAGGAAGATGAAATACTCTGGCGATCGGCAATGTCTTGCACACTCACTGGACCCTCGTCACAGTGCAAGGCGATATCCAACATTGCGGTCACTGCGTAGCGGCCTCTAGTGGTCAAACGCATAAATGATTAAACCCACGAGCGATCAAGTACATGACAAATTGTAATTCGTGGCAACAAAGTTTAGCGAGTATGCAATACCCGACTAAATTGGTCCACTATTATGGCGGCGGAGGTGACTGCGGGGGCGGGTTTGATTCAGAACCAATCGTCTTCCCGGC
This sequence comes from Gammaproteobacteria bacterium, assembly GCA_013151695.1. Taxonomy (GTDB): domain Bacteria; phylum Pseudomonadota; class Gammaproteobacteria; order Pseudomonadales; family Azotimanducaceae; genus UBA4421. The sequence continues at coordinate 14,407 of JAADHW010000392.1, forward strand.
GATACCAAAGTGTTTGAATATACCCCGCAGGATTTGAATTTCAGTATCATCTAGCTGCTGACGAACAAACAATCGGCGCAGCCGGGTCATTAACTTACCTGGGTTATCTACGTCCAAAAAGTCGATCTCAATGAGCACTTGCTGCAGATGATCCAACATTCCCTCAAGCTGCTCAGCGGTGGCCATTTTACGATCCCAAGCTGGGACAGGATCGTCTTTCAAACTTGCTTGATAAATTTCGTAACACACCACCTGGACCGCCATAGCTAGGTTTAGGGATGGATACTGCGCGGCGGCAGGAATTTGCAGATGATAATGACAGCGTTGCAGCTCTTCATTGGTCAACCCGTTATCTTCACGCCCAAATAGGATGGCTATATTTGATTGTGCCGGTTGAGAAACAATTTGCTGGGCAATCTGCTTCGGTGAAGCGGTAGGCCACGGTATTCGGCGAGATCGTGTACTGGTGCCAACCACCCAGTGACAACCCGCAATAGCGCTGGCCACGTCTGCAACCACATGTGTCGTGTCCAACACATCTAGAGCCCCTGCCGCCCGCCAATCTGCTTGAGGGTCCGGGTAGCGCTTCGGGTTTACCAGCCAAAGTTGGTTCAATCCCATATTCTTCATGGCACGAGCGGCACCGCCGATGTTGCCGGGATGGCTTGGCTCAACCAAAACTATTCGAACATTGCGCAATTTAATATCCTAGAGAACCCATAATTAGTCAATTTAACGTTGATGAAGGCGTGATAACATACCAACAATTCGTTTAGGCAACACCCCACACTATGCAACCAATGGCCAACATCGCACTGCGGGCTGCACGCAGAGCCGGTGATTTCATCGCCCAGTCTTTTGACCGCCCTGACGAACGCATAATTGAGACCAAGGCGCTTAACGATTTCGTCAGCGATGTAGACAAAGATGCAGAATCATCAGCACGATTGAAGCCGCCTACCGCGACCACACGATTCTAGCCGAAGAGTCTGGCGTTACAAACCGAGACAGTGAGTACACTTGGATTATTGACCCCCTGGATGGCACGCTCAATTTCATTCAGGGTATACCTCATTTTGCCGTATCTATTGGCGTACTCAAAGGCAAACACCTAGAACACGGGGTAATTTACGACCCCATTCGCCATGAAGAATTTGTCGCTAGCCGAGGTTATGGCGCACAGTTGAATGGCAAACGCATTCGTGTGGGTAATCGCACAAAGTTAGACGAATGTGTTCTCGGTACAGGCATTCCACCTGGCAGTATAGCTCAACACTTAGACTCCTATATGCAGTCATTGCACCAGTTTACAGCACAATCCCGAGCTATTCGCCGAGCCGGGAGTGCTGCGCTGGACTTGGCTTATGTGGCAGCTGGGAGAACTGATGGCTTTTGGAATTTGGGATTAGGCAAATGGGACATCGCAGCAGGTATTGTACTGGTCAGAGAAGCTGGCGGTTTCATAGGCGACCTGGCAGGTGGTGAGAATTTTTGGGAAAGCGGCGACATCGTGGCCGCCAACCCTAGAGTATTCCGAGCAATGATCCAGACGTTAAAAGCATAGGCGGAAAACCACAGAAATTGTAATTATGGATAAGTACCTTCTGAGGTTTCCTCGCGTTCAGGAACCAACAAATCTTCCCGAGTGATATTCATCAACAACAATATGCTTGCTGCGACGTACATGGAAGAATATGTACCGACCACAACACCGATACTCAAAGCCAGCGCAAACCCTCGAATAACATCGCCGCCTGCAAAAAGCAAAGCCAGCAGTACAAACAAGGTAGTTAACGAGGTAACCAAGGTTCGCCCTAAGGTTTGATTGAGCGATTTATTGATAACTTCTATCGGTGTTGCCTTACGAATTTTCCGAAAATTCTCTCGCACGCGATCACTCACGACAATGGTGTCATTCAAGGAATAACCTATCACCGCCAACAACGCTGCTAACACGGTCAAATCGAACGTCCACTGAAACACCGCAAAGCAGCCCAGCACAATAAACACATCGTGCGCCAAAGCCGCGACCGCGCCCACCGAGAACTGCTTGGTAAAGCGAACTAATATGTAAAGCATCACGATAATGAGTGCGGTCAACAACGCTAAGGCGCCGTCTTCGGTCAGCTCTTCACCTACCGCCGGACCCACATAACTAGATTGCCTCAGCTCAATATCACCATACTTCACCTTCAGGGCCGTGAAAATTTGGTCTCCAAGGTTTGATTGCTCAATTCCTTCTTGAGGCGGCATGCGAATGAGCACCTCACGATTGGAGCCGAAATATTGAACAGTGCCATTTGCAAAGCCTTCGTCTGCCAAGAAGTTGCGCACTTCTTCTGAACTCACTTCCTCAGTGAAACTCAACTCGACCAGCGAACCACCGGTGAAATCTAGCCCCATATTGAGACCATTCATGAACAATTCAGCCAATGCAATGACCAGCAGTACAGCCGAAGCTATAGCGGCATATTTGCGCTTACCCATAAAATCGAAATTAGGAGTATTCATACTTTTAGCGCCTCCAGCTTACGACCACCATACATTAAATTTATTTGTGCCCGGGTCACCATAATGGCAGTGAACATTGATGTGACGATACCAACGGCCAGAGTGACTGCAAAGCCTCGTACGGCCCCACTGCCAACTGACAACAATACTATTGCGACAAAGAAAGTGGTTACATTTGCGTCAGTGATGGTGAGAAGTGCTCGATCAAACCCTGCTTGAATCGCTTGTTGTGGTGGTCGATCGATCAGCTCTTCACGTATGCGAGAAAATATCAACACGTTGGCATCTACAGCCATACCTACGGTTAGAACGATACCGGCTATGCCCGGCAGAGTCAGGGTTGCGCCTAACACCGACATGATGGCTATCAACAACATCAAATTGGTGGTCAGTGCAATATTGGCAAACAGACCGAACCAACGGTAATAGAAGATCATGAAGATCAACACAGCAAAGAAGCCAATGGCCACTGCTTGCCAACCGCTGGTAATGTTCTCTTCTCCCAACTGCGCACCAATGGTGCGTTCTTCCACGATATACATGGGCGCGGCCAAGGCGCCAGCGCGTAACAGCAACGCCAAATCTTGTGCTTCTCTTATGCTAAGACCGGTGATGCGAAATTGAAAACCTAGGGCTGATTTTATGTTAGCGACACTGATAAGACGCCGTTCTTCTTTGCTCTCATAAACGTCGGTCAGTTCACCATCCACTCTCACCTGTCGCTTAATCTGCTTCTGCTCAATGAACAGGATGGCCATGTCGCGGCCAACATTGTCTCTGGTTGAATCATGCATGCGACGCCCACCCTCACTGTCTAATTCGATGCTGACCTGGGGCTGGGAAGTTTCCGGATCGTATCCTTGTTGTGCATCTTGTACATTGTTACCGGTAACAATGTTACGCCGCAATATGTCCTGCAGCCCGCCCTCGTAGGGGTAAGTTTCTCGTTGAAAACGAGGCGTATTGGGTTGTGCTGCCAATCGAAACTCCAAATTGGCAAACTTGTTTAATATTTCCTTAGCCCGTGCACTGTCTTGAATACCCGGAAGATCCACGACTATTCTAGATCGTCCCAAGCGCTGGACCTGAGGTTCGGATACCCCAAGCTCGTTAACCCGATTACGTAGGCTAGTTAGGTTTTGGCTGATGGCTCTATCTTCGAACGCACGAATTTTGTCCGAGCTCAACCTAAAAACTAAACCAGGCTTACCTTCAACGGTTTGTTCTCTGACCTGGTAGTCTTGGTATTCTTCTCTGCGCCTTTGTCGCGTTCAGCCTCATTGCTGAAGGCAGCAGAAATAACCAAACCATCTACCCAGGCACGGTTAGGTATATAGACCACACGAGCCTCGCGCAATTTATCCTGCATACCTTGTGCTGTGCTTTGTACCACAGACTCCAAATACTGCTGCATGTTGACCTGGAGTAGAAAGTGTACGCCACCAGACAGGTCCAAGCCCAAAGACATCGTCTTGCCGCCGATATTTTGCAGCCACGCTGGAGTGGTGCTGGCTCTATTGAGTGCAATCACGTACTCGCCCTCAGCGTTTATCAAATCGCTTATTATGGTCTGGGCTCTGAGTTGATTTTCATCCGAGGTCACCCGTACCAAGCCGAAGCCATCAACAATTTCGCTGGCCTTCACAGCAATACCCGGTGCATGCAAGGCAGACTCAATGTCTTGTAGCTGGACAGCACTCAACATCCCTTCAGCCGCAGTGGGACGAATTTGTAACGCAGGATCTGGCTGGTACAAATTTGGGGCTGCATAAATTGCACCCAATACCACGACAAAAAGGATGAGCAGGTATTGCCATAATCTGAAAGAATTAGGCGGTGTTGGATTTCGCCCACGCACACCTAGTAGCGGTGGACCACCTACACCAATATCATCCTGGGCCATGCTTAACTCTTACTTACCTGAATCAAGAGACTTTATTGTCCCGTTGGGCAAGGTTGCACCGATGGCTGACTTTTGAATTCGAAGTTCAACATTATCTGCCACCTGCACCTTGACGAAGTCATCTTCGACCTTATTGATTTGGCCGACGATCCCTGCTGATGTGACCACTTCATCGCCTTTTGTAAGGCCCCCCACTAAACTCTGGTGTTCTTTACGTCGTTTGTTTTGCGGGCGAATTAACAAGAAATAGAAGATCAGCACAAAGCCGCCAAGAAACAGAAAGTTTATCAATCCGGCACCGCCACCGAGTTCACCGGCCGCTGCATATGCAGTTGTTTCGAACAAATTCATGTATGAATATTCCAATCGTTGTGGAGAGATTCGACGAGGGTGCGAAATGTACCCGTTTCGATAGCGCTTCGCAATTGAGCCATGAGGTTGTGGTAGTAGTGAAGGTTATGCTGAGTCATCAGCACCGCACCCAGAATTTCTCTACATTTGTCTAAGTGATGCAAATAGGCACGTGAAAAATTTGTACAGGTATAACATTGACACGCGGGGTCGAGAGGCTGATCTGAGGTTTTATGTACTGAGTTGCGGATTTTCACCATGCCGGTTGAAGTAAAAAGATAGCCATTGCGGCCATTGCGAGTGGGCATGACACAATCAAACATATCTACACCCAATTCCACCCCGCGCAGCAGATCTAGTGGCGTGCCAACCCCCATCAAGTAACGAGGTACACGTTGCGGCATCTGTGGCAGCAGAGCTGACATCACCTCATCCATCTCCTGCTTACTCTCGCCTACAGATAACCCACCGATGGCGTAGCCATCGAAGCCTATTTGCTGTAACTGCTGTAAGCTTTCTAAGCGTAAGTCTTGATACATGCCCCCTTGCACAATACCAAACAGTTTTGCAGCCGGGTTTAACACACCACATCACCGCCATGGCTTTGTGTCTTATCGAATGCCGCACGTGAGCGAAGTGCCCATCGCATACTCAACTGCATAGATACACGTGCCTGGGCATAGGTTGCTGGGTGTGCGGTACATTCATCCAACACCATGACCACATCCGCAGCCAAATTGCGTTGTATTTGGATCGCCGATTCAGGCGTCAGAGTCACTTTGTCGCCATTAACCGGCGAGCGAAAGACGACGCCTGATTCACTCAATTTTCGCAAATCACCCAAGCTAAAGATCTGAAAGCCACCACTGTCGGTCAAAATAGGACCTTGCCAGTGCATAAAGTCATGCAACCCACCTAACCGCGCGATTTGTTGGTCTCCGGGGCGCAACATCAAATGAAAGGTATTGCCGAGTAAAATTTGCGTGCCTACATCTGTTAACGCTTGAGGAGTCATGCCTTTCACCGTTCCATAAGTCCCACAAGGCATGAACACAGGCGTTTGCACCACCCCATGGCCTAGAGCGAGTTCACCTCTGCGTGCCATTCCATCCCTTGCAACTACCTCAAACATCAACTGTTTCCAGATGGTCCTTGTGTAAAAACATAGCATCTCCATAACTGAAAAATCGGTACTCGTGTTCTACCGCAACACGATACGCCGCCATCACTCGATGGTAGCCTGCAAACGCACACACCAACATCATCAGGGTAGATCCTGGAAGATGGAAATTAGTAATCAGTGCATCTACCACGTTAAATTTAAACCCAGGGGTAATGAAAAGTTGGGTGTCACCCAGGCACGGTTGTAACGCTTGTTGGGTGTCGTCGAAGGCACTTTCGAGCGCTCGTGCAACGGTAGTTCCTACTGCAATCACGCGACCTCCTCGTGCTTTGACACTTTGGATCGACCTTATCGCCTGCTCGCTGACCTCAAACCACTCTTTGTGCATGACATGATTTGCGAGATCACCGCGCACTGGCTGAAAAGTGCCCGCGCCGACATGCAATGTAACCTTTGCCAGCAGTATGCCGCGTAATTCCAGCTCATCAATTAGGGCGTGGCTAAAATGCAAACCGGCGGTAGGCGCCGCCACAGCACCTGGCTGCGTACCAAAAATCGTTTGATAGCGCTCGGTATCCAGGCTGTCATCATCACCACGTTGGATGTAGGGTGGTAACGGCACGTGGCCACAGGTTTCTAACACCTGTAAAACCGCAGCAGAAAAATCTAGTAAGAAGAATTGTCCCTGACGTTCCTTTAACTGCAGAACATACTCACCCACTTGGATACTGCGTCCAACTTTGAGCGGTTTGCTCACCCGAACCTGGCACAGTGCTTGGTGCTCGCTGACCACTCGCTCCACCAATACCTCCGCGTGTCCGCCACTGTCCTTGCGACCGAGCAACCGAGCCTTAATCACTCGGGTATTGTTCAGCACAAGAAGATCGCCCGCTTCGAGCTGCGCACCTATATTTGCGAAGCCATCGTGGCTAACACCATCCGGGGAAACACAGAGCAGCCGAGAAGCTGTGCGCTCGTCTGCTGGAAACTGAGCGATAAGGTGTTGCGGCAAGTCGTAATGAAAGTCTTCTATATTCACAGCTGCACTGGCTTTACTGACCAATGTAAATTGGCATGAGAAAGAGGATGGTACCTAGGGTCGGAGTCGAACCGACACTCCCGTGAGGGAACCGGATTTTGAATCCGGCGCGTCTACCAATTTCGCCACCCAGGCCTCGTCTTCTCGACGGCGGGCATTTTGCACAACCCCCATTCCACTTACAAGACAAACTGCAGCCCATGTACAATGTGGCTTTGTCTTTTGGAACCACTCACCGTCAATATCATACAAGCAAGTCCTGCCGGTCTGGGACGACGTCTAGGCGCCCTCCTCTACGACACGCTATTGATCATGGCGGTGTGGATGGTGACGTTGTTTATCTGGATCGCGATAGGTGATGGGCAAGCGAAAAGCGGTTTCGGCGTGCAGAGTATCCTGCTATGCGAAATGCTGGGTTTCTATGTCTACTTCCTTTACAACCAAGGACAGACCCTGGGTATGAAAGCATGGCGCATTAAACTAGTGGACAAATCTGGTAAAGCTGCCTCGTTGAAACAAATTGCTATTCGCTTAGCGGTTGCACCTTTTTCCTTCACCCTATTGGGCCTGGGTTTTATCTGGCTATATTCAAATAGCCTCAAACAGACATGGCACGACATAGCGAGCCACAGCATTGTGGTGGAGTTACCCAAAGACAAAAAGTGAAGCTAAAAGCGTACCGGTTTGGCTAAGCGAGACAATCCAACCAGGGCTGCTATTAAGAATGTGAGATGTACACCCCACAAACCAAACTCGGCAGGGAGTTGCTCTTGCGCAATGGCATTACGATTGATTAAAAGCGACAGGTAGTAGAACAACATCACCAACATACCCGGCAGAACTCGAGCAAAGCGCCCCTGCCTGGGCTTTACCCGGGAAACACTGAGGGCCAACAAACCACCCACCAAACTAAATAGAGGTATTGCAATGCGCCAATGCCACTCAGCGCTTGCTTCTACCGAGTCATCGAGGCTCAAAGTAGCTTGCGCCTGAACATCTAAACGGTCATCTACCCTTATCTGCGACACTTCAAGACGTTGACGCAACTCGTCAAACTCAATGATTCTAAAATGAGCATCCCCTGGGGTACCTTCATAGCGACGCCCACTCGTCAAAACCAAGTAGTGCGAACCACTTTGCGGGTCAACATATTGCCGACCTTTTTGCGCCCACACTGTAACCTGACGCCCATCATCCAATCGTTGGCTGATGAAAACGTCTAACAACGTGCGTCGATCTTCGCTCATCGCTTCGCTATAGGTGACCCTTCTGCCGCTGTCATAAATATGAAAGGTGCCCGGACTGACTGATTCAAACTCGGATTCGGCACGTTGTTCGGCCAAAAATTCTGCCAAAACTCGTTCCGAGAGAGGGGTTAAATACCAGCTAAAAAACGCCACCAGCATGGCGATTGGCACCAAGGTGATGCTGAGCCATCTTAAGATACGTCCTGTACTTGCACCGGCACCTTGCAAGACCACCATTTCTTGGTCTGCATGCAGACGTCCTACGGTAAGCACCACGGCAACGTAAGCCGCAAACGGGGCCACCATTTGTACAAATTCAGGCAAGCGTAGATACATGATGGTCAGTACCGTACTACCGGTAAACTTACCCATAGCCGCTTCTTGGAGATAGCCAATAAAACGCCCGCCGACGGCGACCAGCAGGAGCATCGTCAGAGTCACTAAAAAGACCCCTGCGAGCTCCCTATTTATATATCGGGCAGCAACAGACATATGACCCACAGCAGATTTAAATTAGAATGGTGCACTTTCACAATGAGTTCTTTAGCATGAAATACAGCCTAACCGATGGTGCCTTGCAGGACCATAACAGTCCATGTGTCGTTACCACGCTGAAGGCCGCGCGCAAGCTAGCTCGATCCATCGGCGTAAGCGCAGAAGTATCTCGCGCAAGCCAAGACTTTAAAGACACGCCAGACCAATCAGTGTGTGTCAATTTGCCTGGAAAAATCCCGCGCCTGCTGATTGTCGGCGGGGGTGACTCTACATTAGATGCAGACGGGTTTAGAAAACTAGCCAGCGCAGCAGCCAAGGGGGTACTGGTGCTGCCTATAAAAAGCGCTGTTTATGCTTTTGATCACGTTAAGGTAACGGCTAAGAAAAGCGATTGGAAAATCAGTACTCTAGCCCACGCCATAACAAGTGCCGCTTATCGATACGGTAAACACAAATCCTCAGCGCCCACCCCACCAAGTCTCACCACCACACGCTTTCATATCAGTAATAAATCTAACGCCAAGAGTGCCGTGCGTATGGCCAACGCCTTAGACAAAGGCATGCATCTAGCGCGCGACTTAGGCAACGAACCACCCAACATCTGTCATCCGGCTTACCTTCTAAAGGAAACAAGAAAGCTCGCCAAGGCAGCAAACGTCACCGTCACCAGCCTCACCGAAAAGAAGATGGCTGAACTAGGTATGGGTGCCTTTCTTGCTGTTTCCCAGGGCAGCGATGCCCCTGGTCATATGATTATCGTGCGCTACAACGGTGGCAAAAAGAACACTGCCCCCCACTGTCTAGTGGGCAAAGGCATTACTTTCGACACCGGTGGTATCTCTCTTAAACCACCTGCCGCCATGGACGAAATGAAATTCGATATGTGTGGGGCCGCAGCTGTGTTAGGAGCGACTAAGGCGGTGATTGAGGCAAAATTGCCAATCAATCTCGTCACCATTGTAGCTGCCGCTGAAAATATGCCCAGTGGCAGTGCAACGCGCCCGGGTGATATCGTCACCACTGCATCTGGAAAAACCGTAGAGATACTGAATACGGATGCCGAAGGCCGATTGGTACTGTGTGATGCGCTAACCCACGCGCAAACATTCAAACCACAAAGCATCATTGATGTTGCAACCCTCACCGGGGCATGCATTATCGCCTTGGGATCCCACGCCAGTGCACTCTACTCAAACGACGATACGCTAGCTGACCAAATTCTCGATGCAGGACAATTAACAGGAGACAAGGCTTGGCGAATGCCATTGTGGGATGAATATCAAACAGCCCTGCGTAGTAATTTTGCCGACGTTGCCAATATCGGCGGTCGAGCGGCAGGCAGTGTAACCGCCGCATGCTTTCTTGCCCGCTTCGTAGCTGGCGTGAAATGGGCGCACATGGATGTTGCCGGTAGCGCCTTTATGGGCGGGTCACGCAAAGGATCAACTGGACGTCCCGTGCCTTTGTTGTTTGCATACCTTTGCAGTGAAAGCGGCATCGCTTAGCCCCTCAAAATGACTCGAGTAGATTTCTATATTTTGGCTGACCAAACCACAGACGCTTGTATGCGTTTTGCTTGTCGACTGGGACTTAAGGCTTTGCAGGCAGGTCACCTGGTGCACGTTCACGTTGACGCCGAGCAGCAAGCAACCCAGCTTGATGAACTTATGTGGGACTATCCAAAACATCGATTTCTTCCTCACCAAGTCGTATTAGATAAACATGAAATCGATTCACCTATTCACATTGGCTGCGGTGAACCACTACACAGCGACGGTTTGCTGATCAATCTTAGTAACTGTGTCCCCACTTTTTTCGGTCGCTTTGATCGGGTTGCTGAAGTGGTGGTTGGTGAAACACGCGACCAAGGCAGAACCAGATACAAACACTACCGCGATCGAGGTTATCCTCTACACCACCATGAGCTAGACGACTGGGAGGCGAACCAGTGACTAACCAAGACAAGCCGGACGAAATTATTGAAGACCTCGAATCATTAAAAGACCTTTTTGATGAATCACAGGCAACAACTGACCCTGAATTCCCAGATGTACCCCTACTAGATGACGCACTAGAAGAAGACAATCACGACGCCGGAATTTCGGCAGATACTTTCAAAGCTTTGTTAGATGACACCTGGCAAGAGTCTGTGGAACAAGTGTTAGACAAGGCAAGGCAAACCATTACACAAAACAGCGCCGAGTGGTTCCCTGACGACACTGATGAACTAGCCCAAGCACTCAAAGTGAGAATTGATGTCAGCGTTAAAGCATGGTTAGCGGAAACCCTACAAGCTAACATCAGCGGTCTGCGTACGCACATCGTGCAAGCGTTATCTGACGAATTGTTATCCCATCTACATCAGCGTCTCGGCCCAAAGGACGCCAACGATCAAAACAGCGATCACAACAAAGACCACCAAAAGGATACTTGATAGACCATGGATAGTAGTTTCGATCACAAGCCATAGAACAAACTTTGTACGATAAATGGGAATCGTCGAACTACTTTGCTCCAAACGGAAACGGTCAGAGTTACTGTGTACTTATTCCACCACCAAACATTACCGGCACCCTACATATGGGCCATGCCTTCAACCAAACGCTGATGGATACGTTGATTCGTTATCAGCGTATGCAAGGTAAAAGAACACTGTGGCAAATGGGTACCGACCACGCTGGTATCGCCACTCAAATGATCGTAGAACGCCATCTAGCTGAAGAAAACACAACCCGACAACAGCTCGGGCGAGAGAAATTTACCCAACGAGTATGGCAGTGGCGGGAAGAATCCGGTGGTACCATTACGCAGCAAATTCGCCGCATGGGATCATCGTTAGATTGGTCGCGAAACCGCTTCACCATGGATGAGGATTATGCTGAAGCGGTAATTACAGTTTTCGAACGACTTTATGACGAAGGGCTGATTTACAAAGGCCAGCGGCTGGTAAATTGGGACCCTCAATTAGGTACCGCAATCTCAGATTTAGAAGTTGAAAACCACGAAGAAAGCGGCCATATGTGGTATTTCGATTACCCACTGCTTGATGGTCTTAAAACCAAAGATGGGGCTAACCACTTGACCGTCGCCACTACTCGCCCTGAAACCATGCTTGGGGATAGCGCAGTGGCGGTTCATCCAGATGACCCGCGTTACGCTCATCTAGTTGGCGGTTTTGTTAACCTGCCACTGGTAGACCGCAAAATTCCAATTATCGCCGACGCCTATGTAGAACTCGAACTTGGAACCGGTTGCGTGAAAATTACGCCTGCTCATGACTTCAACGACAATCAAGTAGGGCAAAGACACAACCTCGACCAAATCAACATCTTTAATTTAGACGCAAGTATCAACGAAAATGCGCCTAGTGCTTACCGGGATCTGAGCCGTGAACAAGCACGAAAACGTATCGTTGCAGACCTAGATGCCTTAGGGCTTTTGGCGCAAGTCAAAGATCACAAGCTTATGGTTCCTCGCGGCGATCGATCTGGCGCCATTATCGAACCCTTACTTACGGATCAGTGGTTTGTGAAGATCGCACCGTTAGCTGGGCCAGCAATCAAAGCCGTAGAAAACGGCGACATTGAATTTATACCCAAGCAGTATGAGAACGTTTACTTTTCCTGGATGCGCGACATCCAAGATTGGTGTATCAGCAGACAACAATGGTGGGGACACCAGATACCTGCCTTCTATGATGAGCAAGACAACGTTTATGTTGCCGCCGACGAAACCGCGGTTCGAAAAAAGTACAAATTGGCCGACGACGTTGTCCTACGCCAAGAAAGCGACGTGCTAGAAACATGGTTCTCATCTGCACTATGGCCTTTCGCTACCTTAGGATGGCCAAAACAAACCCCAGAGTTAGAACAGTTTTTACCCTCCAGCACGCTCATCACTGGTCACGACATTATATTTTTCTGGGTCGCCCGTATGATCATGATGACCCTACACTTTACCGACAAAATTCCATTCAAGACAATATACATTCATGGACTCGTCAGGGATGCCGACGGCAAGAAAATGTCCAAGACAAAGGGTAACGGCTTAGACCCATTAGATTTCATTGACGGCATCGATCTCGATTCGTTGCTAGAAAAACGCAAAGCCAATTTAACTCAGCCGAAAATGGCTACTCGCATTGAAAAGGCAACCAAGAAAGAATTTCCACAAGGCATTCCCTCCTACGGCACCGATGCGATGCGTTTTACCTTCTGTGCCTTGGCCACAACCGGACGCGACGTACGCTTCGACCTAAACCGTATCGATGGTTACCGAAACTTTTGTAACAAGTTATGGAATGCCACTAAATTCGTTTTAATGAACACCGAAAATAGCACCATCACTGCAACACCAATACGTTCAGTGGTAGATGAGTGGATACTGAGCAAGCTACATCGGCTAATAAACGACGCCAACTTTGCACTTGAAACTTATCGGTTTGACATGTTTGCCAATGCCATATATGAGTTTGCTTGGCACCAGTACTGTGATTGGTATCTGGAGTTTGCCAAACCCAGGCTGTGGGATGAAGACCTTGGTGAAGAAGAAAAGGCAGGCACGCGTCAGACTTTGCTGGAAGTATTAGAAGCACTATTACGTATCGCCCACCCGGTGATTCCATTCATAAGCGAAACACTGTGGCAGCAAGTCACACCCCGCCTCAGCGGCTCCCATGACACCATCATGACCCAAAGCTATCCGATTGCTGAGGATTACCCCCTAGCGATCAAGGCTGAAGCGCAAGTAGACTGGTTAAAAGGCGTGATTACGGGCATTCGCACCATACGCGGTGAAGCCAACATAAAACCGAGCCTAGAGATAGAAATTTACCTACAAGGTGGCACCCCTACCGATAGAGCGCGCGAAGCAGATGCACATATCATGCTCAAACGCTTAGCCAACGCACACAACATTACCTGGCTTGCTGAATCAGATGAGCCACCACCAAATGCCCTAGCCTTAGTTGGAGACCTAAAAGTTATGGTGCCGCTAGCGGGCCTGATTGATATCGGCGTGGAAAAAATAAGGTTACAAAAAGAGATCGATAGAGCCTCAGCAGATCATCAAAGAATAGATAAAAAACTATCCAATGAAAGCTTTGTCGCCAAGGCTCCGGCAGAAGTTGTTGCTAAAGAGCGAGATAAGTTAAGCGATCTGCAAGGGCGCATGACCGCCCTTACACAACAGTTAGAAAAGCTAAGTTCGCTATAGAAAGCTCAAAGGTACCCTAGTACTCTTCTATTTCAGCAACTTCGCGCACCGTAACAATTTGACGAACACCATCATCGAAGCGTAGGAAGTCGAACTCGATGAGCATGCCTTCCTCTAGCATAGTGAAGGCACCAAAAGTACCCCCTATCTCTACACGAACAGTAGCGGATACATCATAGATATACCCGTTCACCACCATCTCGCTAGCGCCGAAATTCAAGGATTGTATCTCGCCTTCGCCTTCGGCTTGCGGTGCATTGTACTGCGCCGCGTTAACCGTGCTGACGGTAAAAAGCACTCCAATGGTTACCCATTTAATAATTGAATATAGTTTAGCCATTAGTTAGTCCTCTATTATCTGGGTCCAAGACAGTCGGCCTGTCTTATCGTCATCAATATCGCGGATGCGATATGAAACCGTATCGTTACCACCGGAAACAAACAAGAAGTCTGTACCTCCACTACCACCCAAGGTTGAAAGGTCAACCAAGGCGCCATCCAGGTCTGAATAGTCAAATAACAAACCGGCAGAGAAAGCCTGACCACCTACCGTAATCAAGTCGTTCTCATCAACATAGGTATCGGTATTGAAGTCGATGATTGCTTCTGATGGGTTACCACCGGTCAGCGCATCAAGCACCAAGATCGCGCCCGGTCGTGCACCAAAACAAGCGGTTTCATTGGTTGCTGGCAACACCGTGGTGGTGATCAACACGCCATCACGGAATATGAAACGACGTATCGCTTTCTCACCCGGGAATTGTGGCGCAGGCGGTGCTGCACCACTCGCATCCAAATTAGGTGCGCCAGAAATTGCATTTACCGCGCGCACGATATCCAGATCAATGTACCAGCCGTAGGTACCGGGTGTCCCTGTCTCAGATTCATAGTCAACTGGATTACTGGTTAAAATACGCCGAGTAACCGGATCAGCGCCTGAATCATCAACCACGTTGGTGATGGTCTGTTCAACCAACCGCTGAGATTTTGTATTCGCGTTTGCAGTGGGTGGACTGTTACCTAACTCATCCCAAATTGTATATATGGATTGGATATCAGTATTTTCACCATCCTCTTCAGTGATAAAACTTCCCGTACCAAAAGTAACCAGCAAGCCACCTTCTGTAGGATGCCTAACCACTGTGGGTTTAGAAAGAATCGGTTGCAGCATCGTGGTGCCACCATCGGTATAACTTGCACCAAATATTCGAGTGGTCGACCAATTCGAAGGATTCGAATCAGTGATGTCGAAGCGATGAAGGTTGCCGAGGCGATCCCCTGCATAAACGTAGTCGATGGTACCATTTAGATCAATGTCAACAGCAGCGGGTTTACCCAGACCGTTAGGATAGCCTTCAAGCTCTTCACCCGCCAAAGGTACTCCAAAATCAGTGGTGATTTTTACGAAGTCACTGGATGACCAACCATCATTTCCTTCATCCATATATAGGATAAACAATGTCGCGATACCTGCCGTAGAGTTAGGTCCATTTCCGAAGACAGCCACCCAATGTTGCTGGGTATCTGTGTCGCTAAAATTGCTCATCGCTATGATCGGTTCAGCTAAGGCAAAGCCAAGATCTTTCACAGGATTGCCTAGTGGATCAGTGATGGCACCCACAGACCCGCCGATAGGATCACCAGCCCCATCTAACGGGTAGGTATCATCTTCGTCGGTGAATTCCCAAAGAACCGTACTTTGAGCGGCAGTTTCATTAGCAAACAAAATTGCTGGATCTGTAACGTCTAAGGCAAAATAACCTTTACCACCGCCACCTAAGCCACCCACTAGAGCAGTAACCCATTCTTTACCCGCTGATCCTGCAGGTCGCATATATACATCCTCTAGGCGCGGCGAGAGATCAACATAGTAGTCATGTAGATAGAACGTTGAACTGAAGTTATCCAACTTGTTGCTGTAAACCGATGTCCCGTCGATGATCTTGTTTGGAATGTAAGTCATCATTTCAACACCGGTGACGGCATTAAAACCGTGCAGCATACCGTCATTGGCACCCACATAAACCACCGCTGGCCGACTCGCATGATCATCTGCGAATTCAGAATACAGATCAGATATGGGGTAAGGTGCTTGGTCGCGATTCCTACCTCGAGGATTACCCACAAATATTGGGCTCGAGTTAACAATATCACCCAACAAGCCTTCGAATTCCGAGCGCGCCCGCAAGTTTCCTAGCGGTTCTTCAGAAGTTCGAACACCACGCAAATAATCTAGTTTCGGAGCAGTATTTAGCGTCAACAGCTGATTCGCATTCAGGTTAGAAAATTGAAAGGCAACGCCTGCATTGCTGATCGCATCATAGGTCACCATAACCCGCTCGCTGGGCAGTAAACCCTCGGCATGGCTAGGGTCAAGGCGCTCGGCCGCTTCCCAAGTGGGTGTAGCAGCAAGTACGCCGTTAATATCAACTTCTGTTGCTGTCAATTCGCCGGTCCGATTACGCAGGTCATAAAAGCCCCTATACAGCAAGGTGCCATTACGCAGAGAGGTCGAGTTAAATGCAGCGGCAGAGGTAGATGAAGCTGCCTGAGTAAATTCTAGGAACGCCGTTTCAATAGCCGTCTGCAATTCCTGCGGATCGCCCGCATTGAGGAAACGACCTCGGCCATTGACTGCCGCATGTAACAAGTCATCTATCTTTGCGGTAGATTGAGCATTAGGATCAGGCCAATTAATGGCTGTAGTCGGATCCAAAGCTTCTGTCACAGCTATATCCAAGGACCCTTCGACACCAAATGCTATGGTGTAGGTTTTCATGTGCTGATGCAGCGTGGCGCTGGTACCGGCAAATGTACCGGCTGGAGCACCATTGATATCCGCAGTGCCAACTGGAACGCCGTCAGCAACAGCCGGAAACAGATCGTTTTCATAATAGTGCATGGCAACGTCAGCTAATGTGCTGCCCCTATCATCTGCATATTTTCCGCCATCAAATACACCCGCGCCATCTTGGTCGAAGTTGCCGTTCAAAGTCGCATTCTGGTTCCAATAACCGTCTGAAAATAACAGTGCATAGTTCTGCTGACATATTCCTTCGGGTGCGGGTAAAGCCGGACAAGCCTTGCCTGGCGCATTACATCCGAGAATTTCGCCCGAGCGATCTAATGCTGCCCGTAGAGGAGTCGATCCGTTGTTGTTCACCGAATAGATAGCGTCCATAAGCTCTTCTTTTTCACCTTCCCAGAAGTACTCATTCATTTCCGCTATCGGCTCGTCAACATTTTCGTTAATGGTTTCGTAACCCACCCGTATATCTTGCAGGTCAGCAACAACTGCGCCTATGGCCGCCTTAGAAACGTGACCACGCGAACGATAGTATTGAAACCAGTTGGCAAAGTTGTCGATCTCTTCTGCATAACTACAGGCTGTAGCTATTGCGCAATCTTCCCGCTCTGCGCCACCAGCAAACGGCTGGTTGGCTAACCTGATTTCAATCAGGGTGCCATCAGCTTCATAATAAAGTGGGATATAATATCCAGTGACATTGACGTTACCACTGTTTCCGTTTACTGCCCAATTAGGCACGTTGCTCGCCGTATAACTATGGTTGGTGGTGATATCAAACAAGTTCGCAGTGGTGGTAGGGTCTAATCGTATGGCCGCAGGATTTGCATCAGCAAAATTCTGATTGGCGATATCTAACCCCGCCCACGGCTCATAAGTAACTTGTGGGTTATAGTAGATAGCATTAAATGTGGCACTGCGCCCTTGCCATACTTCGTAGTCGTTACCCGCAGGCAAAGACGCCTCGGAGGGCAAAAGACGCCCGCAACAACCACTGTTATTACCATAAGTATTGGTGTCTAGATCCCACAGATAACTGTACACCCGCGACCTTACATTATTGTTAGCTATGCCATTGTTGGTGATAGGAAAACGCCCTTGCTCATCGGACATGTCCATGGAAAAGTTCCAATCCATGCTGCCGGAGTCGTCCATGGTGACAAGTACATTTGGCTCTACAGTGGCAGATTGTTCCAGAGGTGTATTAGACAAGTTAAAAGTAACGGCTACCTCTCCTGCATTTGGGGGTGCGCCTGGTACCGGTAATGCAAACACTTCTATTTGTACCGTGCCGCTGGCACTTTGCAACGAGTTATCAAATATCGCATAGGTAAACGAAGTCACCCCAACAAAATTGAGAACTGGTTGAAAAGTAAAAGAACCATCGCTGGCGGTGGCCGTTAGCGTTCCATCAGCAGCGGGAGGAAGTGTTAAGAACACGACAGACAATGGTTGAGAAAGAAGAGGATTCCCAGCGGGGTCAACTTGTGCAGG
>JAADHW010000275.1 GCA_013151695.1 Gammaproteobacteria bacterium
TGTAGACAGAGGCGTGCTGGCCATCATGAACGAAGCCTATCGGGTAGAAACCCTAGAAAATGGCTCACAACGCACGGTGATGGGATTTAAGCCACACTTGGCGCCAATCAAGGTCGCCATACTTCCGCTTAAGCGTAACCACGAAGGCATTGTCGCCAAAGCGAAAAGTATTAAACAGACTTTGCAAAAACTAGGGCTCGGTCGAATACTTTACGAAGACACCGGCAACATTGGCAAAGGTTACCGCCGCCACGACGAGGTAGGCACACCGCTCTGCGTGACGGTAGACTTCCAGACTGTAGAAGACGATGACAGCGTAACCATAAGAGATCGCGACAGCATGGCTCAAACTAGGATTAACATCGCTGAGCTACCTGCTTATGTGACAAGTTTCATGAGTGGCACCAATGGCTAAAGCAGTTATTTCAACCATCGGCCATGACCGACCTGGCCTGGTCAGCGACATCACCTCTATCGCACAGAGAAATTCATTGAACATTGAAGACAGCCGCATGACTGTGCTGGGTGGCGAGTTTGCGGTACTCATGGCCCTAGAGGGTTCTGCAGATGCACTAAAAGCGTTTGATCAACAAATGCACAAGTTGTGTCGAGGCGACGACCTAGCCTATATGTATCGCGATACCCAAACACCCAGCGAACAAGTACCAAGCAGACCCTATGTGGCAAGCATTGTCTCCCTCGACCATCCGGGTATTGTCGCTGGCATCGCCGGTTTCTTCTCACAGCGCAAAATCAATATTCGCGATCTAACCACTCAAACCACCCCCGCAGCACATACGGGCACACCAATTTTTAGTATCACATTGATTGCAGAAATTCCTGCCACCCTGCGCATACACACAGTGAAAGATGAGTTCGAAAGTTTCTGTGAAGAGCAAGACCTAGATGGATCGCTAGAACCCAGTGGTGCAATTAGCCTGGGCTAGGGCGTATCGCCGACCCATTTTACTATTTTATCCGTGCCACGCAGAACCTGTTCGGCGACGGACGAACCCATTCCAGCACGCAGCTCAATACTTGCAGACGTAGTCGGCGATAACACGCTCGCACGACCAGAGCGATCCACACTCAATACCCGCCCAAGATCGTCCCTAACAATCAGCGCCACGCCAGGGGCTGCATCCCAGGTCAGTTGCATTGCCCTACCAGACCAGTTGGCAGAAACAGACCGAGAGACCAACGCATTCAATTGACCAACCCCTATCTCAGCTTCGTTATGCAATATCTGGTAGGTGTGAATGTCACTATTTGGCAGCGGTAGATTAAAGGCAAAGCCATCCATCTCATTATGGTCTTCTATACGGTATGCACTAAAAATACGGTTCACCACCTCAATACCGTTAAGATCCCACGCGACAAAACGAAAGGCTGCATTGTCCAACTCACGAGCTTGCATCACCTGTTCGGTGGCTAAGATTGTTAGATTCACAACCTCACCATGCTGTATTTGCCCGGATACGGTTAAACCCTGACCCGCTGGAGGTCCAAATCCAATTACGGAACCCGATCGATGTTGAAGCGCGCGATCAAAGTGATAATCGCTGACCCATACATCGTTACAGTAGCTCATAAAATCGCTTTTATTAGTTGGCGCCACCAACGCATCGACATTCACATCAAAACCCCAAGTTGTCACCACCCCACCGGCATAAGGATAGTTTGAATCGGTATTTGGCGCAGCACATCCTGGCGCGTGTCCAAGATTGAGGTTGTGACCAATTTCATGAGCGATCACATATTGTGTACCATTAAGGTCGATGCTGACACTAACAGGGAAACCAACGTAGGCTACACCCGCAGTTTGCGAGCCAGACCCGCCGGGGGGAATAATGATGCCGTGGTATAAACGATTACTACCATCCAAAGTTCGCAAGTCGGCAACTTCTTGTAACAAGTCACTGAGGTCATACGCCGCAGTAAATGTATAAGGCGCACGAATCTCAATATCATAGCTTCCAACAGGAAGAACACCAAGAGTTTGCTGCAGATAAGCATCGTCGATAGTAGGCGTCTGGCCTTGAAAAGTAATTGGTACAAAGGTGATATTGAGCGGACCTGGATCTGCAACAGACAAATCGATATTCCCGCTTTGAGGGTATCGGGCGATAACAGCAGAAGGGTTCACTTCAATGCGTACACTGGTATTCTGACTAATCGCGTTACCCGGTATAACCACATAATGGCTGCCGTTAAGCAAACTCTCATCAGCAGGCGTAGTGCCCATGGCTGTTGGTGTTCGCATGGCGAAAAACTGATCAGCCTGACCCGTTGTTTGCACAACAACGTGTGCATCGGGCACAACGCCCGTACCTGTAACAAAAACACGAACCAATAGTTCACGGCCCGCGATCACGCCGATACTCAGATCCGTCGACAGATCAGAATCGAAAGCGCGCGCAGCCTGATTCAGCACAACTCGAACAATTTCAACATCGCTGGAAGGTGCAGAACATATCACAGCCACAGGTATGTTCGTGCTTGCCTCATCTGCATCGTTAGTCGTTAATGTCAACCCTCCATTCAGATCAGCGCTACCACATGCCACGGTAACATTCACACTCGCACTACCACCCGCAGCAACGCTACCAGATGCATTACTGGCCAATGTAAGCCACGTTTGAGAAGCAGATGAGGCCAGTTCATAAGTGAGCGCAGCGGTTCCAGAGTTTGTAAACGACAGCGCTACGCTGTCAGACTCACCGGCCTGGAGATCATAAGCAAGGGTTGCTGGAGCAAGACCACTCAGCTCCGGGGCGGAAGCTGGAGTTGGCGGTGGCGTGTTGTTGGGGGCGGCGTCCGAACGTCCCGAACTACTTCCACTGCCACACGCCGTCGATAGAACTACGACGCCGAAATAGAAAGTTATTGTGAAAAACCACTTCGAGGCGATTTGGGTCACCATCTTGTTCCCACTTAAGAAAGATGGGGACAATGAAAGCACCCAGGGCCCTACTGGGTCCGTGAACGATGTTGTATTTTGTTAAATCAGCCATGTAGCGTGACGGATATCACGCTCTTTTATGACCTGGTTCACTAACCGTGAGACCTACTGTGGCGAGGTTATGTCAGTGGTTTTAGCACCAATTCGACCCGACGATTTAGCTGTCGACCTTGGGCTGTACTATTTTCAGCAACCGGGTAGTGCGGACCTACGCCTAAAGTTTCAACCCTCGCTCGCTCCACCCCAGTGCCTTTCAGGTAGGTCGCAACACTCTGGGCGCGTCGATTAGATAGATCCATGTTGTACTCAATGGAACCCGTGCTGTCGGTGTGACCGGTAACGTCGATCAATGTTTGTTCGAATTCTTTCAATACCAGGCTAACCGAATCCAAAACCGGAATGAAATCACCACGAAGATCAGTTCGTGCCACATCAAACGTGACGTTGCCGGGCATATTTAGAATCAGATCGTTCCCCATACGCGTGACGCTAACCCCAGAGCCCTGGAGTTGTTGTCGCAGTTTGCTTTCTTGGGCGTCCATATAGGCCCCAACCGCAGTACCGGCAAGGCCGCCTACACCTAAGCCGATTAAAGCTCTTTTGCGACGATCATCTGCATCATCACCCGTGAGAGCCCCTATGACAGCACCTATGGCAGCGCCAATACCGGCGGCTTTGGCTTTGTTAGAGGCTTCACGTTCGCCGGTGTAGGGGTTGGTGGTGCAGGCGGTGAGTAGGAGTACTCCTACGATCACTAAACTAAATCTTGTCATATTCACTCCAATATATTCACGGCTAGTATGCCAGGCCCGACTTAACTTTAGCTGAATGGAAATCTCGGTTTCTTAATTTCCAATAACTAAGCATGTGCCAAAGACTAAAGTTGAAGATGTTGCGTAACCACAGCGTTCAAATCAATCCCTAAATATTACTCGCTAAGGTATTCTGTTAACATCACGGTCTACTTGCAAAACTAATCAATTTTGAGAATCCTACTCCTTACTTATTACTATCCTCCACTAAACTCCATAGCCAGCCATCGAGGTGTAGCTTTCGCAGAAATTTTCACCCGACTAGGCCACCAAGTTACAGTGGCCACCGCTAAAAAGCCTCGGAATGCTCAGACAGATCTGCGGGTGCGCCCATCTACGATAGAAATCGTTGAGGTAGAATCCGCGATATTGACCCTATTATACCGTGCCTTCGGTAATAACCAATCCAGACAATTCGCGCCTGCTACTCGAGGCTCGCTATTGGATCGATTTCGACGTGCAAGAATTCGCATTCTGACTTTAGGCCGGCTGCCAGATTTGTTCGATTTACTTGTCAAACCCACCAAAACAATACTCAAGTCGAGATCTTTCGATCTAGTGATATCTTCCTTTGCACCTCGTTACGTACACGAGGTCGCGAGCTATTTGAAAGCCTCTAAGCAAGCTACGTATTGGGTTGCGGATTTTCGTGACTTGTGGACTCAACATCATCAATTTTCTGGCATACCCCTCTTCCGACACTACGAAAAATATCTAGAAAAAAGGTATCTTCAACAAGCTGATCTAATCACCACAGTCAGTCATCAGCTCGCAGATCAGCTAAGCGAAGTAACCCGTGCGACAAAAGTCGTCGTCGTCCCTAACGGCTTCAGCCCAAGGAAAGACATTGCCAATCACCAATCTCCAATCGATTCTTCAAAAACGGCTTATTTAGTGTACACAGGAACTCTTTATCCCGGATGGCAAAACGTGCATCTCTTTCTTGAGGGCGTTGCTATTTGGAAGAAAAACAAGACAACGGGCCGACGCTTGAAAATCGAGTTTATAGGTAACGATCTTTCTAACCTTACAGCCGTTGTGCAAGAATTCAATATTCAAGAATACGTTTCCTTTCCCGGCTTGCTTTCACACGAATCAGCTCTTGCCGCACAAAGCCAAAGCGATGCTCAATTGTTTTTTGAGCCAAACACTGGGACAGGTATCGTAACTGGGAAATTCTATGAGTATTTGACCTCAATGTCATTTATTTGGAGGGTTGGTGGAGCTCAAACAACGGAAGCAAAGTTAATTGCAGAAGAGTGCGGAAACGGAGTTGACATCGGAAACGATCCAGTTGCAATTGCTGCCAAGATCGATCAGCTGACAAAGCAGACAACACGCATTGCACCTAAGATTGATCATGTCAGATTGTCGTCATATGACAGATCTCAAGTTGTTACCGAGTTTGCCAGAATCTTGTTGGAAACGTTTCCCTCGTTGACGAGATAGTTTGTGGCTCTTCCAAGGATTATTCCTATTCTACTGATCCAAAACGGTGTTTTGGTTAAGGGAAAAAATTTCAAAAAACACAGATACATTGGCGATCCTATCAACGCTATCCGAATATTTAACGACAGTCAGGTAGATGAATTGATCGTCTTGGACATCACGGCAAATGGTAATTTAATTGATGTCGAACAAGTAAAGACATTCTGCGGGGAGTGTTTTATGCCGTTAGCTGTGGGCGGGGGAATACGAACTACAGAGGAGGCAAGGGGGCTTCTTCGATCAGGCGCAGAAAAAGTCATTCTAAACAGTGCTTTTTTTTCCGACCCCCGCTTCATAAAAAAGTTGAGCGACGAATTCGGAAGTCAAAGTATCGTAGTTTCTATCGACTATAAGCACACCGGGTTGTTCAGCAAACGCGACTTGGTTTTTACGAATTGCGGCAAGAAGAAAACCAGCCTCGCTCCACTTGAAGCAGCAAAACGAGCCGAACAAGCTGGTGCCGGTGAAATAATGATAACAAGCATTGATCGCGAAGGCTCATATTCAGGCTACGATCTCGAAACTTTGATATCAATATCAGCAACGGTGACTATTCCTATCATCGTAAACGGTGGGGCTGGTATAACCACCCATCTCCTCGATGCTGTGCGTAACGGCGCCTCGGCCGCTGCAGCCGGTAGTATGTTTGTGTTCCACGGACCCCGAGAGGCCGTATTAATTAGCTACCCAGACACATCAATCCTCGATGAGTTTAACTGATAAATGCTGCGGAAAGTTACCGTCGGCTGCGTTGGTTTCGGGTCTCGTTTTGTTATTTTATCTGAGTTACACCGACGGGTTAGTTATTAGGTTACTTACCCATGAACTTTGTTGCCAAGATCAAGTTGCCCACGAGAGTTAAGGGAATACTTCAAGACTGGCATGTTCTAAAATTGAAGAGTGGCTTACGCATAAGATTGATTGCTTACACCACAATTCAATTCGCATTTTGCAGAAGTCTTTCGGTGCGTTTTTTTATGTGCTCAACCTCGACTTTTCGCTCGCCGAACTGATGTCATATAATGCACTATCGGGTTTTGGTGTTAATTTCAATTTTAGATTGTACCAGCTGGCGCCGGAACTTATGAAGCACTTATGATTTTTTCAAGTTCCCTGGTTGGTAAACAGGCTATCCAAGCCATCATAGCATTGCTCTTGGTCCGCTTTGGAATGATGTTTTGGCCACTAGTACTAACACCAATGTTTGCGCCTTATTTTTCGAAGCGAACCCGAAACGCGAATAAAAGGAAAACCAAAATTGGGTGAAATATCAGTCGCAATCATCGACTCGTGTATTGCTAACGTGGGCTCTGTCGCAAATATGTGTAAAAAAATTGGGCAGAAAAGCGTTGTGATCACTAACAAGCCAGATGAGATACGTCGGGCAAAACGTATCATCCTGCCTGGGGTCGGCCACTACAGTAAAGCCGTCGAACAATTGGATCGTTTAGAACTTCGTAGCGTTCTTAACGAAACAGTCATGCAAAATAAAACACCTATCCTGGGGATCTGCCTGGGGATGCAGCTACTAGGCACGGGGAGCGAAGAAGGCGCTGGCAAAGGACTTGGTTGGATCGATGGTTATTGTCGCCGCTTCCGCGAACGCAGCTTCGAGGGTCTGAAAATTCCACATATGGGTTGGAATTACGTAACGACCGTATCTAAAGACAATCCCATTGCCCAATTTTCTTCTCCGAACCCCAAATTTTATCACGTACATTCTTACCATATGGAAACTGCACCAGAAAATGTTCTATTCACGACGAATTATGGATGCGAGTTTGTCTCCGGAATTCATCGAGGACACATTTGGGGGGTTCAATTTCATCCAGAGAAAAGCCACGTGTTTGGTATGGAGCTGTTAACGAACTTCTGCAGCATTCAAAAACCTGAGTAACAAGGAAAAATTTATAGAGCAATAAGCGTGGGTGTTGTGGTTCGGTACTCCTCCCGAAAAATAACTTGCCTCAAAAGCAGAATTTTCTCGTAAACTGAACGAAGGAGATCCTAAAGTGAAAACGATGTTGGATAAAGCCGCTTTGGAAGCTGCACTGCAAAAAAAGTGGTAACGCCTGCCTGAAGATCGGCACCGAGCGCTTACCCATCTAGTTAGCGATAACTTTGGAAGTTCTGCGGACCTATGTAGATATCATCTACTTCGAGTTCAACATCGATCACCCTAATAAGACTATAGAGGTAGGAGGCGTCGGTCTCCTTGGTATTTTCTATCCAAAATGTACTTCCAACCCACTGACCCGGCAATTCGCTAGGGTCCGTTATCTGGGGGTTTTCCCGCACATTCCTTCTAACAAGAATTTCAAGCTTCGGATCCCGAAACCCCCATGCTTCAGTCGTTATACCATATTGGTTCCGAGCCTCATTCCACTCTAACGTACTGTGAACACCTCGAATACCAAGCTCATCTTCCACGGCGAGTAGACCAGAATGAAGAATCGCGACTGGAAACGCTGGTTGTGGAAGCGGCGGAATAGCCACTATCTGAGAAAACGTTCGCACTTCTCGTATATCCGGAATCGTCCGGAGCCCTGTACCAGTCTCCCATCTACTCCCAGCAAAACGAGCCCGCAGTCCGCCATGCAGCGGCTCAAGGTTGTTTTTTTCTGAAGACATAAACCGAAGCGGATCTAATGCATCTCCAGGAAGGGATCGAAAATCTACCTCACGTAATTGACCGTCCTTCACCTCTTGAACTTCCACCCAACCGCGATAGAACGGATAGTATTTGTGTTTTCCATAGGGTCTAGTGTCTCGATTTTCTGAATAGAAACCCATTGAGGAAAATGGATAATTTAGGTGCACATCACTGAATTGCCCCACAATATTCCCGACGTAGTAGCCAAAAAACACGAATAATGAAGTGGCGATCATAACCACTTTGAACCTCGGCGGAATGATAATTTCGAAAGAACGCCGCACCAAAACGATAGCCATCACTTGCGCTATTAGCCCTTGCGACACATTTGCATCTGCTGCAGGCTTTTCTCTAACTTTGGAAGATAGCCCCTCAGCACGCCCCCCCCTCGCTTTCATAATTCCCGATCTGACTTGTGTGGAAGCCCACTCCCAGTCCACCGACAGGAGACATAAAGGAACCCAGAATAAATGCCAAAATTCAAAGATGTGAGTTAGGCCGAGAATCTCTGCAAAAAAGAACCCACCACCAACTATTAGCCTTAGCAAGGGCAACCGAGTCATGAACAACGCAAAAATCGTAACCGCCTGGGTAAATAACTGAAGCAATCCTGCGAGTTTGTAGACAAATTCATGATCAGAAATGAAAACAGCAAGAGCTGGGGCATCGAAACGATAAGCACCCCAGGTAACACCGATGGAATTTCTAAGATTGTCACTCAAAGCCCACCAAACGCCATCACCCACGGTGATTTTTGAGTAGAACGCTCCAAACATAAATAAGTGGGTGGCCAGTTCTGCTGCCAGTACCGGCCACCAATATCCACCATCGTGTTTCGCGAAAGGATCGGGGCGGCAAAAAATCTTACGCAACAGCCAATCAACTGACCACCGATCACCGCTGCGACAGAACATAAAAGCCAACGCCGCGAGTAATTGCACGTTGGCAGCATGAGACCAGTACTCGAAGAATGACCAATGTAGAGAAACTACCAGAGTTGTAGATATCGCCGCGACAATACTGGACAGTCTGGACGCAAAACCGAGCAACATGAGAACAATCGAATATCTCGCCACCTGCCCAATCAGCACTGCTGTTTCGGCAATCGGTGGTTGGGTATCGAAGAATAACTTAACTAACCCTTTAGGAACCCACTCATTACCTTGATAAGCCGTAAGTCGAAAAGCCCATTGTGAGCCGTCACCTTCGCTATCTAGCGTCCACCACAATGCCATCGCAAGCAACATTCTGGCAATCGCGGCATTGTAGGCACCGCCCGCCATAAAAAGGTAGCTCGGCAAATCACGCGGGCTCCACATACCAGTTGTGTATTGATGAGAATTCACACGTAATTTGGAGTTGTGACAATTCGGAGAACGAAGTGATTTTGAACTAACACTAAGTACAAGCGAGTCTTACTAACTATCAATGAACGGTTTGCCTGCCAGCCTAAAATACAGGCGCCGGAGAAAAGCGAGAACCGGATAGCCGATCTTAGCCGCAGTTCTATTTCTGAACACATAGCCAGAAATTCGCTGAGCAACATTTTGCGGATCCGACAGACTATTCAACATATAAATAGCTTCATCTGCGTAGTACGCGGTGCCGTGATACACAAACAGAAACCCGTAGTCGAAATCGTATCGTTGTTTGTATTTTAGGACTATCGGATGAGGCTCTCGAGCATTAACCAATTCCAAGCTGCCATGCGTACTTCGAAATGAAATCAACTGGTGGACATAGTGCTGACAAAAAGGACAATCTCCGTCATAGATGAGATAAGAGATATCGCCTTCAGTATCCAATTGATCATTTTCCATGGAGTCACCCGACGGGTTATGCAGGTTCACTTACTTACCACTACTGTCATGGTCACAAGACATCATCGGCTTGGCTTGTTATGTTCGGAATCCAACCACATTGCGAAAAAAAATGACTGCACAGCGCTCAAAAAAGTAAATATGAACGCCAAGGCAGTCACCTCAGGGAATAGTCCACTCGCCGACCATTTCCAAACTAAGCGAACGAACAAAGCTATCGATATGCCCATTACTCCAAAGCCAAACGCATAAAACAGCACAAGGGGATGGAAATCGCGAATGACATACTTTTCCCGTAAGCGCCAAAAAAACAACTTAACCAACAACCAACTGATAGAAAATACGACCTTTCGAATCTTTATGCCGGATTCTTCACCTACATTGTAGACCGGTTCAACCGGTACATCGACAACCCGGAAGGAGTGTACGTTTAATTTTACCAACACATCATTGGGCTGGCCATAGCCCTTAAACATCTTATCCCAGTCAATAACCCGAAGCGCTGTCTTATTAATAACTGCATATCCTGTTTGTGAGTCCGCAACATGCCAATACCCACTGGCAATTTTTGTCAAAAAACTGAGCATTGCATTACCCCAAAACCTAATTCTAGGTATCACTTGGTATGCATTTGCGTAAATCAAACGATTACCTTTGCTATAATCAGCCCGGCCTTCAATCACAGGATCGAGCAAATTTGGCAAATCTTTTGGGTTCATCTGAGCATCACCTGCCATGACAGTCGCCGTATCGATATCGTTGTCCCGCATCCACTTATAACCACTAGCAATAGCTCCCCCAACGCCTTGGTTCTGTTCATGGTTAATCAGCACTATCTTAGCGTTATTCTCCGCATACTCCTCAACAATTTGTGCCGTTAAGTCTGTACTAAGATCATTGACAATGACAATATGATCAACATAGTCGGGCATTGATTCTATGACTTTTCCGATCTGGGTTTCTTCGTTGTAAGCAGGCACAACGACTCCAACAGTGTGATCTTTATACATTTAGGTACTCAGTGATTTAAGGATAGTTTTCGACTGTCAGGCTAACCCAATCTGCAGCGCACGAATACCTCCGATTAAGCAGCATTTATTCTGCAAATGACCAAATCCTTTTGACAGCTTGTTAGTCATTGAAGATCAGATAGCATCGGTCTGCCGCCTGCCACTCTTCAGCGATCTCCATCACAATCGCCGTTACCAGTCTTTCGCAGGATTGTTCGTTGGGGAACACCTGTGCAACTCGCGCTCGATATTTGATTTCTTGATTCATGCGTTCCACCAAGTTGGTGGTTCGCATTCTTTTCAGGTGCGCTGTTCGTAACGCAAAGACCACATAGCCTGTTTGGGCACATAATGCCCCACATTCTGCTGGAAACAACTGAACCCCTGCCAGGGGAACCACTCGGAAATACTGATTTACAAGCCTCAGCAAGCCCCTCTCGGGCGTCACTCACAATTAATTCCATCCCATTCCATACAATCCCCGACCCTTAAGATCACTCATAGACTCTCGCCAGTGGACTTCTGCATCGGATCGCGATACTGAGATGCCTAACACATCCCGTTTGCCATCCTCACCAACCCCAAAAGCAATCTAAACCCCCGCGTCAAGGACTTGGCCACCTCGTCGCACGCT
>JAADHW010000300.1 GCA_013151695.1 Gammaproteobacteria bacterium
TTGAGACGGCAGGTATAGTACTGCTCCCAGCGATGTCGACGAACTATTTAGAGACCATCGGAATGCTTGTTAATGTAGGGCTCGGTTGGAGTGTGTTACCCAATAGCATGATCGGTAAACTTTGTATTATGAATGTGGAATGTTCACCGATGTCGCGTACCTTAGGCTGCGTAACCAACCCGGCAAGGTCTATGTCTAACGCTGCTAACGCATTTGTGGAAGTATTGGAGAGTTATCGAGACACAACAATGTAAATTCACTAACCGCTACACACCCACCTGGCCACGATGACGTAGATAATGATCCATCAAAACCAATGCCACCATGGCTTCTGCAATAGGTGTAGCTCGTAATCCTACACAGGGGTCATGCCTGCCCTTGGTGACCACTTCAACCTCGTTGCCTTGCTTGTCTATTGAACGGCCGGGGGTGGTCAAGCTGCTGGTGGGTTTTAATGATATTTTAGTGATCAAATCTTGGCCTGAAGATATACCACCTAATATACCGCCTGCATGATTAGATAAAAAACCTTGAGCCGAAATCTCGTCGCGGTGTTCAGTGCCCTTTTGCCCGACGACATCTACTCCGTCACCAATTTGTACAGCTTTCACTGCGTTAATCCCCATCAAAGCCGCAGCCAATTCAGCATCTAGTTTATCAAACACAGGCTCACCCAAACCTACCGGCATACCCGTAGCGACTACTGTCACTTGCGCGCCTATGGAATTTCCCTCACGTCGAAGGTCATCTATGAGGGCGGCAATATCTTCTACGCGACTTGGGTCGGCACAAAAGAAGGGGTTGTTTTCTATCTGGGTCATGTCCTTGGCGGCCAATTGCAATTCTCCGATAGCAGACAAGTAGCCTTGGATTTCAAGCCCTAGGGTCGCCCGTAGATATTTTTTAGCAATTGCACCAGCGGCCACTCGCATAGTCGTTTCACGAGCCGATGCACGCCCACCGCCTCGATAATCGCGAAGACCATACTTCTTATCATAGGTGTAGTCGGCATGAGCAGGGCGATAGATGTCCTTGATCTGGCTATAGTCTTTACTTTTTTGATCAGTATTTTCGATTAAAAGGCCAATGGCTGTACCTGTGGTCTGGCCTTCAAAGACCCCGGACAGAATCTTCACCTCATCAGCTTCACGACGCTGGGTGGTATATTTATTGCGGCCCGGCCGACGTCTATCTAGGTCAATTTGTAGGTCTGCTGCGCATAACTCAAGCCCAGGAGGACAGCCATCCACCACAGCACCTAAGGCAAGCCCATGACTTTCGCCAAAAGTGGTTACCCTAAATAATTGTCCTGTGCTATTCCCAGCCATGTATATGCCGCCATGAACTATTTGCCGCGGGCAGTATGAGAACTGATGGCTTGTCCTTCAAGTAGAAAAACACCCTCTCCGCCTAATGGTAACTCTGGCCATATGAACGGCAGTGCCGGGTAGGTTCGCATTAACGCCGGAGAACTGGCACCTACTTCGCCGACAAATAACCCATTTGGAGCCAACCACACGGGCAACTGATCTAATACCCCAGCAATGACGTCTAGGCCATCTTTCCCGGCAGCAAGGCCGATTGAAGGCTCCGCCTTAAACTCATCAGGTAGAGTCCGCATATCTATCGCGTCAACGTACGGAGGATTACACACGATTAAATCAAAAGGATCAGCATAGGGCCGCGCAATAGTCGCATCAGCTACATGTACTTCAATACGTTCTTGCAGGCCATGTTTTTGTATATTTTGTCGAGCAATCTTAGCTGCCAAAGGGTCAAGTTCAAGCATTTCAACTTTTGCTTGAGGAAACTGTTGCGCAGCGATAATGCCTAAACAACCACTTCCACCACACAAATCGAGCACGCGCTTCACTGAGTTGGGCAGCCACAGCTGCAAACCATCACTCAATAGATAACCAATGGGTGAGCGCGGCACCACTACCCCTGGCTGCACTTCAAAGGTTAGGCCCATATAAGTGCATTGACCTAACAAGTATGCCAACGGAACGCGATCTATAACCCTACGCTTAGCAAGTTGGTGAATACGCTCTAGATGATTTGCATCGAGTGTTTTTTGTAGCGACTCAGTAACATCGGGCATTTGCGCAACACTCAGTACCAACGCTACCGCTTCGTCCCACGCATTGTCGGTGCCATGCCCAAAGTGCACCTCACCTTCGAATTGAGCACATATCAACTCAATTGTTGCACCTACGGTCGCCCGCATGTTAGCCGTTGAGCAGTTCGAGTAACAATCGATTGACCCGCTCAACATAGGCTACTGGATCGGTCAGCGTTCCACCCTCAGCCAAACTGGCTTGATCAAACAACACCTCTGCGAGTTCTGCAAAACGATCTTCGTCTGGTTCGCCATCAAGCTTTTCTAACAATGGATGAGTAGGATTAAACTCAAAATAGGGTTTCGTTTCTGGCATTTTTTGGCCGCTCGCTTCCATGATCTTACGCATCTGCGCACCCATGGCGTGCTCACTCAACACCAAACAAGCAGGAGATTGGGTTAGCCGTTTTGAGGTTCGAACGCCTTCCACCTTCTCTCCCAAGACTGTGGATATGCGTTCGATCAATGGATGTTCATCCGCTGATTTTTTACCACCCTTGTCAGTCTCTTCGTCATCTTTATCGTCTTTATCGCTGTCTTCACCGGGAAGCGTCATATCGCCCCGCATCACATCAACAAACTGTGCACCTGCGTATTCGGTGAGCATACTCATGAGCCATTCATCAATGCGATCAAACATGAGCAACACTTCTACGCCACGCTCTTTAAAGATCTCCAAATGTGGGCTGCGCGCTGCGGTTTCGTATGTCTCGGCGCATAAATAATAAATCTTATCTTGATCTTCAACTTTACGACTTTGATAGGTTTCAAGGCTGACAGTTTTTGCCGCCGCATCACCTTCGGCTCTAGTGCTGGCAAAGCGCAGCAGTTTGGTGAGCGCCTCTCGATTGGCAAAATCTTCACCTGCACCCTCTTTCAGTACCTCACCAAATTCATCCCAAAATGCCTGATATTGCTTGGGTTCTTTTTTAGCCAGGGTGTCGAGCATAGTCAGTACACGTTTGGTCAGCGCGTTACGAATGGAAGTCACTCGTTCATCTTCTTGAAGAATTTCACGCGACACGTTTAACGGCAAATCGCTCGAATCTACTACGCCTTTGATAAATCGCAGATATAGCGGTAGAAACTGTTCCGCGTCATCCATAATAAACACGCGCTGTACGTATAACTTAAGCCCCCTGGGAACTTCACGATTGTATAAATCGAAAGGTGCCTTCTTTGGGATATAGACGAGGCTTGTATACTCTAGTTTGCCTTCGACTTTGTTATGACTCCAACTAACCGGGTCTTCGAAGTCATGTGATACGTATTTATAAAATTCCTTGTACTCTTCATCTTTAACATCGCTACGAGAACGGGTCCACAACGCCTTAGCTGAATTAACCGCTTCGAACTCTGCTACAGCTTCTGCTTCTTCGTCCGCGTCACTTGCCGCAGGTTTCAACATGCGTACCGGCACACCGATGTGGTCGGAATACTTGCGCACAACAGATCTCAGCCGATAGTCGTCGGCAAAATCTAATGCATCGTCTTTCAAGTGCAGAACCACTCGAGTGCCTCTGGTTAGGTCGTCTGCGCTTTCAATGTCGTAGGCGTCTTCGCCACGCGAGCGCCACACAACACCTTCGTCACTACCGGCAGCTAGGGTAATCACTTCCACCTCATCCGCGACCATAAACACGCTATAAAAACCAACCCCAAACTGACCAATCAATTGATTGTCCTTGGCTTGATCTCCGGTAAGGTTTGACAAGAATTCTGCGGTACCTGATTTGGCAATGGTGCCTAAGTTGGTCATGACTTCCGACTTTGTCATACCCACGCCATTGTCAAAAATGGTCAGAGTTTTTGCTTCTTTATCGAATGTGATGTCTATTTTGTATTGCGCATCTTCTGTTATGAGTTCAGGGGCTTCGATCGCCTTAAAGCGCAACTTGTCAATCGCATCCGAGGCATTAGATATCAGCTCACGAAGGAATATTTCTCTGTTGGAATACAAAGAATGGATCATCAGCTTGAGGAGTTGTTTTGCCTCGGTCTGGAAAGTGTGTGTCTCTACTTTTGCTTCGCTCATAGCGATTCATGTGCTCCAGGGTGAATGGTTACAGGGCGGATATGGGGGTTTTTGGCATCATTTCAAGACCTGTCGTGCAATCGAAGTACACGACAGGCCATCAACTCTATTCGCCTAGGACCAAGTGCCCAGGACTAGTGCCCACCAGAGGGCATTAACTCCAGCCGGTAATATCGGCTATGGCATCGCCTATTTCGGCTAGGCTGCGAACCGTACGCACGCCAGCGTCAGACAGCGCCGCAAACTTCTCCTCTGCTGTCCCCTTACCACCCGCAATAATTGCTCCTGCATGACCCATGCGCTTTCCTGCTGGCGCAGTAACGCCAGCGATGTAAGCCACTACTGGCTTGCTCACATTGGCCTTTATGAACGCTGCAGCTTCCTCTTCAGCGGTGCCACCAATCTCTCCCACCATAACAATTGCTTCGGTCGCATCGTCGGCTTGGAATAACTCGAGAATGTCAATGAAGTGACTACCAGGAATAGGATCGCCACCAATACCCACACATGAACTTTGCCCGAAGCCTCTATCGGTTGTTTGTTTAACCGCCTCGTAAGTCAGCGTGCCGGAGCGAGAAACAATACCCACCTTACCTGGTAAGTGAATTTCGCCGGGCATAATGCCAATTTTGCATCCACCCGGCGTGATCACACCAGGACAGTTCGGACCAATCATGCGCGTATCGCTAATTTCCAAACGTGCTTTAACTGCCAGCATATCTAACGTCGGTATGCCTTCGGTTATGCAAACTATAAGTTCAATACCTGCATCCATAGCTTCTAAAATTGAGTCTTTACAAAACCCCGCTGGCACGTAGATAACAGACGCAGTGGCACCCGTGGCCTGTACGGCTTCTTGAACCGTATTAAAAACAGGGCGATCTAAATGGGTATCACCGCCCTTCCCCGGCGTGACGCCACCAACAATTTGAGTACCGTATGCTATCGCTTGTTCGCTGTGTAAGGTGCCTTGTGAACCAGTAAAACCCTGGCATATGACCTTAGTGTCTTTGTCTATTAATATACTCATGCTGGTCCTCCAGCCGCAGCCACAACTTTTTCAACTGCATCTGCCAGCGTTTCACCCGGGATGATATTTAAACCGCTGTCTGCCAAAGCTTTACGCCCAACAGTAGAATTGTTGCCCTCGAATCGAACCACAACCGGTACTTCAACGCCCACTTCTTCTACCGCTCCAATAATGCCTTCGGCGATAACGGCACAACTCACAATGCCACCAAAAATATTGATCAACACAGCTTTCACCGCATCGTCGGAGAGAATAATCTTGAACGCCTCAGCCACGGCTTCCTTGGTTGCACCGCCGCCGACATCGAGAAAGTTTGCTGGATTACCGCCGTGCAGCTTAACCAAGTCCATGGTGCCCATGGCTAGACCTGCACCATTTACCATACAACCAATGCTGCCGTCTAATGCAACGTAGTTGAGGTTATGCTTGTCTGCTTGTGCCTCCCGTTCGTCTTCTTGTGAGGCATCGTTCATGGCCGCTAGACGAGGTTGTCTGTACAACGCGTTTCCATCAATTGTCATCTTAGCGTCAAGACAGTGAATATCGCCATCACCGGTCACCACTAATGGGTTTATTTCCAACAGTGCGCAGTCTAACTCTGTAAATAGTTTGGCTAAGCTCATAAACAAGTTAGTAAACTGCCGTACCTGCTTGCCGGACAACCCCAGTCGAAATGCAAGATCTCGTCCTTGGTAGGGTTGCGCGCCGACATAAGGGTCGATTGTTGCTCGCAATATTTTCTCAGGTGTTTCGTGAGCCACTTTCTCTATTTCAACGCCACCTTCAGTGGACGCCATGAATACCACGCGTCGAGACTCTCTATCAATTACTGCACCCAAATATAGTTCAGTATCGATATCGACACAGCTCTCAACATAGATTTTACTGACCGGCTGACCATGCTCGTCAGTTTGAAAGGTCACCAGTCGCTTGCCAACCCAGCTGTCTGCAAAGGCTCGAACGTCATCAAGGCTATCAACCAATTTTACGCCGCCAGCCTTGCCTCGACCGCCTGCATGTACCTGCACTTTAACTACCCACCGGTTGCCGCCAATTTTCTCGGCAGCCGCCACGGCTTCATCCGCGGTATCTACCGCATAACCTTCGGAAACTGGCAGACCATATTCTTCGAAAAGCGATTTCGCCTGATATTCATGTATGTTCAAATTGTGTCCCCTCCTAAGCGGACTTTGGTCTTTTCTTTCGATTTAGCTTATGAATGGCATGACCGGCAACACCCAGAGCGGCTTCGTGTAACGCCTCGGAAAGTGTCGGGTGTGCAAACATGATTAAGCCAAGATCTTCTGCACTGGCATCAAACTCCATCGCGATCACTGCTTGAGCGACCATCTCAGAAGCCTGTGGACCCAACACATGCACACCCAGAATACGATCGGTTTGCTTGTCAGCTATGACTTTCACCATGCCCTGAGTATCGTTTGCGGCCATCGCTCGGCCACTTGCTGCAAACGGAAAGCTACCTACTATGTACTCGTCGCCATCAGCCTTTAGTTGCTGTTCGGTTTTACCAACCCAAGCAATTTCTGGGTGTGTGTAGATGACGTTAGGTATCGTGTCATAATTAACCATGGGCTTAAACCCTGCAATGCGCTCGGCAACCATGACCCCTTCTTCGGTTCCCTTATGGGCTAGCATAGGGCCCCGTACCACATCACCAACTGCATAAACATTCGGTGCGTCGGTTGCGCAAAGATCATTCACATATAGAAAACCGCGTTCATCAAGATTAACGCCGCTGTCTGGCGCCAGCAGAGCTTCGGTGTAGGGCCGTCGCCCAACCGCTACAATAAGCCGGTCCACTACCAGTTGCTGCTCTCCATCCTTGTCTTCATAGGTTACCGTTACCGAGCCTTTTTCGACTGCGGCACCGGTGACACGTGCGCCCAATCGAATCTCTAAGCCTTGG
>JAADHW010000165.1 GCA_013151695.1 Gammaproteobacteria bacterium
ACAGGAGTTCACACAGGCGCACCGTAGCCATTTGTACCAACAATTGGCTCTGCGTAAAGGACATTTATGGACAACCAGTGTCTTTCTTATCTTCGCCTTGGCATGGCTTATGCCACTGGCATGGCTGTCTGTCACATATGCGACTTTACAACTATTATTTTTAGCAATGGCGATTGCGCCACTGGCAGTGCTCTGTTGGCTTTTTGAAGCCGGTATGCCAGAACAAGAGGAACATTTGTGAGGGACCCGTTTGTAAAAATAGTCAACAGGGGTAGTTGGAGGCACGCTTGCACGCACTGTTAGACGAACTGTCGAGACGCAAAAAACAAGCCATTGCTGTGCTGGCAGACCTCATTGTGCTGCCGATTGCATTATGGAGTGCCTTCGCCTTGAGGCTGGGCGAAATAAATCCTGATATCACTGACTTTTGGCCAGCCTTTGTTATTTGCGTTTGTGTAGCCGTTCCAATGTTTGGGCGCTTGGGGTTATATCGCCAAGTGATTCGCTACATGGGTAATCACGCGATGTTGGCGGTGGTGAAAGGCTCGTTAGTCGCCGCCTTAGCCATTGTACCCTATGCGTTGTATGTCCCAAGTTTCCCAGACTCGGTACCCATAATTTTCTTGTTGCTGTCGTTGTTATACGTCAGCGGAACGCGTTTTGCAGTTCGTGCGTATGTGCAAAGTTTGATTCGAGGAACCTCGCGTGAAGCTGTGATTATATATGGTGCTGGCAGCACAGGTATCGAGCTTGCCCGTTTGTTGCACCAGCAAGGTGAATACGAACCGATCGCTTTTTTGGACGATAACAAGAAGATGCAAAAAAGCAGCATGGACGGCATCTATGTTTATCCACCTAAACAACTGGAGTGGCTGCTAAAAGACTCCAATGCAAAACAAGTATTTGTTGCCATCAACAACGATGCGCAAACTCGTCGAGACATATTAGAATTTTTAGAAAAATATTCAGTGCGCGTGCGTCTTATTCCAGATTTGGGTGAACTTGTAGCAGGTCGTCTGAGTCTGGCAAGCTTACGTGACGTCAGCATTGAAGATCTTCTTGGTCGGGATGTCGTAGAACCGTTACCACACTTGTTAGAGCAGTCGGTACTGAACAGAACCGTGATGGTAACTGGGGCCGGCGGATCAATTGGTTCGGAATTGTGCCGTCAGATATTGCGACAGAATCCGCGCATGTTGGTTCTGCTTGATCAATCTGAGTTTGGGCTCTATCAAATACATAGAGAATTACTGGCGATCGCGCACAAGCAAGATCTGAAAGCGCCTTTGGTAGCGGTATTGGGAACGGTAACCGACAAACCTATGCTGCTAAGAACACTGCGTCGATACAGTGTTGAAACACTCTACCATGCCGCTGCATACAAGCATGTAAGTTTGGTCGAAAACAACATCATTCAAGGGCTGAAAAACAATACATTCGGCACCCTGTATTGTGCTCAAGCGGCCCTGGACAGTGGCGTGAACGACTTCATCTTAATTTCGACGGACAAAGCCGTGCGTACTACCAGTGTTATGGGCGCCAGTAAGCGATTAGCAGAACTGATACTGCAAGCTTTACAGCAAGAATCTGAGTCCACCCAATTTTCCATGGTACGTTTTGGCAACGTGCTGGGTTCATCGGGTTCAGTGGTGCCACTGTTCTTAGAACAAATAGAAAATGGCGGCCCGGTAACCGTTACACATGCCGATGTGACGCGGTATTTTATGTCCATCCCGGAAGCAGCACAGTTGGTACTACAAGCCGCAAGCTTGGGCAGGGGAGGGGACGTTTTTCTACTCGATATGGGTGAGCCGATTAAAATACTTGATTTAGCTCATCGCATGATTCGATTGAAAGGCTTGTCTGTGCTCAGCGAGCAAAACCCAAGCGGAGAGATCGCCATCGAGTTTACCGGCCTAAAGCCCGGGGAAAAACTCCACGAAGAACTGTTGGTGGGGGGTACAGTAACAGGAACTGATCATCGTAAAATTATGCGCGCCGAAGAACACTTTGTGCCTTGGAAGGAATTGCGTGGTGCGCTTAACACCCTAGAACAAGCGTGTGAGACCTTTGACTACGATGCAGTGAGAAAATTTGTTGAAGGTCTTGTTGAAGGTGCCGACATAGAGGAACAGTTGGGTGACCTCACTCCCCGTGCAGATGTGGTGACTTTGAAAAGAACCGACACCTAGCCTTTGCGCGCTCTTATCGATATGCAGCCACTTGGTCTTTCACCGAGTTGAGGCTACGTAATGCGTCTGCTCCGTCGGCAGCAGTGTGCACGACACCGCAAGGTTGACCATTACAATCTAATAGAGGTGAAGACAAGCGTGGCAACTGTGCTGCGTTATATTCTTCCGGCGACGCCATGATGGTGACAAAATCGTTGTCAACGCCATAACCTACTGAATATTCGTAGGTGCCACCTTGAGGCGCCAGGCGGCGAGAATGGGCAAGCCCCATGTTGTGCCCTAGCTCGTGTAGCAAGGTGTAGTCAGAACAGTTGCTCGCCACCACGGAATAACCGAATTCAGATGCGGCAACGCCACTTAAATCACCATTTGACTGAAACCCGCCAATCCACGCATAGCCACAGTGCCCATCATTGGCGTAAGGGCGAAATAGTACAACCAGGTCGGCCTGGGTTGAATCGCGCAAGTTGGCAATGTTGGCAAAACTGCTGTGGCTGCCAGCAGTTAAATCGTCTAGGGCCTGGGTGATCGGCAATGAATCCGGGTACGTTACCCGTTCAACATGGGTTGCACTGAATATTAATGAAACTCCATTCGCCGATAACACGTCGTTTGCAACCGCAACCAAATGTTGAATACGCAAATCGGGATCATTGAACTGCTCGGCAACCCCGGATGTATACAAGGCCAGAAGATTGATCTGAGTGACAGCGTTCGTAGGGTCACTGACGGGTGGTGTAGGGTCGGCTGCGTTGGTGGGGTTTTGAGCAGGTCCCGCGTTAGCAGTTTCGGGACGACTACTGCTACCGCCTCCTCCGCCACATCCGTTGAGGATGAGGGCGCAAACAATCCCAATTAGAAGTGACTTACTGCACATATCTATAGTCCTTATGGTGCCGAATAGAACGCTGAGCTAACCTTCGGTGCGCAAACAAGCGACTAACGCCGTTGTTGCTTTCTATTCGATAACTCTCGTTTGGGGTGGCTAGGGTCATAAACAGATTCTGTCCACGCTGAGTAATGGTGCTGACCAGGCCGGCGTGAAGGGCGGTAATCGACTGCATACCATGTCGGTTCGATGTGGATATTAAGGTCAATTCAATAGGCGTCTGCCCGGGTAAGTTGACTTGCGTCGTGCCGGAAGATAACAACTCGTCAACATGGCTCGAATCGAATTTAATGGTTTGGTAAGGCATATCGATGTCAAATGTTGGTGAGGGTGATAGGTTCAGAATCTGGTCAGATAAGGTGACCGAATATGAAGGAATATTTTCACTTTTCTGACTTTTCACGCCAACATATTGACGCGAAGGGGTATTCTTGGTTATCAGCGAGCCATGCTTTGAGTTGCTGTGCAACGGGCTCTGCTCCAGGGTGACGCTTGCGACCATCACCGCGATAACCAGTAGCTTCCATGCCATGGATTCAGTGTAGATGGTGCCCCGTGTGCTTGCCCCAAGGATTTGCTATAGTCACTAACGCTGCCAATTCCAATGGGTGGCTTGTGCTTAAAAGCTCCCTAGAGAGTTTGCACTGTGGTAGCACTTACGTGATGTATACGTAGAGGGGGAGGGAAGCTGTGGATCGGCAACAACAAAATCTGATTTTACGCCTATGGCGAGACTGGTGCCAAATATGGCCGGAACAATACGGCCATGAATCACTGCATGTAAAGCCGGAAGGGTACGACCCGGTATTCGACGTGATTCCGAGCCAAGTTTATAAAGATTTCTACTACGAAGTAGTTAGAGGCCATCCTCAATTGAAGCGGCTCAACGCTTTTGAAGTGGTCGACGCTGCCTTAAACCATGTTCAAGCGCCGGAAACCCCAGTGGTTCGAGAGGTTGAGTTAGAACCTGAAGAGCTGGGCTCTCCTACACCCCAACATGCGCAGCATCGAGAGATAGTCGCTACGGAAGCTCGCTCGGCATAATTGTGGCTTCGCTGTGGACGCCCATATGCGACAAACTCGGCATTAAATATCCCATATTCGGATTCGCTCACGATGTAAAAACCGTGGCTGCTATTTCTAATGCAGGTGGCTACGGGGTGTATGGTGCCACACGCCGTTTCCCTAACGAAATTTCTGATGAACTGCTACAAATTCAGAACTTGGTCGCAGATAAACCTTTTGGCGTAGACCTTGTGCTACCTCCAGATATGCCGCAACACAATTCCCGAGAGGCCATCGAAGCGCAGATTCCATCCAAACACAAAGCTTTCGTGGAAGATCTGATTCAACGATATAACGTGCCGAAGGGCAGTGGACCAGGCATGCGCACGCGGTTCATTCGATCTAGAGAAATCGAAACAGCGCAACTCAAAGCCGTCATCGACTCAGACGTGAACATGTTTGCTTGTGGTATCGGCGCACCTCCAGAAGCGTTTGCGCAAGCCAAAGCCCGGGGTAAGGTCACTCTGGCACTAATTGGCAGCCCCCATCATGTACAACGCACCATTGCGGCGGGGGTAGACATTATAGTTGCGCAAGGCTACGACGCCGGTGCGCACACAGGTCCTATTGGGACATTTTCTTTGGTGCCGCAGATCGTAGAAGCCGCAGGCGATGTGCCTGTGTTGGTGGCAGGTGGCGTTGCAACCGGTCGCCACATAGCGGCGGCGTTGGCGATGGGTGCACAGGGGGTTTGGCTGGGGACGGCTTGGTTATTGTCCCAAGAACACCAAGGGCATATGCACCCGGTTAACACCAAAAAACTCATTCAAGCTGGCAGTGGTGATACGGTTATTACCCGATCAGAAAGTGGTAAAACCTTCCGCCAAGTTCGCACCGGTTGGAGCCAAGAGTGGGAATCTGAAAATGCGCCGACACCACTAAAAATGCCTTACCAAGATGTTTTAGTGGGTGACTTGCTCGGTGCGATTGAAGAACACGACATAGAACCGTTGATACATTCTGGCGCGGGTCAAAGTATTGGTTACTTCAATGAAGTGCGGCCAGTGCAAACAATCATGGATGAGTTGGTGCGCCAAAGTGTTACTGCACTGCGTGCTCAATCTCAATTTCTGCGCTAGCTATGTTTCATGCAACCGCAACATTCGAGATCTAAAATGATGAATAAACTGTTAGTGTTGTCGTTATTAGGTTTGCTCACAGCATGCAGCAATGTTGAGTTGAACGAAATTAACCCTGTGGGCGTAAACCTAAGCGGTGAATGGGTATTAGATTTTACTGATTCAGATGCAGCCCCAGATCTGCGTGAAGGTCTTCATGGCAGTAAGAAAAGACCTCGCCACACAGAACACAGAACTCAGGCACTGGAAATGGCGAACGGTTCTGCGTTGGCCTTTATCGTGCATGATTTCCAGATATTGCGCGCCGATAAAATCGAGATTGAACAAAACCGAGACTCTATGGGTATTCAATATCATCCTGGAGTATATCGAG
The DNA here is from genome assembly GCA_013151695.1 of Gammaproteobacteria bacterium. GTDB lineage: Bacteria > Pseudomonadota > Gammaproteobacteria > Pseudomonadales > Azotimanducaceae > UBA4421. Next base: position 5,599 of record JAADHW010000165.1, read on the forward strand.
ACCTCACCTGGGGAGAGCGTCAGCGAGGCCTGTGGGAAGTATATGCCGGTTGGGAAGACACAGACCTGGTGATTATCTCCAAAGCCAACGACATGTTGGTCACAGAAAGGCTAAGCCGCATAGACAATCGTTTGTGGGTTGTTGTAACCGTTGATGCAGATGGCGACGAACGTTCTTTCTCGCGGGTGTTCAACTTGCGCAGCTAGAGGCTCCCGAGTGTCCGACACCGGCTTGAGTGTGAGAACGAAGCTATTTAGTATTTAGAGTGTGCAGTTTAAAGGTGAACAATGCAGCTAAGCTCTTTCACAAGGCTTCTTCGAACCACTCTGTGTTTAATTGCATTGGTGGTAACCGCGCAAGGTTGCGCCACCCATAGTTTTAAGCAACCAGCATTTTCCTTTGACGAAAGCTTGCTTGATGGTATTCAAGTGTTCGGATATCCGGTGGCGCCAGCGCCAGAAATTTCTTTACTGACCCTAAGCCCGGAAATGCGGTCCTTCGTGGGGTCTGATATTACAGGCTCTGATATCAGCTTTGTGCGCTTTCGGCGACTGATGAAAAAGCTGGTGGACGAAGACTATTTTGTCGACCCCTACGACGCATCAGGCACTTACCCGGCAGCCAAAACATTTGCTCTGCGTCGGGGTAATTGTTTGGGTTATACCAACATGTTCATTGCTTTGGCGCGTGCCGCAGGCCTGAACGCCAGTTATCAGCTCATCGATGAATTACCGCAGTGGAATGTTGAAGCAGGCTACTTAGTGCGAAACAATCACATAAGTGTTTTGTTGGAAAACATGAACTTTTCGGGCTACTCCAATAGTCAGCTCACGGTAGATTTTAACTATGTAGGTGTAGACCCGTTCACACCTCGCATACCAATAACAGACACTCATGCAGAGTCTCTTTTTTATACCAATATTGCCGTTGACTACTTGCGCGAAGGAGACCATGAAACCTCTTTTGCGTATTTGAAACGTGCCATATTGGGCACGCCTCGAAACAAAGATGGTTGGAATAACTTAGGCGTTCTTTTTTCTGTAATTGATCAGCCGCTATTGGCGCAACGGGCATATGAAAAAGTATTGTCGCTGGACCCTAGGAATAAAACCGCCATCGCAGGCATGGCCCGCACCCTAGAAACGCTACAGATGTTTGCCCAAGCCAAGGTGTATCGGAAGGCAATGAAAAGGTACCAACAGCGTAATCCTTTTTATCACTACGCTGTGGCAGAGTATGAGTACCGCCGCGGTTTTTATGAACGAGCCTTGATTGCCATTGAGCAAGCTATCGATTTGAGACGAAATAGCTCGCGTTTCTATGCGTTGCGCGCTGCAACAGCCCAAGCGCTGGGGAATGAAACTCTGGCGGCAAAAAGCCGACAGCGCCAGGCTAAATATGACCAGGTGGAGCCACGCGGAATTAGCCC
>JAADHW010000113.1 GCA_013151695.1 Gammaproteobacteria bacterium
GGGTTTTCGAAAACACTTCACCGGCAGTTGCTGCGTGAACATCCAAGCCTTCTGCAAAAGCCCGCAACAAATTTTCATCTTGAGAGAGATGCGCCATGATACGAAGTTCAATTTGCGAATAATCTGCCGCCACCAATAACATTCCGGGCGGGGCAACAAAAGCCTGTCGAATTCTGCGTCCTTCGGCATTACGTATCGGAATGTTTTGTAAATTAGGGTCTGCTGACGACAAACGACCTGTCGCCGTTACTGCTTGATGGTAGGAGGTATGAATTCGACCAGTTTCAGGGTTTATTTGCAGAGGCAACTTATCTGTGTAGGTCGATTTCAGCTTAGCTAAACTGCGATACTCAAGTATCGTGGCAGGTAATTCGTAGTCTCGCGCTAAGTCTACGAGCACTGGTTCTGCGGTAGAAGGGGCCCCTTTAGGTGTTTTCTTCAGAATGGGTAAGGCCAACTTTTCATACAATATTTTCTGTAGTTGCTTAGGGCTGTCGAGATTAAATTCCTCACCCGCCAGCACCCAGGCTTCTTCATTGAGCTGCAGAATTCGGTCCGCCAGTTCTGCACTTTGCTGTTTGAGCAAACGCCCATCTACCAACGCGCCGTGTCGCTCAATGTTTGACAGCACCCTCACTAAAGGCTGTTCGAGGTCATTCAACACCATTTGCAGGCGTTTATGTTGTGCTAACCGCGCGCTCAAAGTTTGGTGAAGTTGCAACGTAATATCAGCATCTTGTGCCGCATACGGGGCAGCCTGCTCGATTGGGATTTCGTTGAAAGTCAGTTGTTTTGCGCCTTTACCTGCAATATCTTCGAAATGAATGGTGCTGTGACTGAGATAAAACTTCGCCAGATCATCCATGTTATGTCTAGTGGCGACACTATTGAGCACATAAGATTCAAGCATGGTGTCGCAGATAGGTCCCTTCACCTCAACACCATGACGAGCCAACACGCTGATATCGTATTTCAGGTTTTGACCAATTTTAGTCAGGCTTGGGTCTGCCAATAACGGCACGATTTCGGACAACGCCTCTGCAAGACTCAGTTGCGCGGGAGCCCCCGCATAATCATGACCTACGGGAACATAGACGGCTTCACCAACCTTATAAGCAAATGAGAAACCCACCAGCGCAGCTTGCATGTAATTCAGGCTTGTGGTCTCGGTGTCTACCGCAAATGCCCCAGCTTGACGACACTTTACCAAATACGCAGCTAAATCCTTTTGCTTGGTAATAGTTGAGTAGGATCGTTCAATCGCTGATTGCGGAGCGACAACGCTATCAATATCGGCCTTTTGCACTTCCTGGGTCCACGCTTTAAATTCCAACTGGGTGAAATAGTCATGCAAAGCTTGGTGATCAGCTTCGGAGTGCGCAAGATCTTCAATGCTGTGGTCAAGTTCCACGTCACATTTAATGGTGGTCAGCAATCGCGACAGTGGTAATTGCTCAAGAGAATCTCTAAGGTTTTCTCCCACCTTGCCTTTTATTTCGCTTGCTCGAGCCATAACCTCATCGAGACTGCCATATTCGTTGAGCCATTTAGCTGCGGTCTTAGGACCTACCTTAGGTACTCCAGGGATGTTGTCAGCGCTATCTCCCATCAGCGCTAGATAATCAATAATGGATTCTGGTGGCACTCCAAATTTCTCAATGACCCCGCTTCTATCCATCGCTGTCTCGGTCATGGTGTTGACTAAGGTGACGTAGTTCGAAACCAGTTGCGCCATGTCCTTGTCACCTGTGGATATCACGGTCTTGCGCTTTGCCATGGTGGCTTGTTGAGCCAGCGTACCGATGACGTCGTCTGCCTCAACCCCAGTAACCATCAATAACGGCAAACCCATTGCCCGGATGATGTCGTGTATCGGTTGAATCTGTTCGCGCAGGTCATCTGGCATAGATTCTCGATTGGCTTTGTATTCGCTATACATATCATCACGAAAGGTTTTACCCGGCGCATCAAATACAACCACCAAGGTACTGCCTTCATAGTCTTTAGCCAGCTTGCGAATCATCGCGATGACCCCGCGAATCGCACCGGTGGCTTGGCCAGCAGAATTAGTCAGTGCAGGCAATGCATAGAAGGCGCGAAACAAATATGAAGACCCATCCACCAACACAATGGGGATCGTTTGCTCCTCAGGAATGTCCATCTCTGACTGTTTTGCTTTGTTGCTGGCCATCAATCTTCGTTCCTGTGATTTTTGCAATTTATTCTGCAAAGTTGGTTTCCCGGGGCGTTATTTTTTGCGCATGGCGGCGTTTTACGTCACCATTCTGCAATGGCTGAACCCACTCTACAACATCACTCTAAGCTGACACTGCGATTAGCTCTAGGACACTCTGGGCGATTAGGGTTATGCTTCGTCGTGAGCCTTGTCTGCTGCTTACTCTGGAGCCCATCACTGCGCGCCGAAACATTCAAGCACGGCCCAGATGTTGTTATCATCGCTGGTAAAGACAAAGTCATATATGAGTTTCGACAAAACGGACAACTGCGCCTAGTACGCATCGTACCCACATGGGGGAAGCCTTACTATCTAGTCCCTCGAGATGAAACCAAGGGGTTTGGCGATCTACAACGCGCCGAAATGTTGCTGCCTCGCTGGATTATCGCCGAATTCTAAGGCTAAATTGACAGAACACATGCACAAATTAGAAACCCTAAAAGTAGAGTTGCGTTCATGAATGCGGTAGCGCCGCTGTCAGAAGACATCCTGTTCGAGGCTTTTAATAAGTACGACATTGGTACACTGCAACGTTCATGGCCCGCCAGCAATGGCATCGAAAACAGCAACTACTTCATACAGTCACTCATCAATGGGCGCCGCTGCGAATATGTGCTTACCGTGATGGAACAGCCCGCTAATTCTGGCCAGGCTTATGTCTCAATGATGGATGCGCTGGATCAATATGGTTTACCTGTGGCGGCACCGATTCGCAGCATCAGCAATGAGGCGGTCGAAACCATCAACGAAAAGCCAGCTTTGTTGCAACCTCGCTTGTCCGGGCAGCACACCTTTAGTCCGACAACCAAACAAATTTGTAGTCTGGCGCGCTTTATCGCGCGTATGCACCTAACCATGCAGGCCAGCGAGATCGAGCTGCCTGCTTACCCTCGAGACACGTCATGGTTGCAAGACAATGCTGATAGGGTCCTGAGCCACATCCCCTACACAGATCAAGCTTTGATGAACGATGCCATCAGCAAAACCAAGTCGTTGTTGAGCCGCGCAGACGTGCACATGCTACCCCAGGGCATGATCCATGGTGATTTGTTCAGGGACAATGTGTTGTTTGACCAACGAGGATTAACTGGAGTGTTAGACTTTCACCACGCTGCCAGTGGCTTTTGGATATACGACTTAGCCGTAGTCGCCAACGACTGGTGCAGTGATGCAGAAGGGCGGCTCAATCCTGACCGCACCACCGCATTGCTTAAGGCGTATCATTCCATCCGGCCGCTTAAGGAGGAGGAAGTTTGGTTTTTTTCCTGTTTTGCAATGTATGCTGCGGTTTCATTTTGGCTATCTCGATTAACCGTAACGTTGAGCCGTTTAAGCTGCCAAAAAGACAACCAACAACGCACCGGCCAGGTGCGCTTCAAGAATCCAGATGAGTTCAGACAAATCGTCAAACAACACGCCAGACACAGTTTTTATTTAGACCCTCGAATACTGCAAACATAACTCGCCTTAGCGTGTTGTTAGCAGCCTTGTAATAAGAACAGCGAGAACCAATTTTGCGCATCACTCCAATGCGCTCGGTCAACAAAACCAGCACCTGAGGTCAGCTCCAAAAACTCGTGTGGATGGTACTTGTAGGAGTTTTCGGTGAGTAAATTTTCTTGCTCGCCAATAAATACTTTCTCGCCAGCCACGCTCACTTGTTGCTCGCTAGTGCTACGCAAGAACATTTGTATGCAACCTTCAATAGGGTTGTAGCGAGCCACATGCTCAAAATTGGAAGTTTCAAAATTCGCTTCCAGCTGCGCATTCAGATGGTTTAACACATTAAGGTTGAACTCCGCGGTGATGCCTTTTGAGTCGTTGTAAGCACTTTCCAAAACATCCACATCTTTCTTGCGATCAACACCAATAATTAGAGCGCCGCCCAAGCCCACCGTTTCACGCACGTTCTCAAGAAAGTCCCTCGCCGCTTGCGGATCAAAATTACCAATACTAGAGCCTGGGAAAAAGCCAACCTTAGTCAAATTATTGGTCGCTTCGGGCAGCGCAAACATTTGTGTTATGTCAGCACAAATCGGATATACATCTAAGCGAGGAAAGTCTTTATGCAGTGCTGCTGCATTTTGTTGTAAATACTCGTCAGATATATCAACGGGGACATAGATCTGAGGCGTAATCGCCTCAAGTAGTTTACGGATTTTTTTAGATGAACCGCTGCCATACTCAATGAGACATAACTTGTCACCTAACGCCGCAGCGATAGCCGGTAAATGCTCATTAAATAGGCTCATCTCGGTACGAGTAAGGTAATACTCCTTCAGCTCAGTGATTTGTTCAAACAGCGCAGAACCACGCGTATCATAAAAGTACTTTGGCGATATATATTTTGGCTGTTGTCTTAAGCCGTCTAAAACCTCGCCCGCCATATCTGCTTGTGCGGGTTTGTAGTCATAAAACTCATACGCGCCTTTACTCGACATTCTTCGCCAACCTAATGCCCGTGAATTGCCAACGATCCGGCGCATAGAAAAAATTTCGATAGGAGCTTCGAAAGTGGCTTTTGGGTGTCACGCAGGATCCTCCACGCAAAACTAACTGGCTGCTCATGAACTTACCATTGTACTCACCCAAGGTACCCGGCAAGGTGCGGTAACCTGGGTAGGGGCCATAATTCGAAGAGGTCCATTGCCAGACATCTCCAAATAACTGTGCTATTTCCTGGGTATCTGTCGCAGCACTGGGGTGTAGGCATCCAGATTCTAGAAACGTCCCTCGAATGAGCTGATCTTGTGCGACGTGTTCCCACTCAAACTCGGTAGGTAAACGGGCATTACACCAGCTCGCAAAGGCAAAGGCTTCATGGCCACTGAGATGGACCGCGGGAAGATTTGGGTCTAACGGTTGCAAGCCATCCAGACGATACTCAAACCACTGCCCATCTCGTTGCAACCAATATAGTGGGTGTCTTAGCTTGTCACCCTCAATTGCCTGCCAACCTTCCGACAACCAATGTTCCGATGCGTGATATCCACCTGCTTCAATAAATTCCAAGTACTCACTATTGGTAGTCAATCTATCTGCAAAGGCAAAGGGTTGTAACAGTACCTGATGACGCGGTCGCTCATTGTCGAAAGCAAAACCATTTCCCGCACCAACTTCAACAATTCCCCCACTAATTTGCGAAAAATGCAGGCGGTTTACTTTCGATTGCGAAACCGGTTGGCCACCATAAGGGGGATATAGCGGATTGTGCCCAAAGTTAAATTTGATATCGGTGAGCAGTAGTTCTTGATGCTGCTGTTCGTGGTTTAAACCTAATACAACACGCTCCACCAGCTCCTCAGAGTCACCTTGAGTCATCAACAGATCAACAATCTTTTCATCAACTGCTGTGCGGTAGTCTTCTACCTGCGCAACCGTTGGGCGCGATAAAAATCCTCGCTTTGCACGCGGATAGGGTTGCCCAACACCATTGTAATATGAATTAAATAGCTGCTCATATTGATCATGGTGGGCAACAAAATTTTTATCCAGCACTTTCAGAATGAACGTTTCAAAAAACCAAGTGGTATGTGCCAAATGCCACTTTGGCGGGCTCGCATCTGCAGTGGGTTGAACCCCATAATCTTCTAACTCAAGCGGACCACACAAATTTAGTGTCTGTTGTCGTGTAGCTTGGTAGCGCTGGGCCAGACTGCCATCAGCCACTTCTGGTTGGGCCTGCATATAACCCCGCCTAAATTCGACCAGCTAAGGATTGATAGGTTAGCCTAATGGTCTCTTGAGTATGCGGCATCTTAATGAAGCCATAATAGTGGCCCATGGGGTTTATGATGACGATATTACCGGTGTGATCCATGCTGTAGCCGCCTTGATCGTCGGGCACTTTAGCAAACGCTACATTCAGTTGAGTGGCAATTTCGGCGAGCTTGGCACGATCACTTGTAACCCCCAGGAAATGCTGTGAAAAGGCAGTAATATAGGGGCCTAATTTATCATTTGTATCGCGCTGGGGATCTACGCTGACCAACACGCCTTGAAAGCTATCATTTGCGCCTGGGTTGATGTTGCGCAATTCTCGATCTGCTAGGGCCATTACAGCCAAAGTTGTCGGACAAATATCTGGACAATGCGTAAAGCCAAAAAACATAAATGTCCAACGCCCCTTTAAATTGGCATTGGTAAACGGATCCCCAATGTGATTTGTCAGTTCGAAAGGTGCAATGTCTCTGGGCCGCGGCAATGTGAACACGCCCCGTTGGCTCAACTCTTCGTCAGACAGTTGCTGTGTTCGAGTCACGCTGTAAACAAACATACCCACAACGAGGGTGATAAATACAACGCAAAGACCAACTGTTTTACCCACGCTACTCATACCTAAACAGATACCGATCGAAATTCGATGACCGGTGCTAAGCCACCGGTTGGCACAAACATATAGTGATCTACCAATAACAAGGTAAACAGCAGGCCCAAATAAACTATGGAATAACGAAAGGTCTGCATCGGAGCCCGGCGCGAACGATTCGCCAACAACTCAAATGACCAATATAGGAAACCGGCGCCGAGCGCCAGGGCTCCAACAAAATAGAGCCAGCCTGACATACCAATGACAAAAGGCATCACAGACGCCAGAACCAGGATGAAGGTATACAACAAAATGTGTAACCGGGTGAATGACTCGCCATGAGTCACCGGCAACATAGGCACACCCGCCTTGGCGTATTCATCCTTACGATCCAACGCCAGTGCCCAAAAGTGTGGTGGCGTCCAGGCAAAAATGATCAACACCAAAAGTAAACCACCCGCATCCA
>JAADHW010000103.1:0-7011 GCA_013151695.1 Gammaproteobacteria bacterium
CAAAGGCGCCGCGCCGGTGCCACCACCACGCCCGTCCAGAATGATGTAATCAACACCGGTCTCCAGCGCAAAGGCAATATCCTGCTCAATATGGTTAGCAGAAAGTTTCATCCCGATTGGAATGCCACCGCTTAGCTCGCGGACGCGATCTGCCCGACGCCGGAAATCATCAACAGTCGTAAGGTCAGTGAACGTCGCAGGAGATATCGCTGACACACCCTCAGTTAGTCCACGTACTTCCGCAATTTTACCGATGACCTTGTTGCCAGGAAGGTGCCCGCCGGTTCCGGTTTTTGCACCCTGTCCACCTTTGAAGTGGAACGCCTGAACAGCAGATAACAAATCTTCACGGTAGCCAAACCCAGCAGAAGCCAGTTCGTAAAAGTAGCGGCGGTTGGCTTGCTGCTCTTCAGGCAACATTCCCCCTTCCCCGGAGCAGATGCCGGTGCCTGCCATATCCGCGCCGCGTGCCAGCGCAATCTTTGCCTCCTCGGAAAGTGCACCAAAACTCATGTCCGATACGAACAGAGGGATGTCCAGGACCAGTGGCTTGTCCGCATTCGGGCCGATTACCAACTGCGTTTCGACGTAGACATCGTCAAGTTTCGGTTTGCTTGCAAACTGTGCAGTCAAAATCTGGATATCATCCCAGTGTGGCAGCTCTGATCTAGGTACACCCATTGCCGCCATGGGGCCGTGATGGCCAACCTTGCTCAAGCCATCTCGAGCCAAATCATGAATGTATTTGACAGTGGGTTCCTCGGGCGTTGGGCGAACCTGGGGTGAGTCACCCGAAGAAAGCGGCGTATCAGCTTCCAGACCTACATGGCTGCCGTCGCAATAGGGAGGGTTTTTGGTTTGCTTGCACATGCACAGATGAGCCGATGTAGATGATTCGACCTGCACCTCCAATGGCACAAACTCCGTACCCCGGTGTGAGCCATCACAAAACGGCTGGTTCCGCGATTGCCCGCAAGCGCACCAATGATACGTTTCTCCAGCCTGAAGAGTGACTTCAATCGGCTTGTTATCCGCTATAACTGGTTTTGTCATCACATTTCCTCTGGATACATTTTTAAGGTAGGTCAAAGATCAGTGCTTCAGTTGTACCCCGAGCGCTGAACTGAATCAATTCAACATCTGATAAGCCCATGCCGTCACCGGGCTCTAGCGTATAGTTATTGGCCTCCAGTGTTCCCGAAATGACATGAACATAGACAGTACGGCCAGTCTCAGGCTGTTGTTTGGCTGATTGTTCGCCATCCAGTCGCAGCTGATACAGGTACACATCCTGGTGGATGCGTAGCGTGCCGTCACGACCATCGGGTGACACAATCCTAGTGAGGCCAGTCTGTGCCCCAAAGTGCTTCTGTTGGTAACCCGGCAACACCCCCAATTCGGATGGCTTGATCCATATTTGCAGAAAAGACAGCTCGTTTTCATCCGAGGGATTGTATTCACTATGAGAAACGCCGGTACCAGCACTCATCAACTGAAACTCACCGGCGGGTAGTACTTCGATATTTCCCATACTGTCCCTGTGCTCAATGATGCCTTGCTGGACGTAGCTGATAATTTCCATGTCCTGGTGGGAATGGGTGGCAAACCCAGCGCCGGGTTGCACCTGATCATCATTAATCACCCGCAATGCGGAAACACCCATATGTTTCGGATCGTGATAACCCGCGAAAGAAAAAGTGTGCCGGCTTTTAAGCCAACCAAGATCGCTGGGGCCGCGATCTTTGCTGCGTCGTATATAAACCATGCTAGTTGCCTCCGGGTTGTGGACTGTTTTTCACTATCTTGAAGTTTATTAGATTATCTTTTAGAGATAAATACCGTATATGTGGATATACTATTTCTAATATGGATACAATAAATTTCATATCGGACACCCGATGGATCGACTAACCAGCATGTCAGTGTTCGTTGCCGTCGTCGAAGCAGGAAACTTTTCGGCCGCATCCGAACATCTCCAGATCTCCCGAGCCAGCACCAGCAAACACATCGCGGCGTTAGAGAATTGCCTAGGTGGTCGTTTGCTCAATAGAACCACCCGTCGCGTGAGTGTGTCTGAAGCTGGCAAGGCCTACTATGATCGCTGCAAGCAAATTCTCGAAGACGTGCAGGAGGCCGAATGTGTCGTCAGCGGATTTTCATCCGAGCCCCGCGGCTTGCTTCGTCTCAATGCGCCGATGTCATTTGGCACGAGGCAACTTGCCATCATCATCAGCAGGTTTTGTCAGGCGCATCCGGATATCGAAGTTGAGTTATCACTGAATGATCGGGTTGTTGATGTTGTAGAGGAAGGCTACGATCTGGTGATCCGAATTTCCCGGTTAAAAGAGTCTAGTCTGATTGCCCGGAGGCTTGCCCCATGTCACCAGGTTCTGTGCGCTTCGCCTGGCTATCTCAACCAACATGGCCGACCTCAGGCGCCAGGGGAACTTATCGAGCATAATTGTCTGCACTATACGTATTTTAAAACAGGCAAAAGCTGGGTGCTTAACGGACCCGACGGGGAACACAGAATCGCCACCCATCCTCAACTGAGTGCCAACAATGGCGATGTCTTGTATAGGGCTGCCAAAAATGGGCTCGGTGTCACTTTACTGCCTACTTTTATTGTCGGGGACGCCATTCGTAACGGAGAGCTTGAAGTGATTTTGCCGGCTTACAAACCAGCAGAAATCGGTATCTACGCAGTCTATGCATCCAAGCGTCATCTCTCAGCCAAAGTGAGAGCATTGATTGAATTTACCGCTGCTCAGATCGGCCCTCATCCCCAGTGGGATGTCGGGGTTTAAAGGCTAACTCTACCGGGCAAGACTTCTCTTCGACTTGGGTTAATCGCGACCGCGAATGCGCAACAAGGGGCGGGTCCAAACCGATTGGAAAATTGGATCCAACCAACGATAGAGGCGACCCGAAATCGCTATAGCTTTGCCTTTTTCCACCGCTCTAACGCCATCATCTACCACTACTTCCGCTGGGTACCACATCCAGGTTGGCATGCTGGCTTTCATTTCCTTGAGTTCGCCTGCCTCATGAAAATCCGTATGCGTAAAGCCAGGACACAGCGCACTGGCCTTTACTCCGGTACCTTTTAGGGTCATCGCTAGCTCTTCACTAAGGGCAATAACATAGGCCTTGGCCGGGCCATAATTACACCCTGCCGGCCGAGAAATTCTTCCGGCAACGGAAGCAACATTAATAATCCGCCCAAAATTTCTCTCCAGCATAGGCGGAACAAACAAGTGGCACATGTGGGCTACCGAAATCATCATCAGCTCTAGGAATTGCTGCTGTGTCGGCCAGTCACGTTCTGCAAAGAGATCGGGACCAGCGCTACCGGCGTTATTAACGAGATAGTCGATGTCAATCTGCATTTGCGCTAGGGCGGACTGAATGGCTTCGGGGGCTGTAGGATCGCTTAAGTCGGATTCCAGAATATGTGTCTGCACATTGTGTTTGCTTGCTGTTTCTGCAGCAACTTTGGCCAGTTTTTCTTTGCGTCTGGCAACCAACACCAGGTTATAACCCTGAGCTGCCAAGCGATCGGCAAAAATAACACCAAGGCCGGCTGACGCGCCGGTAATCAAAGCGGTTTTAGTTTTTGACATAACTGTCCGTTGAGCCTGATAGCGGGAAACCAGAATACTTTTTTTTACCGCAGATACGCAAATTAATCTGAGGATACCCGGACATCCTCACGGTATTCGTGGCGTGAGTGAGCCGTCAATAGTGCCTCCTCCGCGAAACTTCCCATAGTTGTGAAAGTCTGCGGTATTCAGACCATTGTATTCCTCAAATTTTCCACCTTGGTATGTTTGTAAATCATCGGAAGCATATTGAACCAGCGTATCTCCTGAAGTGGATAAGAACATCGGCCACTCATCTGGCCACTGCTTAGTTTGAATTGTTGTGGCTCTCAAGACTGCCTATCCCTCGCCAGGATCCGCACGAGTTCTTGTGACGGATTGATACAACCCAAAAATACTGATTAGCAGCCAACTGATTTCAATCAGAAGCCCAGACAAATTGAAATTTATATAGAGTGACACGCATAACAAGCCAGCACCTACGCCATTACCAATAGAGTAACGAATACCCTGTGTATCAATTCGACCAAGCTGCACCAACAAGTAACACAACAAAATCAGGAAGACCCCAACATTACCGACAAAATCGTGCCATTCGTAGTTCATTTCACCTCCTGTAACACACATTGCCAGTTAGAATTAAATGATCCAACAGCAATGTCTTTAAGCTGCGCGCTTAAATGCCGAGCGTCACCAATGCTGTTCAATAGTTCCCATGGCGTACCCCAGCCAGTTCGGCGCCAACAGGCCGCATTGAAATCCGAGCCCAGTTCCCACAGAGCAATGGCGTAGTTGTGAACATGAACGATATAACCAAGACCAGAGGTGGCTCGTGCCACATGCATGTTCAGCGACGTCTCCGCTACAATGCTCTCCGCCACAATACAAGGCACCCACACTTCTTCGAACTCAATCTCCTGGTTTGCAACGTTAACCTTGCCACGTTCGATCAAACGCCCATCCACCAGTGCTAGACAAGCAACGTCTTCAAAATGCTCTTTAGAGTAATCGATCTCATGACAAAATCGTATACGCGGCACCGACCACTGCACTTGGCCGGCAAAGGCACTAGGTTGCCTCGTAGCCTCATCGGTAGGCTCAAGGGGCCAACGCATGTCTGCAAAATATTTTCCAGCCTGCAACCAGTACACAACCGAATCTTCAAATGCCACACCACCAGATATTGCAATAGACTCTCTTCGCCAAACCCCGGATAGGTCCGCCAGGTCCAAACTATTCGTCACTACTGCATTAATTCTAAATAGTTGTCATGAAAGTCAGATATGGCTTTTTCATAGGTATGTGCGATGGGACCAACTGAGAAATGTTTACTGCGCATGTTCTTTTGAATATTTTCAACAATCACCGCATCTTCATCTTTGGTAATCGCATTAAATACATCTAGAAAGCCATCCGCGTCACCACCGGGGATGCCCAATACATTAATATTCATTTGAGTTTTTTCTGGGTTGAGAGGTACCAAGTCTGCAGTAACAAAAAAACTACTACCGGTAAAAATAGGTAGATTTGGGAATACGAAGTGTGCGCCGGTTTCGCGATAACGAGCATCTTGTTCTTTAAGATGGGGAATTTCCTTCAGAGGATGACTCTTCTCAAACGCCAGCCGATGTTCATCTTTAACTGGATCATACGAAACCCAGTGCCTTCCATACTGCTCAATTACGCCGTCCTCATGCTTGAGCGCAGCCAGTGTTTCTGCATGCACATACCACAAATGCAGCCAGTCGATATGGTTTTCGATATACAGTTTCCAGTTCGCATCAAAAGTAAAACTATGGCTTTTAAGCAACTGCAACTTTTCGACGGCAAAAACCTCCAACACAACTTCTATCCCCGCCAACCACTCACTCAGCGTCATCGGCGGGTCTTCGTGGCTATGCACAAACATCAACCCCATCCACGTGCTCACACTTGCACGATGAAGACCTAGCTTCTCGGCGTCGAGATCACCGTATTCTTCGCGCCTTGCAACGCCACGCATTTTGCCGTCTAGACCGAATGTCCACTTGTGATAGGGGCATACTAATGCCCCACATTTGCCGGTTCCTTGCACCAATTGGGCACCGCGATGGCGGCACATGTTGTGAAACGCGTTTAAGTTGCCGTCTTTGTCACGGACAATGACCAATTCGTTGAAACCCGCTTTAACTGATTTGTAGCTGCCTGGTTCGGCTACTTCCGACACCAGCCCTGCAAACAACCAACTGCCACCAAAAATCTGCAGTTTTTCTTTTTCCAACCAAGCTTGATCGTAGTACGCCTCGGGCGGTAACTTATATTCCGGTTGGATTTGTATTGGCTGGGCTTGTTCTGCCATGACGGCTCCCTTTTCTCTTTTTCAATTGACCGGCTACGGCGTAGGTTATGCCCAGTTATCGTTGACTGTTATATGATTTCTGAGAAATGTAGTATGATTTCTGAGCATGGGCACGCGAGCAAAAACCGCAACTTCAAACGACGATTACCGGTCGAAGTTGAGTCAAATATACTTCACTCGGTTGAACCAAACACTGGCCAGCGCCTTCCCGACCATTCCAACCCTGAAAACACCCCACCGCGCTACTTTGTCTGACTTTCACCAGTCGATTCAAAGCCTACATCGACAACATACGGCGCCCTCACTAGGCGCGCATTTTGGCTGTCGAATCAGCATTTCAGATTATGGAATCGTTGGCCTAGCCACAGCCAGTACCCGCTGTCTGGCTGAGGCCATCGAAACTCAGATGCGTTTTCTGGAAATCATCACCAACGCAAATACGGTGTCCTACAAGCTGTCAAACACATCGATCCTGGCCACACTTTCAATCAAGGAAACCAGCTCGAATTTTGTAGCTCATCAGTTCATGCTGGAATCTGAGCTCAGCGCACAAATTCGGTTCATCAACGACCTGCTGCCTTGGATTAAAAGGCGTGATATGACTCTACACCTACCCTATGCCTGCCCAACAACACCACAACAGTACCAAGCTACATTAGGCTGCCAAGTGCGATTCCAACAGACAGGAGCAAACCTCACATTCCCAACCTCTTGGTTGGAAAAGCCACTCCAAACCACAGACAAGCTGCTGGGCCCGCTGTTAACTGACCGTTGTGATCAGATATTGGAACGCATGGGCACAATGGATGACTGGGTTCATCAAATCCGTACTTATCTACTCACTAGCGGTGCCCACATGCAAAGCCTGGCTGAGACTGCAGCAGTACTCAATATTCCCGTGCACACCCTACGTTTGAACCTATACAAATGTGGCACAAGTTATAAACAAATTATTCTTGATGTACGCATGCATCTGGCTAAACAATTTTTAGAGGACACTCATCTGACACTTCAGCAGATCAGCTACCAGCTCAACTACACGCATCCGAGCAACTTTCAACTAGCATTTAA
>JAADHW010000103.1:7020-9594 GCA_013151695.1 Gammaproteobacteria bacterium
AATATTCCGCCAAAACGGTGGCGCGAGGAAAAAATGGAACAAATATCGTAAGCTACAAAGTACCCCTAATACACAAAGCTATCTCAGTGATTCCACCACGGCCGATCAGAAAAAGACCGCATGTCGATTTCATGTGTCCAAGCAGAACGATGTTGTTGGGCTAAATGATAATAAGTGTCGGCGATTTTTTCCGGCAGCATCAATCCGTCATGCTCCATTCCCTTAGCTTCTCTTAACTGCTGAAATTTTTCGGCACCGAGCATCTTACCTAAAGTGTCCGGGGCATCCACCGCACCATCAATGAGGATATGTACAACATGTATGCCTTGCGGAGAAAACTCTGCGTTGAGAGTTTGGCACAGCATTCTTCGCCCCCCCATGGCAGCTGCATGTGAATGTTGCCCGCCGTTGCCGCGAACCGCCGCAGTAGCCGACGTCACTAAAATCGTTCCCTTACCGCGCTGTTGCATCAGCGGGCAAACCAGTGAAGCCATACGAAACAAACCAAAAGTTGCCAAGCGCCAGCCCATTTCAAACGCCTTATAACTGGTATCGTTTAGTGCTCGGTCGCCAATCTGCGCACCGAGGTTATACACGACCACTTCAATCGGACCGATGTCCTGCTCAATCGCAGTGACCCGTTGTTCAATACTATTTTCCTCAACTGCGTTTAGAATGTAACCAGACGCCACCCCACCATCTGCTTGGATAGATTCAACCATGTTGCGAAGTGCGTCTTCGTCACTGCGGCGACAAAGACAAACATGGTAGCCCTCGCGCGCAAAGCGTCGTGCCACATTTCCACCAATGCCAGCCCCAGCACCCATTATCAAGCACACTGGTTTCATACCTATCACCCCATCAATTATCGAGAATTTTCAGTTTCATCTATTTAAGTTGCATGATAGAACTATACTTATCAATGATGCAACCATATAGTACAATTTCTAACTAGACTCAATTCGGCCATGAAATATAAATCTTTTGCAGACATGAACTGTTCTCTTGCCCAGACCCTCAACATCATTGGCGAGCGTTGGATGTTGTTGATTCTGCGCGACGCTTTTTTTGGTGGAAAACGGTTTGTACACTTCGAGAAAAATTTAGGCATTGCCAAGAACATTCTTACGGCCCGCCTAAAATTACTTATCGAAGAAGGCATCATGGAAAAGCAAGAGTCTCATCCCGGTGCCCACGCAGAATATGTCCTCACCGAGAAAGGCTTGGCTTTACAACCTATATTGTTGTCGATGACTCACTGGGGCGATAAATATATGCCCGACGTTCAAGGTCGAAGGATAACTTTTGTCGAACGGAAAACTGGGCAACCGATTCGGCAAATGAGCGTGGTCAGCAAGGGTGGACGCGTGCTCGCTCCCCGAGAAATAATGGCAGTTCGCGGAAGCGGTAGGAATTCGCCCACGTAGGTGGAACTTTCACCGCGTAATGTTCATTATTAGTGTTTAATAGTGCCAAACACACATCATAAACACTCTACTTAATAGGAGATCGTCAGTGACTGAACTCATTCTTGATCCGAATCAAATTGTCGACCCATACGCCATCCCCATAGAAGACATCGATGTCAGCCAGCCCATATTACTTCAACAAGACAGGTGGCAGCCCTTCTTTGATCGCCTACGCGCTGAAGACCCGATTCATTACTGCCGCGAAAGTCTGTTTGGTCCCTATTGGTCGATCACCAAATTTAGCGACATCATGGAAGTCGAAAAAGATCCTGTGACATATTCATCCGACCGTAATATCTCTATTTTCGATGCCGACAATCCTGACTATTCTCGTCGTGAAACACCAATGTTTATTGCTATGGACCCACCCAAGCACGATGACCAGCGCCGAGTTGTGCAACCTGTGGTCGCGCCACAGAATTTATCCAAACTGGAGCCATTGATTCGGCAACGTGTAGAAGAAATTCTCGATTCGTTGCCCATAGGCGAAACCTTCAACTGGGTCGATAAAGTATCTATCGAGTTGACCACACGCATGCTTGCAACCCTATTTGACTTTCCTTTTGAAGACCGACATTTACTGACCTACTGGTCCGACGTTGCGACATCAAGCCCAGCATTGGGCATTGGTATTCCAGGGTTAACTGATGAAGGTCAGGACCAAGCTCTAGACGAATGTCTAGCTTACTTTAAGAAACTGTGGAAAGAGCGCGCAAACCAACCACCCTCAGATGACATTGATTTGATTTCAATGCTTGCTCATGGCAAAGCAACTCAGAACATGCCCGATGACGAATTCCTGGGTAATCTGATACTTCTCATCGTCGGCGGCAACGACACAACGAGAAACTCTATGTCTGGCGGCGTTGTCGCTCTGAACGAAAATTTGCAGGAATACCAAAAGCTTCGTGACAACCACGGCCTGATCCCAGGCATGGTTTCAGAAATCATCAGATGGCAGACACCGTTGTCTCATATGCGTCGTACCGCAACCCAAGACACCGTACTAGGTGGCAAGCAAATCAAAAAGGGTGACAAGATTGTTATGTGGTATATCTCAGGCAATCGAGATTCCGAAGCAATAGAGAATGCAGACCAATTCATC
>JAADHW010000050.1:0-6977 GCA_013151695.1 Gammaproteobacteria bacterium
CAGCGATCAAACGTCACCGACAAATTGGTACAAGACAATTCTTCAGCCAGATGCGGGTAAACTATTTTCACCATTTGCTCTACTCGCTGCGTCGTGAGGCTGCGGCGACGCCCCACCAGTAAACAGGCGATCAGTGAAGGCAAAGCCAGAGTATGTACCACATTATTGCGATACCAGGTCATTAGCACAGCGCTAAAAGGGTCGTGAGTCAGTACTGTGCCAAATGACTGTTCCTCTCGTGTTATCAACCCAAGGTGCTGGGTGTGTTTGACTACCTCTGACGCTGACAAGGTGCTGACGCGAATGCTATTATTGTTATGCAAACTCTTTATAAGTGATTGATATATCTCTATTTGGTTGTGTAAATGTTGCTCTACAATGGTGAGTTTTGGGGTAGCTAAGGTTACCAACGCGGTTAGATTGATGGCATTCAGATAGGCGTGTTCATTGATTCCACTGAGAATGTCTCTACCCAAATCGGAGAGCAGATCCGACTCATCGTCGAGATTGGGACGCTGCTGCAACCATTCGTCTAGCTTGATGGGTTGGCCTATGTTCACAGCTACCCGACCAAAATTCTGGCGTATCAATTTCAAGTTACGCATTAAATCTAGCAGTGATTCTTTCTTCTTATTCGCGCCTCGAAGTTCCGACAAATAGCTTGATGCCTCGACTAGCTTTTCATATCCGATGTATACGGGTACAAATGCCAGAGGTTTGGGTAGTCCGCGGCGCTGATGTTGCACGCTCATTTTAAGTAGACCTAACTTGGCCGGGAGTAGGCGTCCGGTGCGTGTTCTACTGCCTTCCGGGAAAAACTCGACACAGTGACCGCGTCGATATACATGGTAAAGGTATTCGTCGAAAACCGAAGCGTATAGATTGTCGTCGCGAAAACTGCGACGCATAAAAAATGCACCAGCACGACGTAAAATGCCACCAAGAATGGGAATGTTCAAGTTATCCCCCGCCGCTGTATGCGGGATCATGAAGCCCTTGGAATATAACAAATAACTCAATAACAAGTAGTCCAGATGACTGCGGTGAGATGGGACATAAACCATGGTGTGAGTGGTGCTGAGTTCTTTCAGGTTGTCCAACCCTTGTAAATCAATACCGTCGTATATCTTTGTCCAGAACCAACGTAGGCACCGCGCCAGCACACGAATAGTGGGGTGAGACATATCGGACGCAATCGTGCGAGCGTATTTAAGCGCGAGTTTGTTGGCGCGTTTTGGTTTCATACCTTCTGTAATCAGTGCCTCGATGTTCTCTTTAACGCTGCGGCTTTGCACAATTTGGTTGAGCAACGTTCGCCGGTGGGAAAAATCTGGTCCGAGGGTAGTTTCTTTTTGCTGACGCAGTCGAACACGTAACAAGCGTGCGGTTCGTCGATAGGCAATACTGGGTTCAACGCCTTGTGCTACTTCATCCAAGGCAATTGGCAGACCCAAGTGCACCATAATGTTCTTACGATTGATGAATAGGTTCAACAATCGCTTGATGCGGCCGGTCACTGCCCAATGCTCGGAGGTCAGCGTTTTGAATAGGTTGGTTTCGCCGGGGAGTGCGCGCCCCCAAAAAACGGATACGGGAATCAATACGATGTGTTCCCAAGCTGCTTGATTACCTTGTAACAATCTTGTTAACCGGCCTGAATGCGTTTGCATGGTCATGCGACCTGCCGCCGATCGCAGCAGTGGAAAAAATCGATGCTTTTCGTCGATGTCGCCGACACTCAACGGTTCAAGCGGAGATACGGTGCTGTTGTTCTCACAAGCAATGTCAAGAACAATGAGATCTGTGAGTGCTCGATGGTGCAGTATGTAGACAGCTTGCTTGCTGTCATCGGGGAGGTTCTCAAGCCCTGTTAGGCTAGGGCGAGCAATCAAGCCGACCAGAAAGCGTCGTAGTCGATACAGGAGACCTTTCACAAGATACCGTTCGGTGATTGGTTATTCGGGCCGTTTACCTTCAAAGAGCTCACCCAATACTTGATCTTCCGTTAGTGTGTTGTCCGTTGAGTTGATTTCGATTTCCCAAACAGAATTATATTTAGCAACCGTTGTGATACGCGCTTCTTCTTTGTTGTGAATAATTGTTGGACGCAGGAATACTAGCAAATTTGTTTTCGTCTGAGTTTTTCCACGACTCTTAAACAGATGGCCCAAGACAGGGATGTCGCCTAGTAGAGGCACTTTGGACACTGAGTCGGTGATGTCGTCTTGGATGAGCCCACCTAAGACGATGGTCTGCCGATCTTCCGCAAGTACTGTGGTTTCAATGGTGCGTTTGGAGGTGACGATGTCGGCAAAAGCACTGCCGCCAACGGGTGTGGGTAGAACATTGGTGATTTGCTGGATAATGGCAAGCCTCACCGAGGTAGTGTTAAACACGTGGGGTGTGACAGTGAGCTCTACACCCACATCTTCACGCTGAACTGTGGTGAACGGATTACTGGTGCCATCGCCTGCGGTGGTGAATGAGCCGGTACGAAAAGGCACCTCACGTCCCACCAGGATGCGAGCTTCCTGGTTATCCAGGGTTAAGATCGACGGCGTTGAGAGTAAATTTGCATTGGAGTTGGTCGCCAGGGCAGTCACTACGGCACCAAATGAAACCCCATTGATGTCTACTTTGGCCGCGGCCAAGGTTGGACTAGTGAGTCCTGCAAGCCCTGAGAGCACACTGACTTGACCGGTATCATCGATTAGATTGCCTAACAATGCGCCTACGACACCATTAAGAGTGGTGGATACTAAGGGTACGCTGGTGCCGCGTGCGTCTACACCGGCAAACTCAACCCCAATGTTGCTTTGCTCGTCGAGGGTGACTTCTACTATGGCAGCTTCAATGAGTACTTGAGAACGAGGGGTGTCTAGTTTCTCCATGACGGCCAGCACCTCCGCCATGACGCCAGGGTCAGCGCGTATAACAATAGCATTGAGACTCTCGTCTGCTTGTATCATGGTTTCTTCGATAGCGCCTTCGTCTGTACCTGAGGGTTGGTTGCCAAAAAGTGCATTGAGTATGCCGGCCACCTCTACTGCGTCAGCATGGCTTAACCTAACCACCTGGGTTGCACCTGTAGTGGTGGCAGGTTGGTCTAACTTGTCGACGATTTTAAGAACTTCGGCAATCGGCCGAGGCTTGCCACGTATCACTAAAGAGTTGTTTCTCTCGTTGGCGATCAATTGGATGCGTTGTGGGCCTTTACTATTACGACCAATCTGTTCTGGTGCAACCTTTTCTAAAATGGCAACCACAGTGCCCACCCAAGCTTCTTTCAGCGGCACCATGATGACTTCTTCTTCGTCAGAAACATCAATGTTGGTGATGATCTTTTTAAGCCGGATGATGTTGTCGGCGTGATCACTAATGATAACTACATTGGGTTGAGCAACCGATGCGATATGACCGTACTGAGGAATCAGCGGGCGTAGAATCTTAACCAGCTCGGCAGAATCTACGTTCTGAGCAGCAATCACCCGAGTCACCAATTCTTCTGGTGCAACTTGGGTAAGATCGCCACTGGTGCCAGGCGTTTGTTTGCCTGTCGCGTTTTGTTGGATGCGAATCACCGCTCCAGAAGGTACGGCTGTAAAATTGTGTAGGCGTAGAACACTGAGGAATAAGGCGTATACGCCGTCTTTGTCCATGGGGGTGTCAGATATAACCGTCACACTGCCTTTAAGGCGGGGGTCTATGACGAAGGTCTTGCCGGTAATTTCTGCAACTTGAGCGACAAATTCATTGATGTCTGCATTCTTGGCCGTCATGCGCCAAGTTTGTTCTTGTGCCAAGACCGGGTTTGACCAAACCAATGGCAGAACGACGACGATTAAAAGATAGCGAATACTAATTTTCATATTTTTCTAACTGCTGCTTTTACTTTACCGAGGCTGTGATAAAAAACCGACGTGAGCCTCGTTGTATTTCCACGCGAGCGGAACCTTGTGCAATGATGTTGTCGAGTTCCAATTGGTCTTGCTGAATGTTGCCAACCGGGCGGCCATTGACAGATAAAATGATATCACCTGATTGCAGCCCAGATTGCCGTAGGTAGGGTGATTGCGCCACATTACCTATGCGGTATCCGCCGTCACTGACGGATTCAATACCCAACTCTTCTAGCGTGCCTTGTGCGTCAGCAGCGAGGCGGTCTCGGTACTGTGCAAGCTGTCCCTGGCCTGTCGCTTGTCCCCCTTGAGCTGAATTATTATTGTTCGAACTGGCATTACTGCCGAGTCCTGTAGACGATTCACTCGGGTCGTCTAGATCTTCAGTAGCTTCGGCGATATATCTCGTCGAAAACTTGGGAAACATCAGTGTTTCTCGTACTCCGGCGCGTCTAAGTATGATGCGATCAGTGGCTACTTCAACTAATTTTGCGTTTCCTGGAAGGGTGTCATTTATTTTGTATCGCAACCCGGGTTTGCCCCTCTGTGCAACAATGGCAGCAGAGTACTCCGCTTCATCTGCAACAAAAACGCTTTGTAATTCAAGCGGTAAGCGGGTTTGAACGGCGGGTTCATTGCTGTCCGTGACAACTGGTGCGGCGCCTGCTTCGCCAAATAAGTTCTTAGCCAATATCCAGTTAACGTTACCGGTCTGTTTCGGCGTGGTGGATGAAGACTGGGTTGAAGTTGTGGAAATGGGTATTGTGGGGGCTTCAAAAAAGAACCAAATAGACGTCGCTAGCGTGTACGCAATACCCGCCACCACCAGCCAACGCAGCGGCTCTATACCTTTTTCTAACACAGTCTCAATCACAATAGTCGTGTCTCTCTAGGTCCTATATCTCTCGTCTATTTCTCGTCTATTTCTTGTCGTTCGTCGCTGTCGTCGCTCACACTGCTCCACTTTAAGTGGCTGATTTTAAAGGAGCTGTTCTTCGACCTCCAATACTACGGCGTGATCGGGATCACTACCAGGCCATGGATTGTGTAGCATTTTGGTGAATAACTTAGTAATTCCTACTTTTACGAAGCCGTTTTCACCCATGGAGGCGATCATCAAGGGTGTTTGCTGATCCACAGGATACACTACTGCCTGAGCGGTATTTGTGTCCGTCATCTGCAATCTTGCAGTCAAAGCAGGAAGTTCTACCTCCTGCAGTTGGCCAGCCAAGGTGTAACGTACTAATCCACCACTCCAGTCTATGTGACCGCCAATATCCACAACTGTGCGGTTTGCATGAGATAATTCGGCCAAAACATCCGTAAACGTAAACTCGCCGCGGATATGAATGTCGTAGATTGCCAGACTTGGATTGACAACTGCTGCAGCCACAGAGCCCTGAATGGTTAAATTGCCACTGCGCAACGACGATCCTGCTGTACCCCTCAATTCGCCTTGAGGATGGCTTAGATACCAATCGAAGGTAGGGGTAAGAAACACCAGGGTAGAGGGCCGAAATTGCCAGTTCAATTGGCCGTAGTCTTGTCCTTGAATCAGCAGATGCCCTTGTCCATTCCAGATAGATCCTGCGGTATCTAGCAGGTTCACACCAGGCATGCGATCTGTCACGCGGTTGATGAGACCAGCGGGGGCCATGACAATCATGGCCAAAACGAACGCAATGACGCCAAACAGAATGTAGCGTTTCATGTCTTAGAGCAGGTCCTCGATAATGTGTTGGTAGATCGCAGTAAGCGGTTCTAGTTCGTCGAGACCAATGCACTCATCGATTTTGTGTATGGTGGCGTTGGTAGGACCCAATTCGACCAGTTCTACAGCGCCGCTTCCAGGTTGTGTCCATGGGCAGATGAATCGGCCATCTGAAGTGCCGCCAGAAGTTGATAGTTCCGGCGTGACGCCACTGACTTGTTCAATTGCCGAACACACCACATCGGTCAATTTACCCTTGCGGGTTAGAAATGGGTTTCCCGACAATTGCCATTCCAATTGATACGTGAGTTTTTGTTCATCGAGGATCTGCGCAACAGTAGTTTGAATGTCCTGGGCGCTGAGCTGCGAGCTGAAGCGGAAATTGAATTTTACGCTGAGTTCGCCGGGAATGACATTGGTGGCACCCGTACCAGAGGTGATATTAGATATTTGAAAACTGGTTGGTGGGTAGTATTCATTACCTTGATCCCACTGCTTGTTTGACAGTTCTTGTAAGCCCGCCAATGCTCGATGTATCGGGTTGTCGGCATCTTGGGGGTAGGCCACATGTCCTTGTTTGCCCATCACGGTGAGGGTTGCGTTCAGCGAACCCCGACGCCCACAGCGCACTACATCACCCACCAATATACTGGAACTGGGTTCGCCGACAATACAATAATCGGGTTTGATCCCTCGCTTAGCGAGGGTGTCAACCACATGACGTGTGCCTTGAATAGCGTCGCCTTCTTCGTCGCTGGTGATGAGAAAGCTCAACGTGCCACGAGGTGGATTTTTACGCACACATTCCTCGACACTCACCACCATAGCCGCCAGGCTCGATTTCATATCTGCAGCACCGCGGCCATACAGTTTGTGGTTCCGTATGGTGGGTACAAACGGGTCAGACTGCCAAAGGTCAATGGGCCCAGTCGGCACCACATCAGTGTGTCCGGCAAACATAAGATGGGCGCCTTGTCCTTGTCGCACCGCCCATAAGTTCTGCACCGGTCCGGCATTAAGTGTCTCGATGGAAAAACCTAAAGCCGCTAAGCGCTTGGCAATTAATGTCTGGCAGCCGTTGTCATCGGGCGTTATCGAGTTTCGGCTGATGAGATCGAAAGTGAGTGCCAGCACTCTTTCATAGACACCGCCTACGGATGGCTTTGATGGGTCTTCTTTCTGCGCAGTCACTGGGACACTAATTATGCGCGTGAAGCATATCGTTGAGTTCGATAGCTTTACGGTTAGTGCGGCAATTAACTTGGCCTGTTTGGCTGTTTCGTATAAATAACATGTCTGAATTACCCGCTAGTTCGCGGGCCTTGGCCTTGCCGACATGTTTGCCGTGTTCATCCATGATGGTGACG
>JAADHW010000050.1:7016-7374 GCA_013151695.1 Gammaproteobacteria bacterium
TGGTGCACCGATCTCCTAACGGGATACCGGTACCTGCGTTGGCCCCAATTAAACAATGCTTGCCCACTGTGATGGTGATTTGACCGCCGCCCGAAAGTGTTCCTTGGGTGCTCGCGCTGCCGCCAAGATCGGTTCCTTCTTCAATGACAACCCCTTGTGAGATACGACCTTCCACCATGTTGGGTCCCATAGCACCGGCATTGAAGTTGACAAAACCCTCATGCATAACGGTAGTGCCATCACCTAGATAGGCGCCGAGCCGAATACGTCGAGTATCAGCAATACGCACGCCACTAGGCATGACGTAGTCCACCATCTTCGGAAATTTGTCGACACTGCTTACTTCAAGATGATCGCC
>JAADHW010000194.1:0-6965 GCA_013151695.1 Gammaproteobacteria bacterium
AATCGCCGCTTACGACTTTTTCATCGGATGCCAGAATGCCGGTATTGCTGTCGGTGTGATATATAGCCCCGAAGAGGCGTTTGAGGATGTTCACTTTAAGGCGCGTGGCTTTCAGGTTGACGTTCACCATGAAGATTTCGCAGACACCTATCGTTACCCAGGGGCACCCTACAAATTACCAGCGAGTCCATGGAGAATCGCCTGTAGAGCCCCTCACTTGGGCGAACATTCAGATGAAGTGTTAGGTTCTCTCACATAAACTAACGATCCAGCCATCCAAGTGTAATTCACCTTAACGTGATTCAGGTCTGATCGCGCTTGCTGCCATGATTTATCAAGCAGACAAATATCTGCTTGCTCACCAACAACCAACTTGCGCCGCACATCTCCCGGATGTTGCGGATGCGAAAGATAGCCACTTAGCGCTTCCTCCGGGCTGACCGCCTCATCCGCACCCAATTTCAGGTCCGCTTCAGTCGTACGGCTAACCGCGGCATGCATGATCAGCCAAGGATCTAGAGGACCGTATGGGGCATCCGAACTTGCCACCACAGCAACCCCGGCGTCCAACAACGATTGATAACGATAAAGATCTTCGATCTCGCTGCTTTCGAGGAGCCGCCGAAATTGTTCACCTCGATGTGAGATAAATCCGGGTTGTGTCACTACTCGACAACCCAGTGCCGCCAACACGGGTGCCATTTCCAAAGGGATGATGCCGCCGTGCTCTATTCTGTCTCGCCCACGTTTTTCAGCTTGTTGCAAGGCGGCAACGGCAAATAGCAACTCAACCCGGCTGACGCAGTGAAACGCAACCGTCCTACTTTGCGCGTGGGCATCATTAACCCTAATAACCAAGGCATCAAGATTTGGTAGGTTATCATCATCTAACATAATTTTTAGTGGTCCACCAAGCACCGTCTCATCACCCATAAGCACAACATGAGGTGCAAACTCACCGTGCCGATGCTTGTGATCAAAAAGATACTGAGTGGCACAAGTATTGGTGTACGACGCATCTGTGACGCCGGTGACGCCATAGCCCAGCAGTTTGTTGGACAGAATAGATAAGTTTGGACTCTGGGTTGAGGCAAGCGTTTTGGTCAACCATCCATCCATTCTAAACAGCCTTCCCGTAGGAATACCTTGCTTGTCGCACTCTACACCTTCATGTAGGTTTTTAGATTCGACTATACCAAGGGTTAAGAGCGCACGTGTATTCAACACCCACAACTTACCACTGCGATGCTGCAAGCGTATAGGTTGGTTAATGCCAAACTCATCTAAATCATATCGAGTAATTTCGCCTATGGTTGATTCGTGAAACCCAAACCCGCGAATCCAACCTTTACCGCTAACCCCCAGCAGTTCCTCAGCCAATTGCTTTTTATTTGCAATAACCTGCGGACTACAATCTACCGAACGTTGTAGGGCATCGGTGGCAAACAAATGGATGTGGTGGTCCCACAATCCTGGCAACAACGCACAACCAGCCGCGTCTACCACTTCCTCATCAGGATCAACAGTTAGGCATGGCGCGATGGTTTCAATACGCTCTTGAACGCGTACATCAAAAATTTGGCCATCAATTTCCGCACCGCGTATAAGCATCAACACCTAGGATAGCTGGGTTAGTAGGTATACTGCACGTCATGACTGAATTAATCACCTTAGATGCCTATCTTGAACAGCTTCAATCGCCTCACCTAGGGGAGTCGTTTAGTTCTATCCTCGACAAGCCTTATATCGTAGTCGAAGCGTCGAATGACCTAACACTAGATCCGGGCATCATTGATCCACTACTCCCAAACTGCCCAGTCATTGGATTGGGTGATCAAACTGTCGACACAATAGTGGATCTTTATGCGCGCGACGAAACCACACTACACCAGATTCTAAGCACTATCTCTAAGCAACCACTGGCTTGTACATTACTTGTCCAATTGTTGCGCCATAACGTGCGCAGTTCTGTAGCAGACGGATTACTTGCTGAATCATTGGCTTACTCGGCACTACAACACAGTACCGGTTTCCAGACATGGCTATCCCAGCGTGGACATTTGGAATCAAAGCCAGATACCCACTCACCATTGGTCGTTGATCGATTCAACAACACTCTTGTCCTCACGTTAAATCGTCCGCATGTCCATAATGCCTACAATGAGGCGTTAAAAGACGCCCTTTGCGAGGCCTTGCAAATCGCTCTGATAGATCCGCAAATATCTTCACTCTTAATGAAGGGTAATGGAGATTCTTTTTGCGCCGGCGGAGATCTAACAGAATTCGGCACAGCCCAAGATGCGGCTTTAGCACACCTCAGTCGTATGGCCAGAAGTGCGGGCGCACTGTTGAGCAACTCAAACTGTCACACAACCGCAGAGTTACACGGTGCATGCATAGGTGCCGGTATAGAAATACCTGCGTTCGCAAATCACATATCTGCCAAAACCAACACTTATTTTGTGCTGCCCGAAATTGCCATGGGACTGGTTCCCGGGGCCGGTGGCACGGTTAGCATACCTGCACGCATCGGTCGACACCGAACCGCATTTATGGCAATAACAAGCCAACGCATAGGTGTAGAGACGGCGCTAGACTGGGGTCTAATCGACGAAATTCTGTAATTCAGCTTTAACCACTCTGCGCAACAACTTACCAGTTTCGTTGTAAGGCAACTCCTCCCACACTGCTATTACTTGGGGAACCCGCGAGCTACGCAGGTGCTTTTTTACAAACGCCTGCAGCTCTTCAACCACAATCTTTGCTCCCTTATTGGCAACCACAGCCGCAGCGACCCCTTCACCCCATTGTTCATCTGGAACCCCGACAACGGCTGCGTCTTTCACCAAGGGGTGGGCTAATAGGACATCTTCAATCTCCCCGGGAGACAGGTTTTCTCCACCCCGAACAATGACATCGTCGGCACGCCCCTCAAGAAATAGATACCCACCCGCGTCTAAGCAGCCTGCATCTCGCGTTGGAAACCACCCGTCTTTGTCTATCACCGAGCCGCGCCCTTCATACTCGCCGGACACCTGTTCGCCACGCACGTAAATTTCCCCACGCTCACCCGGACCTAAAACTTCACCTTCATTATCGCGTATTTCTAACTCCACTCCTGGTAGCGGTTTACCTACAGACACCAACCGCCGCCTGACGGTTTCATCACTGCTCGCTACAGCCACTCGATGATCTTCAGGACCCAGCACCGCAATGGTAGAACTGGTTTCCGTTAAGCCATAGGCATTAGAAAAATTGGTGTGTGGCAACACTTGCATGGCCTTTTCGATGACTCTCAGAGGCATTTTCCCACCGCCGTATGACAACGTTTGGAGATGCGACAAATCTACCGATGGTTGCTCTTCTAGTTCTTCAATAATTCTTGTCAACATAGTTGGCACTACAAAGGCGGTGGTTACCTTGTGTTCGACCGCTAGACTAATCCAGGCTTGGGCTGAGAAGTTCGGCAGTTGCACGACATGACGTCCTGAATAGACGGAACTTAGTATCGCTGCGATACCGGCGATGTGATAAGGCGGCACACATACCAGCGCTGCATCATCTTGTTGCGCACAGGCAAATTCCACAGAGCCAAGAATGTAAGAAACGAGATGTTTATGTCTTAACACCGCTGCCTTCGGAACACCTGTGGTTCCACTGGTAAACAAAAGTACGGCAACATCCTCAGGATCCATAGACCACTCGCCCGAAAACGTCTCCGTGTGCAGCACATCGTCCACAAAGTCGGTTGTCGATACGGCATTAACATCTTTCATAGCCCCAAGCACCGATACCCGCGAAGCCTGGGTCACCAAGTAAGCTGGCGTGACCCGGTGTATTAGTGCCTCTATCTCGTCATTGGTGAGTCGATAGTTCAGCGGTACGAAGGGTACACCTGCGCACGCACCAGCGAACAAACACAGCGGCGTGCCTAAATTACTGACATCCAATTTTACCAAGCGAGCGGCACCACTGGCCTGAACAGTGGCCGCCCTTAATGTGGCTGATTCAAACAGCTGCGCATACGTCAACGACTGCCCATTGCTGCCGTCGGTGAAAGCCGTTCTGTCTGGAAATGCACCACTGACCATTTCCAATAACATCATGATGTTCATGTTCTACTGCTTGTCGTCTTAGTCAGTTTTAGGGAGTTGTTTGGTCTCTTTTAGAAGCAACAAATTACCACCCATAGCAAGGCTGCCTTCACCCGCTTTCACGCACAAAACCTCAAGAGATTCATCTTGGCTGATGTAACGCTTGCCGATCACTATACCCACAGCTTGCTCAGCATCGATCGCAACCTGCTCACCGCCAGAACCCCCTGCAACCCCCGCTGCGACCATAGCAGCACCTCCGCAGGTAATATCAACATCACCTTGTGGGGCTGTCACGACCATAACTTCACCTGCGCACACCGCACTTTGCAAACGCGCACCAGTTTTGAGCTCCGCCATCTAAGAAATCCTCTGCTGTTACTGCATAATCTCACCATCGAATAACTCTATGTATATCGAAGTGACTTGACAAAGTCTACGCAACACAAAGAATGAACGCTATTGAAGAAAAACAAACTAAGGGCACGGTATGAAAATATCTATCTCCATTGGCTCCGCTTACTACAATGGCGAAGAGTGGGACGAACTTGTTGATTATACCGTGGCGGCAGATCGCGCAGGCGTCGAGCAAGCTTGGTCCGCAGAAGCATGGGGCATGGACGCCATTGTTCCGCTCGCCTACCTCGCAGCAAAGACTGAAAACATCAAGCTCGGTACTGGTATTCTGCAGATTAGCGCTCGGGTCCCCGCCATGATTGCAATGACCGCACAAAGCCTCGATACCGTCTCCAAAGGTCGTTTCATACTAGGCCTTGGCGTCAGCGGCCCACAAGTGGTGGAAGGCTTACACGGTGCTGCCTTTGCCAAACCGCTTTCACGGCTCAGAGAATGTGTTGAAATACTACGTCTGGGCTTGGGCGGAGAGAAACTGGCTTACGAAGGAGAACACTATCTACTGCCAAGACCTGGTGGAGAGGGTAAGCCGATCCGTTTATCTCAACCGCCACGACCTAAGCTACCCATATACCTTGCCACGCTCGGTCCTAAGTCTCTGCAAATGACCGGTGAGATGGCAGATGGCTGGCTTGGTACGTGTTTCCTACCCGAACACAAAGAAGTGTTCTTCGACGATCTACAAGCCGGGGCAAGCAAGGCAGGCAGAACCCTCAAAGATCTCGATCTGCAAACCGGCGGATACTTCGAAATCAGCGATGATGTAGAGCGCCTGGTAGCCCAGCGCAAGCCTGCGATGGCATTTACCTTGGGGGCCATGGGATCAGCTAAAACCAACTTCTATAACGACGCCTACTGCCGTGCCGGTTTCGAAGATGCTGCCAAAGAAGTGCAGAAGTTATGGATCAGTGGTAAGCGTGATGAAGCCATCAGCCGTGTGCCCGACGAGTTGGTCCTCATGTCCAACCTAATTGGCACCGAAGAAATGGTCAGTCAGAGACTACGTGCTTTTAAGGACGCTGGAATCAATACCTTGCGTATTGGCACGAGTGGCAAGACATGGCCAGAACGAACCCAGGCACTTGAAGCTGCCATGGACATGATTCATCGCCAGACCAGTAGCTGGGGTTAACCGCCCCAACCTAGCTCACGCAGGGCCCAAGGTGCGTTCCAAATCTTTATCATACTGACCACTTTGTCGTTGTCATTCATGCTGATGGCATACACGTAATGAGAGTGGGTTTGCTGCTGGGTGGGTGGCACAGGACCGCCATCGCCAGTGTGTCGGGCATGATAGGTAGCGAAGAACATAGCCGTGTTGGTATCGGCATCAAAACTGGCATGGTGTAGCTCGTATTCTGCACCTGGCGCTGTCACAGTGCCGAATGCCTTCAGCCATTCACAATACCCTTCTACCGTTGTGATTTCTGTTAGCGGCTCACTTTGTGCACTAAATACAGCGCCTGGGGCTACATATTGTTCGCACCCCGCCCAACCTTTCGGTGCCTCGCAAGCCTCAAAGAAATTTTTGGCTGCTTCAAATGCGCTCATATCAGATTTACTCTACATAGATGGATACCTAATCTTTGTATCCTAAATCGGAGCAAATAACATCCCACAATTTAAGCATCGAAAGGCAGTACGCGCCATCTTACTGAGTAAATCTACCCAAGAGGTTTTGCTCATCCACACTCACATTCCTGACAGCGGTGCCTTGATTTGGCTTGCGCCCGGCGGAGGCCTGGAGTCAGGTGAAGACCCAAAGACGGGCTTAATTCGCGAAGTATCAGAAGAAACCCGCCTCCAGATTGCACACAACACCGATGTAGTAGGCCCTGTATGGCACCGGAGGCACAAATTTCACATTCACGGCCAAGCTTACGATCAGGCAGAGGAGTATTTCCTTGTTGTCACCACCAAGTTTGAAGCCGATAGTTCAGCCAACCCAGCGCAACAAGAAAAAGACATATTCCGTGGTTTTCGATGGTGGTCACTTGATGACATTTTGACCAGCGAAGATATATTTGTCCCGCTTACCTTTGGCCAACACCTTCGCAACTTATTAGTGGATGGGCCCCCACCGTCCTGTATTGACGTCGGTAGGTAAGGCCACAGCGTGGCAGTGCAGGTGTTGACTCTATCTTCGTCCTTTTTCCTTGCCCAGACGTTCATTGCCGAATTTAAACTGGCCAGTGGCTCGCGCCATGAGTAACTGCCGCTGTTGTGCGTCCAATTTTTCGATTTTTACGACAAACTTATCCGCAGCGACTCCACGTAACGTGATCGCTAGTCGCTGGTGGCGTAATATTTGTACGCTGCCGTCTTTGTGCAAGCGGTAACCAAAGGAGAGTGGCCTATCTTTCTCCATAAACTATTGATACCTCAGCAACTCGTCTTGAGAACCGCTCTTTTCACCTAACATATGCTCAAGGTAGTCTACATAGGACGCCATCCACA
>JAADHW010000194.1:7030-8979 GCA_013151695.1 Gammaproteobacteria bacterium
GTTGTTACAGCGCAGCCACACCTTACCTTGCGACGACGTCTCACAGAGATCAGTCCAACTATCGACAGCCTCGACGCTCGGTTCAACTTCAAGCTGACTGTTGCCTTTCATCTTCGCTACGAGGTTGGCGATATACTTCGACTGTTCTTCACAAAGCAGGGTTACGTTAGTTACTGGATTCAGACTTTGAGGACCAATCATCATATATAGGTTGGGCATATCTTGAACATGAATACCCCACAATGATTGAGGGCTGGTCATTTGAAAATTATTACTTTCATTGGCACCAAACTTGTCGGCAAGAGTTATCTCATTTTTACCCTTTATCAAGAAAGGAATAAAATTACTGTCAAAACCGGTGGCATAAATGATGACATCAAGATCGAATTTTTCGCCCCGGGCAATTTCTAACCCTGTCTCATTAACCCTGACAACACCGCCCGTATCATCCACCAACGTAACATTCGACCTATTGTAGGTTGTATAATAATCATCTATAAAAAGAGCTCGTTTACAGAAGAAAGGGTAATCTGGTGTAAGCCGCCGCGCCAACTCAGGATCACTAACATCTGCTTCAATCCGGGCTTTGATGCCATCGCAAATCGCTGAGTTTTGCTGTTCGTCATGCAGTGCTTCAAAGGTAAACAATACTTCTTCAGGAGGGAATTCGCCTTTCCAATCTACATAGCGAAGCTTCTCACCATAACCACCCTGTTTAAATTTAGCTTCAATGTCTGGCGGCGTAGGCTCATCGTCACGAGGAAGACACCAAGTCGGAGTTCGCTGAAAAACAGTAAGTGATGCCACTTCTTCAACAATTGTGGTGATCACTTGGGCCGCCGATGCGCCAGTGCCTATCACGCCGACACGTTTTCCTTTGAGAGAAGCTGAATGATCCCACTGAGCAGTGTGAAAGCTCTCACCCTTAAAAGCTTCCATGCCTGGAA
The DNA here is from genome assembly GCA_013151695.1 of Gammaproteobacteria bacterium. Lineage (GTDB taxonomy): Bacteria > Pseudomonadota > Gammaproteobacteria > Pseudomonadales > Azotimanducaceae > UBA4421. The sequence continues at coordinate 7,978 of JAADHW010000194.1, forward strand.
TTTCCGGCAAACGCGGGCTCGACAAAGGTCCGTTTGCTGGGACAACATGTTGAGCAGTCACAACTTCAGCTGATTCACCTGTGCCGGGGTCGACAGTGGTAATCTGCCACACCTTCTCACCCTTGCCGATATAGGTTAGCTCAACCACTTTTCTTGAAAACTTTATTTTTTCACGAATACCAACATGGTCTACCAACAATTCCGCATACCTGGCAATTTCAGACTGGCTTACATATTTCTTTGAGGGTATAAATCCTGTTCGATCTAAAAACGGCAAATACGTATACGCAGGAACATCGCAAGCAGCGCCAGGGTACGCGCCAACACCACCACTACTCCATACACCACCAACCGATGGTGTCATCTCAAAAACGCAAACATTTTCAATGCCGGCGTCTTTTAGATAGGTTGTGCATAACAGACCAGAAAAACCGCTACCGACAATGACAACATCAAAATGCGATTGTTCTGAGTTCTCCTGCTGCCCTGCTTCTTGTCCTAGATTGTGTTCACTCATACCGCTTATCGCAACCTCCGCTAGATTAAGTTTTTACATCAAATCAATTTCGCGGTGGATACTACATTCAGATCAGTTGCCGAACAAACTTACTCGTGGTTATCTAGGAGTCTCCTCCACCCGCCATAGACGCCAAGAACTCTTCCCCTGTTAATCGAGAGTGGTCTCCAGCAAAGTTATAAGACGATGGCTTTTCATCGATAAATATTTCCCCAGCCAACGAGAATTGCTCCGCATTATCAAAACAGCCTGTGGCCATGATGTACATATTCGGTTCTTTCAAGTGATAGAACAAACTGCTACCACACTGCGCACAAAAACCACGCTCCGCCCATTCTGAAGAGGCATAGCGCTTAATGTTCGACTCACCAGAGAATTCAACACTGCCCACAGACGCGGCCAACATGGGGCCGCCTGTCCAGCCACGACACATAGAGCAGTGGCAGGCATGAACATGGGTATCGATATCTTCCGCAGTAAATTTG
>JAADHW010000351.1 GCA_013151695.1 Gammaproteobacteria bacterium
CCCAACAGGTGGGCAATGGCTTTTCCCAACAGAATAGCATGCTCGTCTTTAAGTTCACGCGGATAAGGGGCACGAATATCACAGGCTTTGAAAATACTCATAATTGTGTTTATTATCCTTTTACAGCGCCCGCTGTCAATCCCCGAATAATCTGACGGGAGGCGAACAAGGTTAGTAACAGAGGCGGAATGAGGATCAGGGTGCCCATCGCCATAATCAATCCCCACTGCACACCCGATTCTCTGATGAAGAGCGTAATCTTCACGGGCAAAGTATAAGAAGTGCGTCCCGTCAAAATTAGGGCCAGCAAGAATTCATTCCAGGCAATGCGGAAGGTGAAAATCGCTGCTACTGCATAACCGCTTTTCATCAAAGGAAAGAGTATCTTTCGATAAACTTGAAAGGGTGTTGCACCATCTACAATAGCGGCTTCTTCCAATTCGACTGGGATTTGTTGGATAAAGCCAACGAGTAACCAAATGGTAAAGGGCAAATTTAGAGCTGAGTAGAACAGAATAAGACCCAATCGTCCATCTGCCAGGCCCCCGTTCAACAAAGGGCAGACTGCTTCCCAAAAATATGAGCTTGAGGTACATATCGCTGTGGAATTTATCCAATTCAGGTAACTTTGGTTCAATTTAGCAAGGAAAAAACTATTATTTCCACTATACAATCCTATTTCCCAGGCCTGCCACATGGCCACAATGGGTACCGCTAAGACTGCTGGTGGAACCATACGGACGATGAGCGTTGTGTTGGACATGAGCCCTCGTCCCGGAAAGCGCATTCGGGCAATCGCATAGGCGGCCCAACCGGAAACAAAAAGCGTAAGGGCGGTGGAGAAGAGGCCAACCATAACAGAGCTAAGCAAATGACGCAAAAAATTTTCTTCCAGAATGATTTTCTTGTAGTTATTCATTGTTGGCGTGAAAAACCAAACTGGCTCACGCGACATAATGACGACCTGATGTTTAACTGAGGTCAAAACCATCAAATATAGTGGTCCCAAAATAATCAAGGATAAAATAATCAGAAGTATGTAATGCAGTAACTGTGATTTTTTTATTTTGGGGACTTTGATTTTATCCCGATAGCTTATCTTCATGATTTGTGACCCTCCGTTGCCCTTGTAGGATTATGATAAATTAGAATCCCAATGCTTAATACAAGTGTGATGGAGATCAATATCACAGAAATTACCGAAGCATAGCCCAGGTCTTGAGCTGTAAAGGCTGTCTTGTAGATCTTTAATGACAATACTTCGGTGGTTCTGCCTGGACCTCCAAAGGTCATGATGAAAATCACTTCTAGTGCTCGGAAAACATCAATAATACGCATCAAAAGTGTTACAATAATCAAGGGAAGAATCATCGGGAGTTTTACATGCCAGGTCATCTTCCACCAGTTTGCACCATCAACATAGGCAGCTTCTAAGGATTCAGAAGGCAACGCTTGCAGCCCGGCCAAAATGATAATGAAGATAAAGGGGGTCCATTGCCAAATATCTGTAACAATCAGGGCGCGTAAGGCCAGATGAGGGTCTCCCAGATAAGCGTGGCGAACAAAACCAAAGTTTTTTAATACCGGAATTGCGTTGCCAATGGCTTCAATATAATAATTAATAACGCCGGTGCGGGCATCCAGCATATATTTCCACATTAAACCAACAACAATAGGGGATACCATCAAGGGCAAGATGAATATCGTGCGAAAAATCGACGCTCCTTTAATTGGCTTTTCGAGCGCCAGCGCAAAAAGAATGCCCAAAATCATCTCCAGAGTTGTTGTCCAAAAGGTGTATCGAAGCGTAACCATAATGGAACTTTTCACACCAACATCGGTTAACATGCGACGGTAGTTGTCAAGTCCCAGAAATTGTGCTGTTTCCCAAGGAGTTCCCATATCCCAGTCAAAAAAGCTAAGATAAGCGGCATACATAACCGGAATGATCAAGCCAACAACCAAAATCACAACAGCTGGCATGATAAAAATGAACGGAGCAATAAGTCTTGCGTCACGGAAACGTTTTATGCTCATCTGAATCTCCCTTTTCGCAGCATAATAAGTAACGGTTAAGCCTTTGGTGTATTGGCATGCTGATTTTCATGCCACCATTGCACTTTCGATGTTATCAGCATGAAGATGGCAACATAACCTAACAGTATCCACCATCAATGGCTGTTGCGGTAACACCCAATACCCATTCAATCCCCCCGCTCTATCGGAGCAAGAGGGATTGAATGGGATAGTGTCATGGGGGGTGCGGACAATTATTGGGGAGGTGAGTAATTGGCCCAGGTGTAATAGCCTGCGCGTTCCATAACATCCTGAATCTGCATTTTGGCATTGCTCAGGGCGGTATCAAGGTCGGTTTGGCCGTTGACGTATTCACCCAGGTTGATGCCCATGATAGGAGCGTTGATTTCGCCCCATTCAGGGATAAGCGGCCGCCAATCTTCGTTGGCGCACTTCAGTTGCTCAAGAATCACAGGGTATTCGGGGAACTGGGCTTGCAGTTCAGGGTCAGACATGGTGGAAATGCGAATGGGATCGCCACCCGCCTCCACAATCATGCGGTCACCGCGTTTGCTGGTCATCCATTGGATGAAGAGGAAGGCGGCTTCTTTGTGGGCGGAGTTGTTGGGAATGCCCATGGTAAAGCCTCCAGTCTCCGAACCACAGCCTGCCGGGCCGGTGGGATGGAGGGCAAAGCCGACTTTGCCATCGACCAGCGATTGTTCGGGGTCACGACTCATCGCCGCAATCTTGAGGGTGTCAATGAAGATAGCGGACTCGCCTTGCAAGAAAGCGTTAGCTTCTTCGCCGAATCCCCAACTGGTAACGCCAGGAGGAGAGTTGTCAATGATGGCCTTGAGTGTTTCGGTGGCAGCTTTCGCTTGGGGTGAGTCAACAGTCACATTCCACTTGTCATCAAAGATGCTGGCACCGTAGGGACTGGCGTGCAGTAGCCAGGCATGAACGATGTGATGGTTGGAGGAGCCCCGGCTGGTCATACCGTATACGCCATCGACATCTTCGGTAATGAAAGAAGCTACTTCCAACAGTTCGTCGTAAGTGGTTGGCACTTTCAAACCGTACTCTTCAAAAATGTCTTTACGGTAAGCCATGATGCTGGTCTCAGCGCCGAAAGGAATGCCGTAAATGGCGTCGGTGGGGCCTGATAAGTAACCACGGCGTCCCCCAACCGCATTGCCTGATTTAAGATAAGCGGGCACAATGTCTTCGGGATCGTAGTCAGGATCGGCCAGTCTAGCGTTGGTGAAGAAGGGTGCCAATTCGGTGAGATAGCCTTTGTTGACGTATTCTGTCTTGTTGAAGATCACCCAACTGACTACATCGTATCCACCCTGCCCCATCGGTTTACTCATTTCCAGCACTTGCTTGTCTTTCATGTTCATGTACTGGATGGAGTCAACCTCAACCTTGATACCGGTTTCTTTTTCAAATTCGGAGATCAAGGTTTTCGCTTTCTCAAAATGAGACAACGAGGGCCAACTAACGACGATGGTTTCACCAGCGTAGGGAGCGTAGGGGTTGAAGGAATCGTCTGTGGATTGAGCCTGATCTTTCGTGGTGTCAGACTGACTATCTGATGGAGCGGATGTGCTGGCCGTCTCTTTTTCTTGACTTTGAGGCTGGGGACTTTGGTTTGAGCGGCCACAGGCAGCTAAACTCAATACAACCATCAACATTAAGATAGTTATTGCTACTGCCTTCGATGTGTTCTTAAACATTTTTTATCCTCCTAAATGGCTCCACCGAAAAGAATTATGTCATTACAGAGGCACCAAGGACACAGAGATAATATTGGCATTTCACAACAAGGAATATGCTGGTATCTTCTTCAGATACTCCTCCATACTCTCTGCTCATTTGTGACGAAACTCTTTTCTGGAAAGCGCTAAGTGAATGTTGTGAGATAAAATGGCTGGAATGTCTACAGTTACAGTTTTTTTCATATACCTCCTTATAAAGAAAGTCGAAATTAGGAAATCATTTCTATCGCTGCTTTCAGCTCTGGATGTTCAGCGGCATAAGCTTCAAGCGACACACCTTTTTCTACAGCTTCCCATCCTTGTCTTAAACTGGCGGCGCCACCTCTGGGCCCCATGGGGTGTTCAAAAACAGCCCGGCCAGGAACGATGCCAAAATCAACTGTTCCCAGTTTTTTGTACAAATCTCCGGTTGTTCCAGCCCATTGACTACCGGCAGGAACAGGAAGCGAAGGTTTGATCTGACCCAGGGGGTTCAGACAAGCTTGGGCGCTCTGTAAGACTTCAATATCGGGTGTTTTCATCCTTGCTCCAAAGCCAGGATAGATAATGGCATCAAAGCCAACTATTCGTTGTAGTTTGGTGACTAGCGGTGAATGTATGCCAAAATCGGGGATTAGCGTGAAAGGGGCGATAAAATCGAAATGGGCGACCAGTGGAACCTGTGTGTGTTTCCTGAGCATCCTGATTGCGCTCAGGCCTGTTGTCATTCCGTTAACCATCAAGGCATTTGCCCCTCGCTCAACGGCGATATCGTGCAGTTCAAGCAGTCTGTCAACTTCATCGGTGATGTTGGCCAGATATATTTTCTTTTCTCCGGTGATTTCTTCTGCCTTAAGACGGGCTTTGCCTAACAGCTCTGCCCGTTCACGCAATGGCGACCAGCAAACGTCCCCAAGCATTTCATCATCTTTGGCGATGTCCAGCCCGCCTAACCAACCTTGAAACGCCAATTCAGCGAAGGGTTTGGGGGGCAGACCGATATTGGGCTTGATAACACCAAAGAATAGGGGGCGATCGTATACCTGAAGTCTGTCACGGAGTCCTTCAACACCAAATTTTGGGCCCTCAAAATGTTGTAGAAAACTTTCGGGAAATTCTATATCAAGTAACTTGATGACGGAGATGCCTGGAGAGTGAAAAGCACCCTCACCAGCAACAGCCGTCAGCATATTGGGTATTTTGGGGCCAAAATTTTCGTGAGGATGCGCAATTCTAACGCGGCAGCCATATGACTGTGTTTGGTTCGTCGCTAGAGTGGGATAATTAGGCTTGTCAAAAGTCTTCTCTACAACCAAATCTATTACTTTGGCCCCAAAACGTTCTCGTAGGTCTTCATCCACGCCCACACGCTTCCATTGGGCAGTGGACTGTTCCTGACACAGGTGAGCAGCAGCCTCATCTGGTGGCGAGGTTGTTTCGAAGTAATATTCAAGGATCAGGTATTTTTCTGCATCTAGGGTTTGCCAGTTTGCAAAAAAACCTGACTTATCTCCCATGCTCATATTTTTGCCTCTAACCATTGCATTGGCTCAGGTTATTTTTCTATTGATAGGTATTTTTGTTCAATTTCGACAATGCGTTGCACTTTCGGTGCGGATCGACCTCCAGCAAATTCTGATTCAAGCCAAGCTTTGAGCACTGTTTTTGCTTTTTCTGGTCCGATTACTCTCGCACCCATCGTGATGATCTGAGCATTGTTGCTCTTACGAGCGCGTTCAGCGCTGTAAACATCATGACAAGTCGCAGCTCGGACGCCGGGAACCTTGTTAGCCGTAATAGCCATGCCCAAGCCGGTGCCACACAAAATGATTCCTCGTTCACAATTGCCGCTTGCAACTTCCAACGCTACTCTTTCAGCAACATTGGGGTAAAGTTCCAGATCGTCTTCCGAATCCACCCCCAGATCAACAATCTGAATGTCCTTCTGGGTGGCCAGAAAATCGTTCAGGATACGTTTTAAGGATACAGCTGCGTTATCACATCCGATTGCAATTTTCATGGTTTTATCCTTACCGTGTAATGATTAAGATGGTTTAACGAACAGTCAATAGAGGGAATAATAGGCAACCCTTTACAACGGATGTAAAAGACCTTTATAAACATACCTATCACAACGATAGACAGTGTTTGATAAGATCGCCGGTATTCTTGATCTCAAGTAGATTAAGTCAGTTACTTCAAGCAAGGCGCTGCCGGGTTCTACGCCCAACATTTCAATAGCATCTTCATCTGCTGGTATGGCCCGTATATGCTCCACAACTTTGCCAAATTCGAGATTGTACTGTTGTGATAAGAGGCTAGGCAAAGATACATCATTCGATGCTAAATCTTCCATGGATGACACGAGCAATTTGGGAATATGGTCAATGTAGTATCCAGCGAGGGTATTATCCAGATACAACAATCCTGTTATTTGAATTACTTTTTCACCGAGTATAGTGCGCAATGCATTCGCCACTCGCATACTGGGTAAAAGTTCTTCTACACGCAACACCTTCCAGGTCATACCCTCACGTGGCTCAATCCGCTCAAACGACCACCGTGTCATCCCGACAGTTTGAGACGGAGTAGCTTGTTCGACAACATAAGTGCCCTGCCCCTGCACTCGTCTGAGCCGATTCTTTGAAACAAGCTGGTCAATCGCCCGCCGAGCGGTCATACGGCTTACGCCATACATGATGGCGATGTCTTCTTCGGAAGGCAGTTTGTCGCCTGGCTTGAATTTCCCGTTAAGTATGTCCTGCTCTATTTCCTGTCTAATTTGAGCATAGAGTGGGATGCGGCCATGACGTGAAACAACCATTTTTAACCGTCCCTATTGATATGAGTGGCGACATCTATCGGTCGTTGTCCTTGAAGGATACGAGAGAGACATGTTGCGTTGATTTCAGCAAATAAAGAGTCGTTGATATGGGCATCGACCTGAATGATTGGAATTTCAGGACGTAGCCCGGCTTGAAGTGTTTCGATGAATGCCCTATTTCCCTCCGGTTCCCATAATGCACGACCTTCCTGATTATATTCGGAAAATCCCCTGAGAGGTATCGTGACGATGGTGGGCCCCAAGGCTTGATTCAACCGCTCTGTCATGACTTGTGCTGCTTTAACCATTTGTTCAAATTAGA